>JBBSNT010000145.1:0-9915 GCA_038260485.1 Aggregatilineales bacterium | reverse complement strand
TGCCGCGCGGCTGGTCGCCGAAGGCAGCGTCGCGCCCGGCGGTGAAGTAACCCTGGCGTTCGACTTCCGGCCCGCCGCCGGATGGCACGGCTGCGACCTGTTGAACGGGTGCGGTGGTTGGACGCGGGGTTGGCGTGGGAGTCGAGGTCGGCAGTGGAGTAGGCGTCGGCGTCGGGGCAAAGACGGCGACCGCTGCACCACCGCGCTGTGCGGCAGATTGGTCGTTGCTGACGACTTCGACGTTGATGGCGTAGTTGCCGTCGGGCGCTTGGATGGTCGCGACGAGGCTTTCGTTCAGTCCGGTGGTGACGGTGTCGATCACACCATTGACGCCCTGAATCGTCCAGCGCAGCGCTAAATCTGCCGAACGGGGCAGCGACGGAATCTGAATTTTGTAGTTGAGAATTGCGTCGAGCACACCTTGCGCGATGTCATTGCTCATCAGGTCGTCGAAGGCGACGCCGCCCAGCACGAACGGCATTGTCCGATCCATCCGGTAGCGCAGGGCGTCGGGGGTTGTCAACCACATGCGTGTGACCGCGTTCCCTGTATCGTCGAGGTAATCAACGTAAGGCTGCATCGTGTTCGGCTCTGCGCCAGCGGTCGCCTGATAACCGTTGAGCCGTGCTTCGACGGATGCGCCGGGGTTGATCGTTCCGGCTTCAGTCTTTTCGGCATCGATTTGCACGTCACCGAGCGCAGAAAGCGCTTGATCGTAGCCGATGGGAGTGAAACTGCTCCCGACTTGACGCTGCGAGAGTGCCGACAAGCCGAGCAGAATTTTGTCACGGCTGACTTCGCCTACTGCCCAGCGGAGCATCGCCTCAACGGGACGATCCGCGCCGGGGACGAAGCCCATCGGGTCGGCATCAAGGTTGATTTGCAGATAGTCGGCGGCTGCGCCGAGCGTGCGCCAATTGTACGCGCCGGTGTCCCAACTGCTGTTCACATTCTCCGCTGTGGGAACGGCGACGATCAGCAGCAGCCCGGCTTGATCAAGCTGCTGACCGAGGTCGGCAATAAAGGCGCTGAACTGGTCGCTGAGCGCGACAGGCAAGTCATGGTAGTCGATCAACACGCCGTCGTAGCCTGATCCCGCGAAGGCGGCGATTTGGGCGGCGTGTTCGCGCCGCAGCGAGCCGCTGGCGAGGATCGTAGCAATTGTGTCGGGGTCGGTCGCGCGCGGGTCAGCGTAGTTGCGGATCGCTGGCGTGACAAGATAGCCAGCATTGAGGTCGAACCCTGCCGCGAGATTGCCCGCCAGCTTGCCGTCGAGCGTGGGCTGTAAGCCTGCTGGGGCGACAATCGTCGCCAACCGCCCAACGTCGGACGATAAGACCTGTGTCACGTCGAGCGAGACCAGCACGCTTGGCTGATTGATCGGGGCGGATTGGAACAGCGCGACGCGATCTGGGAGGTGAATCACAGTGCCAAGCAGTTTACCGTCGGCGGGATGCGCGGGGATGAACTGCCACGTATTCGTCTGCGCGCTCCAACCGTAAAGGTCGAGAATGTCCGCATTCACGTTTGAAGGCAGGTTGATACTTAAGGTCACGGTGGCGGCATTGCCCGACGTCTTGATGCTGTAGACCGGGCTTTGCAATGCTAGCGAAGGGGGGACGGCAGCAAGTGCGTCGGGAATCCACGTTCCAGCGCTGATATCGCCGGCGAGGAAGCGATCCATCGGTACAGAACTCAGCGACACGTCGAGCGAACCATCAATCAAATTGTACACTGCCAGTGTGAAGCCATTTTCGGCAATCGCATTGGCGTTCGAGGTTAGAGTCGCAAAGGTCGGTCCGAATAAACGCTGGTACAAGTTGATCGGGGGCAGGAACAGCCCCACGCCAATTAGCGCGATGAAGACGACGACCGTTGTTAAAGCTATCACCCAACAGCCCCAACGACGCGGTGTCTCAGTTTCGAAATCTAGTTCTTCGGGTAATAAGGGTATGGGTTCGACGCTGGATGGGGTGTATTGACGCTTCTTTTGAGGTTTATCGGTCATTGCATCTACCTATAAACGGACGCGCGGTCTGTTCCGCGCGCCCGGCTTGAGCAAGTTGTAAGCGGTGAAGGGCTGGTTTGCAAGCTACTGAGCGAGCGCGTCACAGGCAGGGCAGCCGCCGCCGGGGCGAATGATTGCATAACCCGCCATAGGGTCTGCACCGTAGTTGGTGAAATCGACGTTCCAGATGATCATCATACGGACTTTGCCGCTGTTGGCTGCCAGCGAAGCCGCTTGGTCGATCCACGCTGCCTGCTGCGCGACGGTGACGTTTTGCGCCCATCCAAAAGCGCCGGGTAACGGACCGTAGCCTTCAGGCGTCACGTAGCCAAACTCCGTAAAGCACAGTTTACGCGCCCCACCAAAAGCAGCGTTATAGGTGTTAACCATGCCCCAGAAGTAGCGCGTGTAATAACCGCTGCTGCCACGCGGATCACCGCTGGTCTGGTTGGGGGGCAAAATACCTTCGTTATAGTGAACGCCAACGCAGTCCATATAATTGGCTGCACCCGCGCGCGCCATGCCCTGTATGAATTGGTTATCGTCGCAGCCTGTGGGGCTGCACCCGCCGAAGTAGCCTGTCGGGGCGGGCGCGGCGCTGATCACAAGTGTGTTCGGGTTGGCGGCTTTGATCGCTTGATAGGCGCGGCGCAGCATTTCGGTGTAGCGCTGCGCGCTGATCTGCCCGGCTGCCCATTCGTGGTCGATATTCGGTTCGTTCCAGACTTCAATCGCGTCCGCGCCCGCTGCTGCTGCTGCCGCGAGCGATTGCGCATACTGGTCGAGGTAGCCATCGTCGCCGACCGCATTCGCGTCACCGACGATGCCGAGCAGGATGTGGAAGCCGTTGGCGTGCGCTTCATTGATCGGCGTAGCATAGTCCTGAAAAGCGTGCAGTTGGCGTTTGACCCACGTCATGCCCGCATGGTGCATCTGGTTGATCGCGTTTTGTCCGAACCCATCGACATGACCGCCGTACTCGAAGCCGCGAACGGATACAGTATTGATGACTGAAACGGGCGGCTGATCGGCTGGAACGTCGGCGGGCGGGTTATCTGCTGCTGGCACTGCGCTAGGTGAGCCGCCGGGGGGCGCAGACACGGTGAAGGGATCATCGACCCACTTCGACGGCAGCGCCGCCAGTTGGTCGGCGTTCAGGCTGACAGCCGTCTCGATCACCCAGCCCTGTTCATTGTTCTGCGTGACGCCGCGCACCCAACCACCGGCGGGCGCACGTCCATCGACGCGCATTGTCGCGCCCGCCGGGACGATGGTGATTCGACGCCAATCGGTTCCCGGACCACTGCGCAAACTGGCATCGACGGTCATCGTCGCGTCCATGCTGCCTTCTTGAGCGTAAACAGCAACCGACGACAACATTACAATCAGCAGCGCAAACAAAATACGCATTCTTTACCTTAAGTGTCTAACGACATACACTTTACGACGCGCGGCATTGTAGCAAAAGGGTGTGCCGCCTGCAAACCCTTTCGCCTAGCGAGGGAAATCGTTAGACTTGGCACTCTGAGCGATTTGTGCTGCGTGCCGCTAGAAAACACGAATTATGAGCGAATGACGGGCTGTTTCAACTCGGCATGTCACTAAACCGATGATTCACCTACGCTGACGCGGACAGGTCGATGCCTGTGCGGTTGTGTTAGCATGTTTTCTCTAATAAAGGATCAAACCGATGAGCGGCTTTTACGCGACAATTGCCCGATATTACGATTCCGAGCACGAAGATAAAACTGAAGACCTCGTCTTTTACAGCGAACTTGCCGACCAGTACGGTGGACCGATTCTGATCATTGGCAGTGGGACAGGGCGCGTTCTGCTGCACTTGGCGCAAGAAGGCTACGACGTTCACGGCATCGAAATTGAACCGGCGATGCTCGACCGCGCTCGCCGCAAAATCAGCGGGATGCCACACCTGCGCGAAAAGATTACGCTGCACGAGGGCGACGCCCTCAAGATTTCACTCGATCAGCAGTTTAAGCTGGCGATCATCCCCTACAACACGCTGATGCACTTTCACCAGAATGAGGCGGATCGGCGGCTGATCACGCGCTTGCGTGAATGGGTGGCGGATGGGGGCGCGTTGGTGATCGATCTGCCCAACGCGGGAGAAGCCTTCGCCGCGCCCGATACCGAAGCCGTCACGCTGGAGCGGACATTTCTCGAATTGGAGACAGGGCATCTCGTCATGCAGCAGTCGGTTAGTCGCCTTGACCGTGCCGAACAGTTGATGCAGGTGACGTGGATTTACGACGAGATCGGCGAAGATGGTGTGCTGGCGCGGACGGTCGTTCCGCTGCTGATCCGCTACTACTTCTATGCCGAACTGAGCTACCTGCTCGAACTGTGCGGCTTCGAGGTCGATGAAGCTTTCGGGGATTTCGACCGCATCCCCTTCGAGGATACAGTCGAGCGCATGATCATCGTCGCCAAGTAAGCATAGACAAGCCCGCGCCGACCAATTAGAGTCAAGGTCTTGATTGACATAGAGGTAGAGGCGACCGCGACCATTTGCTTTGGTTCAGGGTGTCTCTACGATGCTCAATGCGAAAACTAACTGTTATTCTGTTCGTCCTTCTGTTTGCCGCCTGCGACAATGTCGTCCCCACGCTGACTCCGACTCATCCATTGTCCGCACCGACGCTTGAGTCCAGCCCAACCGTGCTACCGTTAATGTCGGCTCGGCAGCCGACGCAGTATCTCTATGCGGGGCAAAATGATCCGACCGCCGCCGCGCTCCCGCGTGACTCAGAACTGCCGCCGCTCGCCGCCGGGACGCTCGCGCCGGGTGAGACGCATCAACCGATTGCCATCACTGCCCCCGACGGGATGCAGCTTCTCGGCGATCTCTATCCAAGCCGGCAGACTGATTTGCCCACGCCGGGGATTTTGATGTTGGCTGCATCGAACGAGGGCTGGCTCGATTTGCCGCTGCGCTTACAGGCACAGGGCTATAACGTGCTGGCGATGCCGCTTCGCGCCGATACGGATGCGAATTCGTTGACCGCACGCGGCGACTTCGAGGCGATGCTCAACGCGCTCAGCCAGTCCGCTGATCCGGGGCATTTAGCGGTTGTCGGCGCCGAGACGGGTGCGGACGTGGCGCTGCTCGGCTGTTCTGAGGAACTACTCTGCGATGCGCTCGCGCTGCTGACGCCGACCGATCAGGTGGTCGCGCAGAACACGATCATCCGCTACAACCCGCGCCCGATCTTCCTTACGGTCGGGCAGAGTGACACCAGCTTCGGCATCGTCGAGTTTTTGCGCGGTTCAGCGCGCGGGGATGTGGGCTACGTGCCCGTCGAGGGTGCGGAGCGCGGAGCGGCATTGTTGGGAATCAGCACCACGCTCACCGATCAGTTGATCGAATGGCTGGGGCAGCAGTTGGCTTAAGTGTAGGCGGCTCGTGCCCAGCGATGGGAAACGAGTAAACGTGCTGTCAATCGTCATCGAAGTCCTGATTTTTGGTGAACTGCGCCTGCGAACGACAGCTAAGTCTGTTTGTCTATTGCGCGCAGCGATTGCCGCAGCCGGTCGAGCGGCTGAAGCCAGCCGTCCGAGTCGGCGTAGTACCAATGATCCCAGCCATTGCACGGTGCGCTTGCCAACATCTGCGCGATTTGGTGGATTGAGCCGCGCAGATCGCGGTACTGGAGTTTGCCGTCAGCGCGCACGAGCGCGATCAGCGAGGGATCGCGCTGAAAGACCAGCGTTTGCCCCGCTTCAATCAAGCCCGCTGCTATCAGCCGCTTGAACGAAATGCGTCCGCTGCGGGGTTCGCGTTCTACCATCTCCGAGTCGGGGATCACGGCGTCGATCCGCTTTTGCGCGACCTCGATGTATGCCGCCTCGCGCTCAATGCCGATCCAGTGCCGCCCCAAGCGCTTGGCGACCGCGCCACTCGTGCCTGTGCCGAAAAACGGATCGAGCACCACGTCACCGGGGTTCGATGCCGCGCGGATCACCCGTTCGAGCAGTGCTTCAGGCTTCTGCGTCGGGTGTGCCTTCGCGCCGTTGATCTTGATCCGCTCGTTGCCGCTGCACAGTGGGATCAGCCAATCGCTGCGCATCTGCTTGCCGCCGTTGAGCGCTTTCATTTCCTGATAGTTGAAGGTGTAGCGAGCTTTCTCGGTCGGCTTCGCCCAAATCAGCGTCTCGTGGGCGTTGGTGAAGCGCACACCGCGAAAATTCGGCATTGGGTTCGCCTTGAGCCAGACGATTTCGTTGAGAATCCAGTAGCCCAAGTCGAGCAGGATCGCGCCGACGCGGTGGATGTTGTGATACGTGCCGATCACCCAGAGCGTCCCCTCTGGTTTGAGGACTCGGTGGCAGGCGCTCAGCCATGCGCGGGTGAAGGTGTCGTAGTGGGCGAAGTCGTCGAATTTATCCCAGTCATCATTGACAGCATCAACTTTCGTCCGGTTCGGACGCCACAATTCCTGCTGAAGCTGCAAGTTGTAGGGCGGATCAGCGAAGATCAAATCGACGCTGTGTTCCGGCAGGGTCGAAAGCAGGTCGAGACAGTCGCCGGGGATGATTTGGTCGAGAGGGAGAGAAGGTTGGGTCATTGGGTGCTCAATTATAGGAATAATGCTTCGCTCAACTAGCGGTCAAGCGAAACCCTTCCGCATTATAGCGCCATCGGGGCGATCAGATGAAGTGGCGGATGAACTGGTGGTGAATCTCGGCGGCGATAGGACGTCACCCTTCGAGGCGGGGGAAGTCGAATCGCTCAGGATGTCACGCGCGGCTTGCGGCTGAATCACCTTGTCACGATAGTAAAGCGCATCAAGCGGCAGTAGGTAATCCGCATCACACAGCGCGGGCGGTAAGGGCTGCTCCTTCTGCTTGCTCCAATCCTCGATACTGACGAATATGTCGCTGATGGTTGCATCGCCGATAATGCCGACGCTTTGCTGATAGACCAGAATGTGCATCCCCGGTTCGTCTTTGCTGTAGTCGCGGGTCGTCTTGTTGAAGGACAGCGGCATCCAATCTTTCCAACTGTGCGGCACAATCTTGATCGCGTAACGCGGCATGAATTTGCTCCTACGAAGGCTCGATGAAACGCTAATTATTCATTGTGCAGCTTATAAGTCGGCAAAGACATTGTTAAAGACAAGTAAATAAACATGCGTAATCCTGCTGGCTCTCAATAAAAGAGGGCGCTGCTGCCAGCACCCTCTAGCGCGCTCGTGTGAAGCACTCGTTTGCGCGTGATCTATTCGGGGAAAGTGTTCAGGCGGGAATAAGTCGCTTGATCAAGCGCGCGCCACGTTGTACGCTCCGGGAAATGGGGGTCATAGAGCGCTTTACGCACTGCATCCGGCGAGATGGCGTCGGCGCGCGTATAGATCATCCCCACAGGCAGCAGATAGTCAGCACGGGTGAACGAGTCCGGTAGGTCGTCGGTCGCTTCGTGTGACCACTCGCGCGGTCGGATAAAGAAGCCATGCACTTCGCCCTCGCCGACGATCCCTTGATCATGCTTGTAGATCAGAATGCGCGTGCCTTGCTCGATCTTCAGCGCATCGTGAGTCGCTTTGTCGAATGGCAGCGGCAGGGTCTCCGTCCACTCGTCAGGCACGACCTTAATGGCATAAAGGGTGGTCATTGCACCTGTTCCTTTGTCCACTCAGTGGTAATCGTGTCATATTGTTTTTTGGAAAGCGCGATCCACGTTTCGTCGAAAACGCTAAAATCGCTGCCAAGTATTTTTTGTAAATGCGTCAGTGGAATCTGTGGCGTTTGCCCCTTCATGCGCGTGATGTTCAGTGGGACGCGATAGGTTTTCGCCATCACTTGGTTATTGTTTGCTGCAATCGATGCATCCGTTTGGCTGTGAATCTCGTTGAGTTCGCGTTCCAAATGAATGTTCGCCGGAATCGAGGGGTTGAAGTAAGGATCAGGCGGTTGCGTTTCGGTTTGGATGATATCGCCCGTGATTTCGGCTTCGGCGACGACGGCGTCAATCGGTTCGCGCACGAAGATCAGGGCATGTGCGCCTTTGATCAGCTTGTCCTGATGGCGTAAATACGCCGTCTTGTCAATTTCGACGCTGTCATGGTTCAGCCAACTGGTGTCTACAATCAAAATCCCATAAGGACTCATGATAGGCTCCTTTACCTATTTTATAATTATAATGCCGAATCGATAGACGTTTCTTAACATTTATCGGATTCTCAGAGTTGGGATATGGAATGAGGTAGGGGCGTTAGGCTTAACGCCCCTATACCGCGAATTTTATAAGAGGAGGTTATGCTCGCAGCTTGGCGTCGAGGCGGTGATGCAGCGTGCGGACAATCCGCGAATGCACCGCCGCCACTTCTTTGTCGGTTAATGTTCGCTCGTCGTTTTGATAGGTCAAGCTGTAGGCGAGGCTCTTGCTGCCGTCCGGGATCGACTCGCCCTGATAGACGTCGAACAGGCGCACATCCTTGAGTAAATTACCACCTGCGTCGCGGATGGCGGCTTCGACTTCGGCGGCGGGTGTCGCCTCGCTTACAATCAGGGCGATGTCCTGCAAGATGGGCGGTGTGACGGGCAGTCGATTGATCGTGACCGTCTCCGGCACGAGGCTCAGCAGCACGTCAAGGTCGAACTCCGCTGCGAGTACGGGCGCGGCACTTAAGGCGAAACGCTCGGCAACCAGCGGATGCAGTTCACCGAACACGCCAATCTCCACGTCCTTAATCGCTTCGCTGTTCCCCTTGGTCATCACCAGCAGTGCCGACTTGCCCGGATGGAAGCTCGTATGCTCGGCGCGCTTGTAGACTGCGCCGCTGATGTGCAGCCCTTCGAGCAGCCCTTCGACGATTCCCTTCAGGTCGAAGAAGTCGAGCGCTTGGGTTTTGTCGGCGTTCTGTCCCTGATTCATCCAGCCTTCGGGATAGCGTGGACCCGTCACCAGCAGACCGAGGCGGCGCGGCTCATCGGGCAGCAGTTGATCGTCGTGGGCGAGGTAGACCGCGCCGATCTCGAAGGTCTGCTGGCGGTCGGTGAAGCGGGCGTTCGCTTGCGCGTTGGTCAGCAGGTTCGCCAACAAGGTGTGACGCATAGCGACCTTGTCCACTGAAATCGGGTTCTCCAGCGTGACGTAATCCGCCAGCGGCAGCGACGAGACTGCGCCCGGTGGCACGAGCAGCGCTTCGCGTTCGGGCGTCGTCAGACGATAGCTGATGTTCTCGTGCAAGCCGAGCGCCACCAGCAGGTCGCGCGTCAGTTCTTCGAGTTCGAGCGTCGGGTTGCTGCGCTGCGGCGGCATGGCGTCGGCGATGATCGTGTTCGGGATGTTGCCGTAGCCGTAAATCCGCGCGATCTCCTCGATCAAGTCTGCTTGCCCGATGATCCCTGTACCGATGTCCATCCGCGTGTCGGGCACGCTTACGTCCAACGACTCCCCAAGCGATGTATCGCCATTGTGCTCATAGTGAACGCCGAAGCCGCCGCGCATCAGCAGGTTTGCACCATCGTCCGCGCTCATGGAGATGCCGAGCACTCGCTCAATCGCCTTGATCGGCAGGTTGACGGTGATCTGCGACGCGGGCAGCGGGTATTCGTCGATGATGCCCTGTGCGACTTCGCCGTTGCTCGTTTGGCGCATCAGTTCAATACCGCGTTTGACGCCGCGCAGCGCCCACGTCGGATGTACTCCGCGACTGAAGCGCAGTCCCGCGTCAGTGTTGATCTTCTGCGCTTGCATCGACTGGCGCACGTTAATGAAGTTCCAGTTCGCGGCTTCGAGCAGCACGGTTTTGGTCGTGGCGCTGATTTCGGTGTCTGCGCCGCCGATGATGCCGCCAATACCGAGTGCGCCCGCGTTGTCGGTCACCAGCACCGTGAAGTCGTCAAGTTTGCGCTTGACCTCGTCGAGCGTCTCAATCATTTCGCCT
>JBBSNT010000144.1:0-10044 GCA_038260485.1 Aggregatilineales bacterium | reverse complement strand
TCAAGACATCTGCTTCAATTGCGCCGTTGGGCGGGTTGTCGAAGCCTGCTGCTTCACGAACGGAGATCATCGTTAGCGTCGTTCCATGACGCCCAAGCTCCAAAATAGGATCGGCAGGGCAGTCGCCGTCACCTTGCGCACTGATGGGCACTGCCCACAATGTGAGCAGCAAGAATGCGAACAAAAATCGTTTCATGAGAGGTCAGCCTCCGTAAAGTTCCTCAATACAAATTTCATATTAAGCAGACTCCGAGCGTTTTGGATGGCGGGTGGACAATTCTTTAACGTCGCCTTCCCAATGCTATACCACTTATGATCGCGAGTGTAATCGATTCAGCGTGCAAGTGCGTGGCACGTTGAAAACAGGCTGTGTCGATGACTCGGATTATGAAAAGCTAGAGGTCGATTTGCGTGAAGCCTTTCGGGGTGCGAACGGGGCAGACTCTGAATTTGTGCTTTGTCTGTCCCGTTCGCTGTGATTGCAGTCAAATCAGTTGACGCCGATGTTATTCGGTAGATCGCCTATGGCGACGGTCATCGCTTCCGGCGCGTCGATCTGTGCGGGGATGCCGTCTAGTTTCAAAATGATGATGCCGATCGGGGGAAGCGTCAGGCTGAGGCTGTCGGCATTGACACCCCATTGAGTGTGTTCGCTGTGCAAGCCGCCAAGATTGCCGACGCCGCTGCCGCCGTAGTCAGGGCTGTCGCTGTTGAGCAGTTCACGATAATAACCCGCTTGTGGCACACCGATGCGGTAACCGTAGCGCACAACTGGCGTAAAGTTGCAGGCGACAACGATGAAGTCGGCGCGGTTTTCGGCATAGCGCATGTAGGCGAACACGCTTTGATCCACGTCATTGACCTGAATCCAATCAAAGCCGCTGAACTCGAAATCGCGTTGGTAGAGCGCCGGCTGAGTTACGTAGAGGTGATTGACGTCTTTGACCCACTGCTGCACGCCTTTGTGGGTTTGCCAATCGAGGAGATACCAGTCGAGGCTGCGCCGTTCACTCCATTCGCTCCACTGTCCAAAATCCTGCCCCATAAAGTTGAGTTTTTTACCGGGCATGGTGTACTGAAAGCCGAATAACATCCGCAGCGAGGCGAACTTTTGCCACCAATCGCCGGACATCTTGGTCAGCATCGAGCCTTTGAGATGGACGACCTCGTCGTGCGAGAGCGAGAGCATGAAGTTCTCGTTGAAGGCGTAGATCAGCGCGAAGGTGATCAAATTGTGGTTGTAGCGCCGGAAGATCGGGTCGAGTTCCATGTAGTCGAGCGTATCGTGCATCCAACCCATGTTCCACTTGAAGGTGAAACCTAAGCCGCCGATGTAGGTCGGGCGGGATACCATCGGCCACGAGGTCGATTCCTCTGCAATGGTAACCGCACCGGGTTCTTCGCGGTGGACGAGCGTGTTGAATTCGCGTAGGAAGCTGATCACTTCGAGATTTTCACGCCCGCCATAGTGGTTGGGAATCCACTGCCCCGGTTCACGCGAGAAGTCGAGATAGAGCATCGACGAGACGGCATCGACGCGCAAGCCGTCGATGTGATATTCGCGCAGCCAAAATAGGGCGCTGGAGAGCAGGAAGTTGCGCACTTCATTGCGCCCGTAGTTGAAAATGTAAGTGCCCCAATCCTCGTGCTGCCCCTGACGTGGATCGGCATGAGAGTAGAGGTGCGTCCCATCGAAATAGTTGAGCGCGTAGCCATCGCTGGCGAAGTGAGCGGGAACCCAGTCGAGAATGACGCCGATGCCGTTCTGGTGACAGTGATCGACGAAGTACATGAACTCGTCGGGTGTCCCGTAGCGGCTGGTAGGCGCGAAATAGCCTGTTACCTGATAGCCCCACGATTCATCCGCCGGATATTCGGTGATTGGCATGAGTTCAAGGTGGGTGTAGCCCATGTATTTGGCGTACTCGACCAGTTTGTGCGCTAGTTCTCTGTAGGTCAGCCAATTGCCGTTATCGGCGCGCTGCCACGAGCCGAGATGGACTTCGTAGATTGCCCAAGGCTGCTTGAGTGGATCGGTGTGGGCGCGGGTATCAAGCCAGTCGGCGTCACCCCATTGGTGCTGGTCGATGTCGCAGACAATCGAGGCATTTTTCGGACGCATCTCGAACTGAAAGCCGTAAGGATCGCTTTTATCGGCGCGATAGCCCATATTGTGCGATCGGATGCCATAGCGGTAGATGACTCCTGGCTGGACTTCAGGAATGAACAATTCCCAGATGCCGCTGTCGCCGTGAACTTCCATCGAGTGAACGCGCGCATCCCAGTTATTGAAGTCGCCGATGACGCTGACGTGATAGGCGTTTGGCGCCCACACCGCGAAGCTGACGCCCTTGACGCCGTCGATTTCGCAGACGTGCGCGCCGAATTTATCGTAGCTTTGCAGCAGTCGTCCCTGCCGGAACAGATAAATGTCGTAATCGGTGATTTGGAGTGGAAAGGCATACGGATCGTGAAAGGAAACCTTGTCGCCTGTGGCGTTGCGCCCCTCGTAATGGTATTTGATTTCTGGCGAATTGCCCGGAACGTCAACTTCGAACAAGCCTTCTTCCCGCAGGCGGGTCATCTCGTAACGTTTGCCCGTCGTATCGACGACGACGGCGAGCGACTCGAACGCAGGTTGCAATGCACGTATCGACACCTGACCGTCATCGCCGGGCTGCGGTCCCAGAATTTGATACGGCGCACCGTGATCGCCATTGAGCAGCGCAGCGACTGCATCGGGTTGGATGTCAACGACCATACATGCCTACTCCTAGGGTTTGTCAAGATTAAACTTATTATAACTCCCGTGTTCACGTCTCACAAAAAAGCGATCATGAGCATTTGCCGAGAAATTTGTTTACTGCGAAAATTTCCTCGATATACTATAGACTGACCAGTCGGTCTACTTTGGGGCACGATATGAGCAAGGCTGAAGATACACGCGAACGCATCCTTGATGCGGCGCTGAACATCTTCTCGAATAAAGGCTATCACGATACGCGGATGGACGAAATCGTCGCTGCGTCGGATACGTCGAAGGGGTCGATTTACTTCCATTTCCCGAATAAAGAGCGCCTGTTTCTGGCGCTGGTCGATCAATTTTCCGACCTGCTCGAACGTAAGGTGATCGAAGCAGTCGAGGGCGAGCAGCAGGGGATCATGCAGGTCAAGGCAGCGCTGCAAGCCTGCCTCGAAACCTTCGGGCGCTACCGCCGCCCCGCGAAAATTCTACTGGTACAAGCGGTTGGCTTGGGTAGTGTGTTCGAGAAAAAGCGAGTCGAAGTCAACGACCGCTTCGCCGGGTTAATCAAGCAGTATCTTGATGAATCGATCGAGGTGGGTGACATTGCTCCGGTCGATACCGAAGTCGTTTCCTATGCGTGGATGGGCGCAATTTACGGCATTGTGATCCGGTGGGTATATACCGGCGAACCGGAGTCCGAGCGTATCCTCTCGGCGCTGCTGCCGCTGCTGCTCAAGAGCGTGGGCTACGAGACTGAATAATGGCGAACCGCTTAGTGAGTTATAGCCAGCGCTGCCCCGATATTGGAGCGGCGCAATTCCTGCATCAAGCGCAGGGGCATGAGCGCTTTTACTGGCAGCACGATGATGCTGTATATGCGGGTTTCGGCGTCGCGGCGGAGATTACGGCGTGGGGCGTTGATCGCTTCCAGACCGTGCGCGCAAAAGCGGGCGATTTGTTCCGTGACGTGGTACTGCTCAACAACGAGTCTTCTGCTGCGCGTCCGCGGCTGTTCGGCGGATTCTCGTTCCGCAGCGACTTCATCACCGAGCATACGTGGGCGGCGTTCGCGCCTGCTTATTTCGTACTGCCGCATTATCAATTGACGCAGATCGATGGCGAAACGTGGCTGACGATCAACGTTCAAGTGAGTGAGGGTGATGATTTCGATGCTGACCAAATGCGGCAAGCGCTGGCAGCGAGATATGAGGCACTGGCGTCTACTCCCTCCCCGAATCCCCCCCGAATTCAGGGGAGGGCGCAAATACATGCAAATGCGCTGAAAGCGATCAACTACCCGATGTCGTTTGAGTCGTGGGCGGAGATTATCACCGATGCGACCGAACGCATGAAGGCGGGTGAACTGCAAAAGGTGGTGCTGTCGCGGGTTTGTGAACTGCGCTTCGCGGATCGGATCGACGTGGATGATGCGCTCGACGTGCTGCGTGAAAAATACGCCGGAACGTACCTGTTTCTGTTTGAGCCGAGTCCGTATCTTGCGTTCTATGGCGCAACACCTGAATTGCTGGTGCGTGTGACGGGGCGCGAGGTCGAGACGATGGCGCTGGCAGGATCGATCAAGCGCGGGGCGACGTTTGCTGAAGACGAGGCGTTGGCGCACGAACTGCTGGACGACTCTAAGAATCGCCAAGAGCACGCTTTCGTCGCGGACGCGATCCGTGAACGGCTCACCCCATTGACCGACTCGCTCGATATTTCCGCCGCGCCTGACGTGCTGCGCTTGAGCAACATCCAGCACTTGCATACGCCTGTGCGCGGTCACCTGAAACGAAAAATGGGGGTACTGCCGCTGGTTGAAGCGCTGCATCCGACTCCGGCGATGGGCGGCGTGCCGCAGGAACAGGCGCTCGACTATATCGCCGCCGCCGAACCTGTGCCGCGCGGTTGGTATGCCTCGCCGGTTGGTTGGATCGACGACAAGCTCGATGGCGCGTTCGCGGTGGCGATTCGTTCGGCGATTAGCCAGAAGGAGCGAGTATGGCTGTACGCGGGGGCGGGGATTGTCGCTGACTCCCTGCCACAGAAGGAATGGGACGAGACGGCGCTCAAGTTCAAGCCGATGCTAAGTGCGTTAGGAGTTGAAGATCGTGTCCGAACGTAAATCACCGCCCAACCGCAATTTACTGTGGTCAACCATCGTGGTCGATGAACTGGCACGGGCGGGGCTGCGGGCGGTGTGCATCGCGCCCGGTTCGCGTTCGACACCGCTGACGGTCGCCTTCGCGCAGCATCCCGATATCAAGGTCTATCCGCACTTGGATGAGCGCAGTGCCGCCTTCTTAGCATTGGGGATCGCGCTCAAGACTGATCAACCGGTTGCGCTGGTGTGCACGTCAGGGACGGCGCTGGCGAACTTCTACCCGGCGGTGATCGAGGCGCACGAATCCCAAGTACCGCTGATCATTCTGACGGGAGACCGACCACCGGAACTGCGCGACAGCGGCGCGAACCAGACGATTGATCAGGTCAAGTTGTACGGCGGTTACGCGCTGTGGTCAGTCGATATGGCGCTGCCGGAAGCCGACCCCGATCCGCTGCTGATTCGCTACCTGCGGACGACGACTGCCCGCGCCTACGCGACGGCGAACGGGCTGCGTAAGGGCGTCGTGCATCTGAATATGCCGTTCCGCAAGCCGCTTGAGCCGGTGCTAGTCGAGGGCGACGTGACCGACTTTCCGGCGCGCGCGGATGAACGATCCTATGTGAATTTCTCCGGCAGCCATGCCTTCCCGCCCGGCGCGCAGTGGGATGCATTCGAGATGCGGCTCAAAGGTTACGAAAAGGGTGTGATCATCTGTGGTCCCCGAAGCCCGGCGGGCGACTTTACGAAAGCGATCTCACTGGTCGCACAGATCAGCGGCTACCCGATCTTGGCTGATCCACTGGCAGAAGTGCGGTTCGGTCAGCACACGAAAGCGACGCTGGTTGTTGGAGGCTACGAAACTTTCCTCAACGGCGCAGCGCCCGAATCACCGGATGTCGTCATTCGCTTCGGTCAGGTTCCAACCTCGAAGTGGCTCAATGACTATTTGGATCGGGCGCAGCCTGAGCATTACATTCAGGTCAGCGGCAGCGGAGTTTGGGCAGATGATCTGCACCGAACGACCGAATTCATACAGGCTGATCCTGTAGAATTTGTAGCAGCGTTGTACACCGACACGGGCTACCGATCGACTTCTGCTTGGCAGAATGGATGGCGCGCGCTGGAATCCGCCACGTGGGAAGCAACTGATCAGGCGATCAACTCCGGCGACGACTTCGACGGCGCATTCGTCTACGACTTGATCGAGGCGCTGCCCGACGGCGCACATCTTTTCGCGGGCAACAGCCTGCCTATTCGCCACGTCGATCAGGTCGGCAAGCCGTCGGCGAAGAACATCCACGTCTACGGTAATCGCGGCGCGAGCGGGATCGACGGCAACACTTCGACGGCGCTGGGCATCGCGTCACAGACCGACCATCCGCTGGTGCTGCTGATCGGCGACGTGACCTTCTATCATGATATGAACGGCTTGCTGGCGATCAAGAACCTCGACCTGACCAACGTCACCATCGTGCTGATGAACAACAACGGCGGCGGCATCTTCAACCGTTTGCCGATCCGCCAGTTCGATCCGCCGTTCACCGAGTTGTTCACTATGCCGCACGATCTCGACTTCTCGCACGCGGCGCGGCTCTACGGTCTGGATTTCGTCAGCACGGATAATCGCGCGGAGTTCCGACGGCTGATCGGCAAGAGCGTCGGCAGCGGTGTGCCGAGGATCATCGAAGTGCGGACGGAGATCAAGAGTGACGAGCAGCGGCGGCGCGAGGTCATCGCTGCTGTCCGCGAAAAGCTTAACGCAAAGACGCAAAGCTAGAGTACAAGACGCAAAGGAAGGAACGAAAGTGACAAATTGGCAGCAGGTTAAGGCATACGAGGACATCACCTACGACAAGGCGGACGGGATGGCGCGGATCGCGTTCAACCGTCCTGAGGTACGCAATGCGTTTCGCCCCAAGACGATCGACGAGATGATCGAGGCGTTCAAGCTGGCATGGACTGACCCAGAAATTGGCGTTGTCTTGCTGACGGGGAATGGTCCCGCTAAAGATGGCAAGTACGCTTTCTGCGCGGGCGGCGACCAGAAGGTGCGCGGTCATGCGGGCTACGTCGATGATCACGGTGTCGCGCGGCTGAACGTGCTGGAGCTTCAACGGATTATTCGAACGATGCCCAAGCCGGTGATCGCGCTGGTGGCGGGCTACGCGATTGGCGGCGGACACGTCCTACACGTGATTTGCGACCTGACGATTACCGCCGATAACGCGATCTTCGGGCAAACGGGACCCAAAGTCGGCAGCTTCGACGGCGGCTACGGCGCAAGCTATCTCGCCTCGATTGTCGGTCAGAAGAAGGCACGCGAAATCTGGTATCTGTGCCGCCAATACAACGCGCAGCAAGCGCTCGACATGGGGCTGGTCAACACCGTCGTGCCGGTCGATCAGCTTGAGGCGGAAGGCGTACAGTGGGCGAGCGAAATCCTCACGAAGAGTCCGATTGCGATTCGCTTCTTGAAAGCCGGACTGAACGCCGATCTCGACGGGCAGACGGGTTTGCAGGTGCTGGCGGGAGACGCGACTATGCTCTATTACATGACCGATGAAGGCAAGGAAGGGCGTGACGCCTTCAACGAGAAGCGCGCGCCGGATTTCGGCAAGTTCCCGCGCCAGCCGTAAATGCAAAGAAAAGATTGAACCACAAGCCTACAGAGGACACAAAGGAAAAGCAGTTCTCTGTGGTCTTTGTGTCCTCTGTGGTTAGGAGTTTTTGATGCGAGATTGGTTAGCAGCGGCAGCGGCGGAATTTCCGGAACGCCTTGCGCTTATCTGCCCGCATATCGAACCCGATACCCCATCAGATAGCTATACCTATGGTGGGCTGAATCAATTCGCGGCGCAGCAGGCACTCCGATTGAAGCGCGCCGGTGTGCAGTGTGGGGATCGGGTCGGGGTGCTGGTGCCGAATGGCATCTTCACCACCGCGCTGATCCATGCGGTTGCGCGGCTTGGCGCTGTGCTGGTGCCGCTTAACGCGCGCCTCATCGCTGACGAACTTCGCTATCAAGTCGAAGCCGCTGCTTGCAAACTGGTCGTCTTTGATCCCTCGCATGATACAACGATTCAGAGCATGCGCTCACTTCAGTGCGCTTTCTACACGACATTTTCAAGCCCTTATAGCGATGCGCCGCTCCTTCCCGGTGAGACTTATCTGGTGGAGGAGGCGGCTGACCGACAGATTTATCTTGATGGTGATCTCGAGCTTGATGCTGTGCAGTCGATTGTGTTCACATCGGGCACGACGGGCAAGCCGAAAGGTGCGCAAATCACCTTCGGCAATCTGTATCACAGCGCTTTAGCCTCTGCCGAACGGCTTGGCGCATCGCCTGATGATCGCTGGTTCTGCCCGCTGCCGTTCTATCACGTCGGCGGGTTGTCGATCTACTTTCGCTCGTGCCTCTACGGCTCAGCCGTGATAGTGCCAGAATACAGCATGACTGAAACGTTCGCTCAGCAGATGCGGGTTTCGGAAGCGACGCTCGTTTCGCTGGTGCCGACGCAGCTTTACCGCATGTTGGAAGCTGGCTTCGAGCCACCCAAATCGCTGCGGCTGATTTTGCTCGGTGGTGGGGCGGCAACGCCTGAATTGGTCGCGCGCTACATCGAGAGGAATTTGCCGATTGCGCTGACTTACGGGCTGACCGAATGCGCCTCACAGGTCGCCACAGCGACGCCCGATCAGGTGCGTGCCAAGCCGGGGACGGTCGGCAAGCCGTTGAGCGGCACAACTGTGCGGATTGTCGATGAGCAGGGGCGCAATCTGCCAGAGGGTGAATACGGCGAGATCGTCGTCAGCGGTGCTACAGTGATGCGGGGCTATCTCGGTCAAGCGGAGACGAATGGCACGTTTCACACGGGCGACATTGGTTATTTGGATGCTGACGGCGATATTTGGATCGTTCAGCGGCGCAGCGACTTAATCGTCAGCGGTGGCGAGAACGTCTACCCGTCCGAAGTTGAGGCGGTCTTGCGTCAGCATCCGGCGGTAGAGGATGCCTGCGTTGTGGGCATCGCTGATGCGGAGTGGGGGCAGCGAGTCGCGGCGATGGTAGCGCTACGCGCGGGCGAGACAGTCACTGAAGGCGATTTGATCGACTTCAGTCGCGAGCGTTTGGCGGGTTATAAACAGCCGCGCAAAATTGTGTTCGTAGACGAACTGCCGCAGACGGCGTCCGGAAAAATCCAGCGGCGTAATGTGCGAGAATGGTTGATGAACAATCAAAAGAATTAACGCAAAGTCGCAAAGATTTAATTGCCCTTTCTTTGCATCTTCGCGTCTTTGCGTTGAATCGCTTTTACGATGCTGATTAATGGTGTTCACTATCACGTCGAAATAATTGGCTCAGGCGATCCGCTGGTGCTTTTGCACGGGTTCACGGGCAGCGGCGCGAATTGGGCGGAACAAGCGGCGGCTTTGGCGGCTGATTTTCGCGCAGTCACAATCGATCTGCCGGGGCATGGGCAAACCACGTCCCCTTCCGATTCGACGTGCTATGCTATTGAGTCCCATTCGCAAAATTTGATCGCTATCTTCGATACGCTCGATCTAGATCGCGTCAATCTGCTAGGGTATTCGATGGGGGGGCGGCTGGCGTTGTATACGGCGCTAACTTATCCACAGCGGATCAAGCGGCTGGTGCTCGAAAGTGCATCGCCGGGACTCAAAACCGAAGCTGAGCGTCAGGCGCGGATTGCCAGCGATCAGGCGTTAGCAGCGCGAATCGAGCAGGGGGGAATTGCTGCTTTTGCCGACTTCTGGTCGAACCTGCCGCTGTTCGCGTCGCAATCGCCCCAACTGAGGCAACGCTTGCATGATCAGCGCTTGGACAACAATCCGGTTGGGTTGGCGAACAGCCTGCGCGGGATGGGGACGGGTGCTCAGCCATCACTGTGGGAGCGATTGGGCGAATTGACGCTGCCGACGCTCTTGGTCGCGGGCGAAGCCGATGCGAAGTTCACAGCGATCAACCGCGAGATGCACGCGCTGATCCCCGCTTCGACGCTAGAAATCATCGCGGGCGCGGGGCATACGGTTCACGCAGAGCAGCCCCAAACGTATACCCATATCGTGCAGGTATTGTTGAAAGGGTTGATTTGATGCCTCAAAAAGATTTACATGGAACTGATTCAAACTATTTGATTGAGCAGGATGGATAGTGCATCATGAGAGAAAAACC
>JBBSNT010000143.1:0-10051 GCA_038260485.1 Aggregatilineales bacterium | reverse complement strand
TGCGCTGCCAAAGCGATAGCTTTGCTTGCGGCGCGGCGCTGTGCCCGCTGTGGGCTTCCCGCTGCTCTAGTCCGTAGGTTTCGAGCGTCGAGTGCTTGAGCTGGGCGTCGTGCTCCTGATTTGTCTCGGCTTGGCGACGATAAAATTCCTCGTTCATGGTGCTTTCTCCACCTGATGCACTCTAGCATCACTCGAACATAGGTCATAAAAAAATTTAGCAAGCGTGCTTAGATTATGTTTTAGTCGTATTCTTTTGACAAAATGATGAAAAGCTTTGCTTTTGCATGGGAACTAAATCTTCACCTTCAACGTCTTATCGATAGAAAAGTGGAGGTGTTACCATGAAAAAGCTTAAATTGATTGTGCTCTTGATCACCGTTTTACTCGTTTCTGCCATCGGGGTTTCAGCACAAGATCAGTGTGCCCCCTGTCCTCTAGATGCGGAATGTACGCTGCCGCCCTGCCCGCGTCCCCCCGGTGGTGTATCGACCAACCCGAATTGGCTCAAAGTTGACTTTCACCGTGTCAACGTCGAGATCGACGACCAGATCGCCCACACCACCATCGACATGAAGTTCGTCAATGAGGGCGAAGGCTTGGCGGAAGGGACGTTCATCTTCCCGCTGCCGCTCAATGCGTCGGTGGACAGCCTGACGATGTACATCAACAATCAGCCGATTGAGGCAAGGATTCTGCCCGCCGACGAAGCGCGCAGCGTCTACGATGCGATTGTTCGTCAGTACCGTGACCCGGCGCTGCTCGAATACGTCGGCACGCAGGCGATACAGGCGAACGTCTTCCCGATTCCGCCCGGTGAGACACGCCGGATCGAACTGTCCTATACGCAGGCGCTGGAAGTCGATAACGGTTTGTTGCATTACGTCTATCCGTTTGACGTGACCAGCCTCGTTTCCAGCCGTCCGGTCGAGGACGCCAGTATCAGCATTGAAGTCAACAGTAACGACCCGATCAGCAACGTTTATTCGCCGAGCCACAGCATCGTGATTAATCGGGCGATGGATTCGGCGCAGCATTTCCGCGCAGGTTGGGAGTCGTCGAACTACGTGCCTGATCAGGACTTCAGCCTGTACTACGGTATCGCCAGCGAGAGCGTCAACGTCAATTTACTGACCTACCGCGAAAGCGCGGGCGAAGACGGCTTCTTTATGCTGCTGGTGCAGCCGCCGCTGGTCGCACCGCAAGCCGCGCTTGTGGCGCGCGACCTGATCGTTGTGCTCGATCAATCGGGCAGCATGGACGGCGATAAGTGGAATCAGGCGCGTGAAGCCGCCGCCTACGTGCTCGACAACCTGAACGAGCGCGACCGCTTCAACGTGGTTCTGTTCAGCACCGGTTGGCGCGTCTTCAGCGATAGTCTAGAGTCGCCGAGCGCCGCGCCGGAAGCAATTGATTGGATCAACGGGATGTACGCTGAAGGAGGCACGGACATCAATGGCGCGCTGACGACCGCGCTCGACATGGCGGACAGCGAACGCCCGACGACGATCCTGTTTGTGACGGATGGCTTGGCGACCGAAGGCGAAACCGAGACCAGCACCATCCTCGATAATGTGGACATGTCAGCGCGCAGCAACATTCGCATCTTCGCCTTCGGTGTTGGCGACGACGTGGATACCGTGCTGCTCGACTCGCTGGTGCGTGATCATCGCGGCGTATCGACCTACGTCCGCCCGACCGAACGAATCGACGAAGAAGTTGCCAGCCTGTTCAACAAGATTGGTTCGCCCGTGCTGACTGACGTAGAGTTGACCGTCAACGGCGTCATGCTCGACTCGGTTTATCCGGCGCAGCCGCTGCCTGATCTATTCGCGGGCACGCAGTTGACGATTGTTGGGCGCTATCGCGGCTCGGCGGATCACCTTGACATTACGCTGAGGGGCAAGGTCGGTGGCGACACGCAGACCTTCACCTACAGCGATTTGCAATTCCGGGCGCGGGCAGGCGGCGAACCATTCGTCGCGCGGCTGTGGGCGACACGACGAATCGGTGAACTGCTGAATAACATCCGGCTCAACGGAGAGAACCGCGAACTGGTGGACAGCATTGTCAACCTGAGCGTGCGCTACGGCATCATCACGCCGTATACCAGCTTCCTGATTGATGAGAACGACATTCTCTCGCAGAGCGGGCGCGACGAAGCGGTCAACAACCTCGCTGACACGACTCGCAGCCTCTCGGAGCAGTCATCCGGCGCGGCAGCGGTCGGCGCGGCAGATAGCTTTGGCGAAATGGAAGTTGCCGAAGCCCCGGCTTCGATGCCGATGCTCGCGCCGACGAATTCCGCCAACGGTATGGGCGGGGGCGGCGTGCTGGGCGACTTTGATCAAGAAGCACAGGTCAACCCGATCCAGTCCGTCGGCAACAAAACCTTCCTGCTCCAGAACGGCGTCTGGACGGATACGACCTACGAACCTGACCTGATGGAGACGCAGAAGGTTGTCTTCCTGAGCGACGAGTACTTCGCTCTGATCGACGCGAAACCAGAACTGAGCGAATACTTCGCCCTTGGTGATCAGGTGATCGTCGTGATCGACGGCACCGCCTATGAGGTCACGGCGGAATAACTCGCAAAGTTGTTTGGGGCGCACAACCGTGCGCCCCTACGACTATTTCCCACGTTTTGCCGTTCCTCTGCGCTATTATTAACCCTCATGGATCAAAATAGACATTTCACCTCATGACTGACCCTATCGTCATCATCGGCGCGGGCATCGGCGGGCTGAGCGCGGCTATCCGGCTTGCGGCGGCGGGCGAGCGAGTTGTCATGCTGGAACAAAACGCGCAGGTCGGCGGCAAGATGGGCGAGTTCCGCGCCGGTGGCTTCCGCTGGGATACAGGTCCATCGGTGATCACGATGCGGCACGTCTTTGACGACCTGTTCGCGGCGGCAGGACGTAGGCTCGATGACTATTTGACGCTGCTGCCGGTCGAGCCACTGACGCGCTACTTCTATCCCGATGGCGTGATTTTCGACGCGACGCGCGATTTATCACGGATGGTCGAGCAGATCGCTGCGTTGGATGAGCGCGATGTTGAAGGCTATCTGGCTTACCTCGCTTACGCCGCGCGTATCCATCGCATCACGGACGAGAAGTTCATCTACAGCGACCCGCCGACATTCGCTCAACTCGCGCGCACGCCCTTGCGCGACATTCCGGCGGTCGATCCGCTGCGGACGATGGATGGGGCGATTCGGGGCTTCGTCCGTGATCCGCACCTGCGCCAACTGCTCGGACGCTTCGCCACCTACGTCGGCGCGAGTCCATTTCGCGCACCGGCGACGCTCAACGTGATCGCACACGTCGAACTAACGGGCGGCGTGTTTGTGCCGCAAGGCGTGCGCAGCACGCACGGTGGCATTTATGCGATTGCACAGGCGTATGCTCGCCTCGCGGAAGAACTTGGCGTCGAGGTGCAGACGAACTGCGCCGCCGACCGCATCAATGTGCAGGGCGGGCGAGTGACGGGTGTCACGCTGGCAGACGGATCAACGCTGGCGGCGCGGGCGGTGATCGCCAACGTTGATGTAGCGACGGTCTACGAGCGCTTACTGCCATCGGATGCGGTCGATCCCCGTCGTGTCGCGCGCCTGATCCACGCCGAGCCGTCGTGTTCGGGCTTCGTACTGCTGCTCGGCGTCGAGGGCGAACATCCTACATTAGCCCATCACAACATCTTCTTTTCGACGGACTATCGGCGTGAGTTTGACGATATCTTCGCGCGCGGCACCCCGCCGGATGACCCGACGATCTACGTCGCTATTACGAGCAAGACGAACGCGGACGATGCTCCAGCGGGCTGCGAAAATTGGTTCGTGCTGGTGAACGCGCCGGCGCTTGACCAGCGCTTCGACTGGATACGCGAGGCGTCTGCATACCGGGATAGAGTGTTAGCGAAGCTGGCGGCGTTCGGCTTCGACGTGCGCGATCAGATTCGCGTCGAAAAAATGCTGACACCGCGCGATCTTGAACGGCTGACTGGGGCGCGGCGTGGGGCGCTCTATGGCACGTCGAGCAATGACCGCTTCGGCGCGTTTCGCCGCCCGCATAACCGCGCGCCGGATGTACGCGGGTTGTACTTCGCTGGCGGGACGACGCATCCCGGCGGCGGCGTGCCGCTGGTCACGCTGTCAGGCAAGGTGGCGGCGCGGTTGGTGCTTGAGGATAGCAGACGGGGCGTGGTATAAACCGTCTGGTTAGCGAGCAGGTGAGGACAGTTTGCAGGTAATTATCGAGACAGAACGGCTGAAGATTCGCCATTTTCAGCCCGATGATTTGGATGATTTCGCCGCGCTTTGCGCCGATCCGATGGCGATGCGTTACATGGGCGACGGCACGACGCTGCCGCGTTCTGAAGTCGAACGCTGGATTGGCGTTTGCCAGCAGAAGTATGCCACGCGCGGCTATGGTACGTCGGCGGTGTTCGAGCGAGCAGGCGGTCAGTTCGTTGGATTCTGCGGCGTCGTGCGCGCGCCGGAAAACAGTTTCGACGAGTTGATTTACGCCTTAGCGCGCGAGTCGTGGGGCAAGGGCTATGCGACCGAAGCCGGACGCGCCATGATCGGCTACGTGTTCGCGCATTCGACATTAGACCGTATCTGCGCGACAATTCACCCGGATAATGTCGCCTCGGTCAAGGTAGCGGGCAAAATTAGCATGACCTTCGAACGGGTCGAGATTGAGCAAGACGGAACGCCGATCGGCTACCACGTGATCGAGCGCGCACAATGGGCAAAAGGAAGCTAACATGCAGCAAATCATCGCTATGGGCGGGGCGGGACTTTCGCCAGAGCCAGACAACTTTATGCTAGAGCGCTACATCGTCGCTCAAGCGGGCAGCGAGCAGCCGAAAGTTGCCTTTCTGCCGCAGGCGGGCGGCGAAAATCTCGACTATATCGTGCGCTTTTACCGTGCCTTTCTTGATCTCGGCTGTAGACCGTCGCATCTGTCGCTGTTTCAGCCGCACACCGCGCAGATGGCTGACTTTCTGCTCGATCAGGACGTGATCTATGTGGGCGGCGGCAACACCAAGTCGATGCTGGCACTGTGGCGCGAGTGGGGCATCGACGCGATTTTGCGCCAAGCGCTTGACGCCGGGATCGTGCTGGCGGGCGTTAGTGCGGGGGCGATCTGTTGGTTCGAGCACGGCACGACCGACTCGATTCCGGGCAATCTGACTGCGCTGCCCTGTCTCGGTTTTCTGGCGGGAAGCTGCTCACCGCATTATGATGGCGAGGTCAAGCGCCGCCCGACTTACGAGCGTCTGATCGGCAGCGGCACGATTCCGGCGGGCGTCGCCTTCGATAACGGCGCGGCGGGCCATTACACCGATGGCACGCTGCAAGGGGTTGTCAGTTCGCGCGCGGAGGCGAAAGGCTACCGCGTCGAGCGGGTGGATGATCACGCGCATGAGACGATTTTAGACACCACTTATTTAGGATAAGCATAGGAAAATATCTTCATGCCTGACATGCTGGTCAAACTTTACATCCTGCCCGAAGCGAAGTCGTTGATCGATGCGCTAAGCGCCGACGGAATCGACGTGCGGCGCAGCCTCGCGCCAGAGAAATATCTGATCGTTGATTGGGTGCGGGCGCATTTCAGCGCGGGATGGGCGAGCGAAACCGACGTCGCTTACAGCAACCATCCGATCACCTGCTGGGTGGCGACGCACGAAGGCAAATGTATCGGCTTCGCCTGCACTGATGCTACCACACGCAATTTCTTCGGTCCGACGGGGGTTTATGAAAACTATCGAGGTAAAGGCGTGGGTAAAGCGCTGCTGCTGGCGGCGCTGCACGATATGCGGGCGCAGGGCTACGGCTATGCGATTATCGGCGCGGCGGGTCCAACCGAGTTTTACGAGAAGGCGGTCGGCGCGGTGGCGATTCCCGACTCTTGGCCCGGAGTCTATAATGGGCTGATGTGGGAAGGTCGCGACGCCGAAGAATAATGCCGCGTGGCTAGCGGATGCCCCAGATGAGCACCATGCCCGCCATAAGGACGACGAGCGTGACCAGTGTCATGCCGATGCCGACTTTAGTGAAGTCGCTGGGGACATAGCCGCCGGGTCCCATCATCAGGACGTTGACCGGATGGGCGATAGGCGTCAGGAAGGCGGTTGACGTGGCGATGGCAACGGCGACCGCCATCGCGCGCGGTTCGATGCCCACCTGAAGCGCAGCACTGATGGCAATCGGTCCCAAGATCAACGCCGTGACCTGCGCGCCGATCACCTGCGTGACCAGCACCGCCACGGCACACAGCCCGCCGATCATCGCCAGCGCGCCGAAGGGGGCGAGTAGGCTGATTAGCCCCGCACTCACTCGCACCGCCAAGCCCGTATTCACCAGCGCGATGCTGACGGGCATCATGCCGGCAATCAAGAAGACGGCACGCCACTCAACCGAGCGATACGCCTCATCCATGCTCAGGCAGCCCGTGAGTGCCATCGCCACCGCGCCCGCCAACATCGCTTCGGCAATCGGGATCAGCGACGAAATCGCCAGAAACAGCACCACAACCAAAATCACTAGCGCGAAGGGCGCTTTCTGCGGTCGCGGTGGGCGGACGGCATGGCTGCTCTGCATGAGCATGAAGTCGCGCTCGTTCTCCAACTGCTTGATATTTTTGACAGGGCCGACCATTAGCAATGCGTCGCCTACTTCGAGCGGGAACTTGCCGACGTCAGTGCGATAGCTGCGCCCTTCACGCCACAGAGCGACTGTCGTTAAGCCGTATTTGTTGCGGAAGTGCAGATCGGTGAGCGTCTTGCCGATGACGTTGGCGCGCGGCGTGATCACAGCTTCCGTCAGGTCAACCGCGTAGTCATGGCTGGGCGTTGCGCCGTTGCCGCGCCCCGGCGTCAAACCCCACGTGCCCAACTGCTTAATGCGATCCTCGCGCCCAAGAACGAGCAGATAATCACCCACGCTGACGGTCTGGTCAGGCGTTGGCGACAAAATGGCGTGCTGCCCGCGCCAGATCGCGATCACAGTGACGCCAAGTTCTAGACCAATGTGCGTTTCATTCAGGGAACAGCCCGCCAGCTTTGAATCGGGTGGGACTTGGAATTCCCACAGACGGTCATCGAGCTTATAGGTTTCATAGAGGCTGCGCGACAGTGAGCGCGAACTCGCCTTCAAGCCGACGGACTCGCGTTCGGGCAGCAGACGCCGCCCGAACAGCGCCATGTAGATCAGCGCAGCGATCACGATCAAGCCGCCTGTAGGCAGAAAGTCGAGCATTCGCAGGGCGGACTCGCCTTGATCCTGCAACACGCCGCTGATGATGATGTTCGCGCTGGTGAAGTAAGTTGCCATGCCGCCGACGAGCGTCCCGAATGCCAGCGGGATCAGCAGCTTGGACGGACGCACTTTTGAGTCGCGCCCGACTTGAACGGCAGCGGGCAGCAGTACTGCGCCTGCCGCAATCGTGCTCATGATCATCGATAGGAATGCGCCCGCCGCCATGAACATCAGCACCAACCGCGATTCGCTGCCTCTGCCGATCTCGCGCAGACGATCTGCGAGCCATTGGACGACGCCCGTGTCTTCTAAGCCGCGCGTGATGATGAACAGGCTGATGATCGTGATTACCGCCGGACGGCTGAAACCGGAGAGGGCGTCATCCGGACTGACCACGCCTGTGATCGCCAATGTTAGCAAGACGAGCAGGGCGATAATGTCGGCACGCAGGCGGTTGGAGAGAATTAGCACCAGTGCTGCGACGATGACGCCGATCAGGATGATTTCAGCAGACATGAGCACTTCGCCATTTCGAGCCGTGTGATAGGGCGAGTATAGGAAGGTTCACGTTATCCCGCAATGCTTCCATTTTTAACAAATTTTTCGTTTTTCAGACCGTAAAATCGCTTGTATGCGCTGTAATATACCGTTATATTGAAAAGGTGACCAAATTGAGGAGCCGCTCGTGATGAATGAAACTGACCAGTCCCGTGATCCGTTCGTCGAGTTTATTAACGCCACCCTCGACCTCGAAGGCATCGACGGGGTGGATCAAACGACGATTGCTGCGAAGATGAAACGTCTGTTGTTCGAACTGCCGGGCAACGTTTCAACTGACCTGTGGAACGAGCAGCTTGACGGCTTGCAAGCGGTGATCCGCGTGTGCCTCGACCTTGACATGGTGCTGGGCGCATTCGAAGAAAAGCTCGAACCCAGCGACTTCAACCGCGACGACCTCGAAATTCTCGTGATGCTCTCTGTGACCTTCGCTTTTGTCTCCTACAACCACCTACAGGCGTCGCACAACGTCGATGAGCATTCTGCCAGCGATACGATGCTGCTGGCGCGCCGCCTGCGTGATACGCTGCAAGCGTCGATGGGCTGGGTCAAGAAAGCCGCTCATGATGGCGATCCAATTGCCACTAAGTTCGTGCAAGAAGCGAATTCGCTGATCAATACGTCGCAGCACTTCGAATAAGCCGTTCTCCACTGCCTAAACTTTTGCTTAGGGGCGTTATCCACTGTGCCCTACGCTTGTGTAACACCCTATCGCCTCAGCCTTGCAGCAGCGATTCCGCGCCGTCGATCCAGATTTCCGTGCCGGTGATGTGCTTCGAGGCGTCAGATGCCAAGAACAGCACCAGTTCGCCAACGTCCTCGGCTTTGCCGGGTGCGCCGTCGGTGAGCGGGATTTCCCCTTCCGGGAATTCAACTGGCTCTTTCTCCTGATCGACGTTGCGCTTTTCCGTGTTGTCGTCGATTTCGCTCTCGATAGCGCCGGGGCAGATCACGTTGACGCGCACGCGATATTTCGCCAGTTCGAGCGCCAGCATCTTTGCCATTGCCACCTGCGCGGCTTTGGTGCTGGAATAGGCAGTCGCGCCGGTGTTGCTGAAGATGCGCGTCCCGTTGACCGACGACGTGACGATCACCGAGCCGCCGTTCTTCTTAAGATAGGGCGCGGCGTACTTGATGGTGAAGAAGGTGCCGTTAATGTTAATGTCGATGGTTTTTTGCCATTCTTCGGGCGTGAGGTCTTCAATCGGTGCCCAGACGCCATTGATGCCGGCGTTGGCGAAAACAATGTCGATCTTTCCCCATTTATCCGCAACCTGCTTGACTGCGCGCTCCATGTCTTGCGCCTTGGAAATGTCAGCAGTCACGGTGATCGCTTCGCCGCCGCTCCTGTTGATGGCATCAGCGACTTCTTTAAGTTCGCTTTCGGTGCGTCCAACCAGCGCGACCTTCGCGCCTTCACGCGCTAAAACCTTTGCCGCTGCCTCGCCTAGCCCTGATCCGCCGCCCGTAATGAGCGCAACTTTGCCGTCAACGCGCATCTCACTCCCCTCTGATTGAAATAAATATAGTTATTATTGTGCCGGAGATTGTTTAGAATGAGATTAACGTGGTCTAGACTACTCTAGAAGGCTTTCAACGGTTCGCGGGTATAGGGGATACCTTCGAATAACCGCAAGCGCGGCACGGTCCATAGGCTGTCGTCGTCGGCGATCTGCAGGTCGTCACCGTGCTTAAGCAGGATCAACTTATGACTGTTGTCAAACCACAATGCGCCGTCTGCGCCGGTTTGACGCATGAATTTCAGCGATCCGTCGATGATGGTCGTGCGCGGCGCGGATCGATCCCGACAGTAGTCGAGTTCGAAGGCGATTTCGAGGTTTGGCGCGATGCCGAACGTCTCCTGCATGTGGCTGCGGGCGCGTTCACTCGTCTCCGCCGCGTAGAGGATCATGCCCGGTCCTGCGGCGTAATAGACGGTGCGGTCGCCGACTTCGGTTTTGATGGGCGCATCGATGCCAAAGCCCGCCAGCCAGCGCGTAATCGCGGCTTCAGGGCTGAGATCAGTTACCACACGGAACGTTTCTTCAGATGCCATCTATCTAATTCCACTTGACGATCATGACTCTATGAACTGATTCAAACTATTTGATTGAGCAGGATGGATAGTGCATCATGAGAGAAAAACCTGACCAAAGGTGATTTCTCATGAGCACTATCCCGACCAGTGTAACCGAAGAACAATTCGATCTGCATATCCGACCGTTG
>JBBSNT010000142.1:0-10123 GCA_038260485.1 Aggregatilineales bacterium | reverse complement strand
TTGATCGCGCAGTTTTTCAGCCTGCTTCAGCAGGCTTGGGTTTCGTAGCCCTACCCTTTCAGGGTAGGGTGGCATCCCCCAAACCGCTGCTTCGTCGCCTTTCCGTCGGAATATTCAAACGGTCTCTTAGAATTCACTGTTGGAGTAACCCATGTCGGCAGATAATTTCCGGCTGGCATCCAATACCCAATCCCGAATGTCCGCGAGTACCTGTTCGTCGCTCCGGCTGGCGAGGCAAGCCACGCAGAGCGAAGCGATTACGGTGCCGGTGTGATCCAGAATAGGTGCCCCAACGCCAACCAACCCCAAACGGTGTTCTTCACGGTCTAGTGCATATCCCTGCTCACGCACCTCAGCCAGATGCCGCTGCAAGGATGGGCGATCCGTAATCGTATTCACCGTATGAGGACGAATCTCCGTATTATCCAACAAGTCGTTGAGTTCGGACTGGGGTAAATAAGCCCATAGAATCTTGCCTGCTGCTGAGCAATAACCGGGGGATTGCCCTCCCACATCAGTAGAAGTCACAGGCAAAGAGGGATGATGTACCCGCTCAATATATACAGCCCGTCCTTCCGCCATCTTAGCCAGATGCGAAACACCCTTGGTCTGCTCGGCTAAAGCCTGCATGTAGGGCAGCACGAGGGCACGCAAATTTAGGCTGGAAATCGTTTTAGCGCTAATCCGACGCAGTTTGGAACCAACCATATATTTGCGGTTATTGTCCTGAGTGATGTATTCGAGGTCTTGCAAAGTGGACAGCAAACGATGAACGACTGTTTTATCCAGACTCAATTCGTCTGCCACGTCTGTTACACCAATGGGGGCATTCTTTAATACGACTTCCAATACCATTAGCCCACGTTCTAGAGACTGCACTCGTCGCCCCATATATTCTAGTCCTTGTAATTGCCGATTGTGAACCACTGTTTCGCATTTGGATAAAACAAGCATAGCTAATAATGAACTGAAGTCAATACCCGCTCCATTGCTCTTATGTGAAGTATGGAACAAAGTTGACGCAGTGCAAAAATCAGTGTATATATCAATATGCCTTCTCCCATTGCGGAACAGCATATCGTTTTAGGGAACCAAGTAGATCAAAAAAGTGTAATGTGGAGGTGAAAGCCGAAAGACGCAGTCCAGGTGCTCGACAAAATTCGTCTACTCTTTTGATAGTCTGCGGAGAAAAACATGAAAAAGCTTTACTGTTTACTGGTTGTCCTATTTACGCTAAGCGCTATTTCATCCACAAGTCTAACGCTTGCGCAGGAACCACTTTCCGGCACACTCACTATTTCAGTAGAAGCCTGGATGGTGGAAAAGTACAATATGCCTGAGCTGGAAGCTCGCTTCGAGGCGGATCATCCTGATGTGGATGTGGTCGTTATTACCCATGAAGGCTTAGGCGCAAGCTATTTGAATATCTTCCTAGAATGGGCGCAGTCCGGTCAATCGTCAGCTGATCTGTATTTTGGCGGTCTGGTGAGTCAAATTGCTCCCGCCATTATTGATGACCAGTTAATTCCTTGGGACGATATGTTGACGGACGAGATTGCACCGGACAAATGGATTTCTGCCTTCCTTGATTCAGCCTATGTTGATGGCGCAGAAGGCACAAATTACCCTACCCTGCCCGGCTTGGGTGAAACGATGAACTTCCAATACAATGTCGGTCTGTTTGAGCAAGCGGGCATCTCAGCCGTTCCTACCACCTATGAGGAAATACAGGCTGCTGCCTGTTCATTAGCAAATCTCGAAGTTAATGGTCAGAAAATAACGGGTCTGGAAATGGAATATGGACTTAATTTCGCTCCAGATGCCTGGATGGCGGCTGTTATCGCTGCTGAAGGGACATATCTGACACCAGAGGGGCAGATCAACTGGGATAGTCCCGCCGGCAAGCAATGGATTGAATTCCAAAAAAGTATTGTAGATGCTGGCTGCGGCAGTACAACCACATTTACCGACAACAATGGTGCCCGTAATGCACTCAAGGCTGGTCAGGCTGGCATGATTAATGCCTCAAACTCCCGCTCGAATGAAGGAACCAATGCGCTCTGTCCAGAACAGGGTCAGGTGCCTTGCCCATCCGGCGAACTTATCCAGATGTTCAGCTATCCGGGTGACGGGGGATCAATGGCTTTCTCGCACCAGATTTATATCCCGCGTGTATCCGCTAACGTGGACCTCGCGCGCGCCTTTGTTCGTGAACAACTGCTTAGTGAATACGCTCAAACCTGGACAGCCATCAACTTCGGCAAGATGCCAACCATTTGGGCAAACTACGATGCGCTGCCAGAAAACCCCAACTTCGCCCAAGTTCGCACTGAATTAGAAGGCCCGGCGATGGGTCAATGGCAGTTTCGCGATGGTCAGTTTCTACGTCAGGCGTATGTGGATGAACTCCAACTTTACCTGACGGACAATGAGTCTTTGGACGAAATGATCGCCAATCTGAATGCGACTATGCAAGAAGCGGATCTCACACTTCCTGCCGACCGCGTACTTTCGCAATAATATTGACGATAAGCTGTGTGTGCCAGACTCGATAGTCTGGCACACACACTCCTAGCAGGACAACAATAATTCGCATGGAAAACCCGCTGGTTCACGCATCAGGTCATTTGGTCAACAGCGCGACTTCACGAAAAACAACGTGGCATCTGCAACGGCAGCAGAGTCGCTTCGCTATCCTTTTAATCCTGCCGACACTGCTGATTATTGCGTTATTCATCGGCTACCCGGTTATTTATTCTTTTTTACTCACCTTTTCTGAATTCAGTGTGAAGCAGGTGAATTGGTTTGCTGCCGGATTCTCCAACTACAGTCGCGTACTGGGTGATCGGGCATTTGCTAATGCGCTGCGCTTCACTTTCACATATACCCTGATTTACGTACCGGTGAGTGTGGTGCTGGCGCTGGTAGTCGGGGTACTGCTCCAACAAATCAAGATTGGCTCGACCTTCTTTCGCAGTCTTCTGTTCTTGCCGAGTGTCATCCCCATTACGATGGGTTTGCTCATGTTCCAATGGGTGCTGGACCCCAACAACGGCATCTTCAATTACCTGCTTCGCAACGTCTTGGGTCGTCCCGATTTAGCGCACAACTGGTTTGGTGATCTGAACGTGGTTTTCGGTTCGCTGATTGTGGTTAGTTTATGGGGATTCGGACCCTGGATTCTCGTGCTGGCAGGCTTGTTGGCTATCCCGAAAGATTTCTATGAAGCCGCTCGTGTAGACGGAGCCAATCCCCTACAGGAATTTCGCTATATCACCGTGCCCCAGCTCCGCAATACGCTGCTGGTTGTGATTACGCTGCAAGTCATAAAGGCGCTGAAGGTTTTCGTGCCCATTTACATGCTGACCAGCGGCAATCCGGCTGGACGTACGTCTTCGCTCTATTTTCTGGTCTTTCAGAAGATCAATCAGGGGCAGAACTGGTATGCCTACGCCTCAACTGTCGGTTGGGTTTTCACAGTGATTATTGCGGTCATCAGCATTGGAACGGCGCTTATTTTGCGAAATCGGAGAGATATTTAGCGTGAGAATCAGCTCTTACGACCGGCGCTACCAGTTCGGTTTGGCAGTCTTACTTACTCTACTGTGTTTCATCACGATTGCGCCTTTTGTTTGGGTCGTGTTGACCTCGTTCAAACCGAACAGCGAAATCTATACAACCGATCTGAATATTATGCCGCAGCAGCCAACTCTGGAACAATTTCAACGTATTATCGAAAAAGGCGATCAACTGCCCGCCTATATTATCAACACGATGCTGTATTCAGTGGTGACAATCACGGCAGTTTCGATTCTGGCAGCGATGTCCGGCTACGCACTGGGAATGCTCACGTTCCGGGGCGCACGGATCATCATCAATCTCATTCTGAGTATCCTGTCGATTCCTTGGATCATTCTGGTCGTTCCCATTCTGGTCTTTGAATTTCAGCTTAAGATATGGAACACGCGCGCAGGCTTAATTTTTCCCTATATCGCATTATTTCTGCCCTTCGCCATTTGGATTATGCGTGGAACATTTATGGGGATGCCGCGCGAATTAGGCGAAGCAGCCCGTATTGATGGAGCCAGTGAATTCCGCGTGTTTTGGCAGGTCTATCTGCCGATGGCGCGAGGCGGGGTAGCTACCGTCATCCTGCTCACCTTCATCGATATTTGGAACGAAGTCCTGTTGGCGGCTTCTCTCGCAATTAACCCACAAATTGCCAATATCAACACAGGGCTGCGGATCCTCGCGGACGAAGGGCAATCATTCGCGTTCGGCACGCTCAGCGCGGCTATCCTGATTGCGATGATACCGACTCTGATCGTTTTCATTGTTTTGCAACGCTACTATGTGCGAGGAATCAGCGAAGGTGCTCTGGCTGGTTTCTGATAAGCAATCTTCATATAGTCTGACCAGAGCGCACTCATTAAAGGTTTATATCAATCATGATGGATATTACACCCCGTATCGACTTTGAGAATGAGTTGGCTGGATTATTCAACCTAAAGGGTCAAGTTGCTTATATTCCGGGGGGCTACGGCGGTATCGGCGAAGCGATAGCCTGGGGACTAGCCATCCGAGGCGCAAAAGTAGTTATTTCCGGGCGAAATGTCGTACACGCCAACCAACTCGCCCAGCAGCTCAAGGATGCAGGATATGAAGCGGCTGGCTGCGCCGTAGATGTGAAGTCGGTTGCGGAAATCCGCGACTCGGTTAACTTTGTAGTGGATACCTACGGGGCAGTTGATATTCTGCTCAACTGTGTAGGCATCCAGCGCGAAGAAACTTTACTGGATGTGAGTGAAGAAGCCTTCGATGAAGTCTATCAGGTGAACCTCAAAGCAGCAATGTTTTTAGGGCAGGCAGCCGCACGTCACCAGATCGCAGCAAAACGAGGCGGTAAACAGATACACCTGCTCTCTGTACGGTCAAAATTAGCGCTGCGTGACCGAGGTTATTCAGCTTATTCCAGCACGAAGGGCGCGCTGGTAATGCTCGTTAAACAACATGCGATGGAACTTGCCCCTCACGCGATTAATGTGAACGGGATCGCACCCACCTTCGTTTATACAGAGATGATTCGGCATGTGATGGAGAACGAAGAATTCCGCACCAGCTTATTAGCTAGAATTCCGTTTGGACACATTGCCCACCCAAAAGACCTTGTTGGGGCAGCGACCTTCTTCGCGGCTCCTGCCTCGGATTTCATAACCGGACAAATCCTGTATGTTGATGGCGGTATCACTGCCAGTCAATAATTGAAGGAATTCATCGCTGAATTTACCGGTGTAAGACTTTAAGAGTGCAGTTGTTAAAGGACCGCTTCCCTGCCTATAGACTCCAATAAACGAGTAGCAGACACAATTGGTCTTCCCCCGATAAAATGGAGTAAGAGTTTCCCGATCAAGATAGAATAATCGCCAGAAGGTTGGATGTGTCCGAAAATGGGTACGATGCGTGGCGCTCGCAGATGGCTTGCTGCGAGCGCGCTGCGTTGCCAGTGCCTAAAATGAGTGCGTGCTGCTTTAAGCCGAGCAAACCGTCACCACCTATCCTTGCTCATTCTCGATCACGACGCACATACTCGTATCCTGAGCGGCGCAACGCGCACCCTACCTGAGTAGGAACTGTCCGACTTTCTGCATCAGCGAAATTGCAAGCGAAGCCTCGACCTCATGCACCAACCGCTGCGGGAAGCACGCCCGCAGCGGGTCTTTATGCCGTTCCTTATTCCTGCTTGCGCGCCGTAATGCGTGCGCTGAAGATGCGCGGCATTCCCGGCTGGCGCTCGACAATCCCCTCGGCATCAGCTTTATCGACAACCTGAATGTTGACGAAACCCGCCTCGCGCATCATGCCCATGTAGATGTCGGCATCGATTGCGCCGGTCACACATTCCGCCCACTTCGCTGTGTCAGCGCGCATAGCGTCGCTGAATTCGCCTTCAGTCACAATGTCGCTGATGCTGACGCGACCGCCCGGCTTGAGCACACGCAGCGCCTCTTTGAAGACCACCTGCTTATCCGGCGATAGGTTGATCACGCAGTTCGACATGATCACGTCGATGCTGTTGTCCTGCACCGGCAGGGCTTCGATCTGTCCGCGCCGAAATTCGACGTTATTGACGCCCAGCTTGATCTTGTTGGCGTTTGCCTTCGCGAGCATTTCTGGCGTCATGTCCACGCCGATCACGTAGCCTGTCGCGCCGACCTGCCGCGCCGCCAAAAAGCAGTCGATCCCGCCACCGCTGCCCAAATCGAGCACCGTTTCGCCCGCTTGCAGCGACGCAATCGACACCGGGTCACCACAGCCAAGCGACAGTCCGGTCACGTCAACCGGCAGCCCTTCGAGCAAAGCGGCATCATAAAGTGTCGAGTTGCAGCCACAGTCCGAACTATCGCCACAGCAAGAATCCTGCATCCCGCTGGCAATTCCCCCATACCGCTGCCGTACTACGTCATGAACGTCCATTTGATCTTCTCCTGTTATATCGACAATTGTCGATGCGACCAGCGAAATAAAAAGTCCTAGCCTTTAACCTCGATGCTTCCGATCTCGATCACCTGCGCGCTGTAGTCCGGCGCGAACTGCCGCACCAATGCCCCGCAGCAGACCGTCATCCGCTCTTGATTGAGCGTATAGTAACGGAAGCGCCCTTCCTGACGCACGTCCACCAGACCGGCATCTTCGAGCTTTTTCAGATGATGGCTGATCGTCGGCTGATTCACTTTGCCGTCGAGCTTCGCCTCGACCTCTGAGACGTTCAGCCACACACAGCAAAGGTGCGTCATGATCTCTTGCCGTGTTTCGTCGGCAAGCGCTTTTGCGAAAACCACTGCATCCATCTTCATAACTTTATCATATCGATAAATATCGATTTGTAAAGCCCTGTTTTTAGCCCGGAATATCCTCGCCCCGCAGACGCTGCGAAACCAACAGCGCCAGCAGCGCCATCCCCACCAGAATCACCCCTGCCCAAATCGCCGCATCGAGATTGCGCTCCAGCACGTTATAGATCAGCAGCGGCATCGTTTGCGTCCGTCCTTGAAGGCTGCCCGCGAACAGGATCGTCGCCCCGAATTCGCCCAGCGCCCGCGCCCAACTCAGCACCAATCCGGCAGCAAGCGCCCGACTTGCCAGCGGCAGCGTCACGTAGCGCAAGACCGCCCACCCCGCCGCGCCATCGACCCGCGCCGCGTCCTCGATCTCGCGCGGCACGCCCGCAAACCCGACCTGCGCCGAACGGATGTAGAATGGCGCGGAGACGAACGTCTGCGCGACTACTACTGCCGCCGTCGTGAACGGCAAGCTGACCCCGAACAGCGCCAGCACATCCCCCAACGCGCCGCGCCGCCCGAACGTCACCAGCAGCGCCAGCCCCGCGACGGCGGGCGGCAGCACAATCGGCAGTTCCAGCAGTAGATTAAGCGTCCGTCGCAGCGGAAACTGTCGCCGTGCGAACAGATACGCCAGCGGCGTCCCGAACAGCAGCGTGATCACGGTTGTGATCAGCGTCGTGATCAGGCTCAGCAGCACCGCCTGCACGATGCCAACGTCGGGCATCTCGCGCCACGCGCCGGTCGAAATCGCCCGCACGATCAGCACGGCAATCGGCACAATCAGGAACAGCAGCGCAAAGCAGCCCGCGATCACAGCCAGCCAGCGACCGGGTCGCCACGAAACGAGTCGCCCAAAGGCGAACGGCAGCTTAATCACGCAGCGGGCGTGGCGATCGCCAACAGATCGGGTTGGCACGTTGCGCTAGGCAGCGCTTCGGCGGTTGCGTCAGCCGGAGCGTCAGCCGAAGCGTCAGCCGAAGCGTTAGCCGTGCAGTCAGGGATGCGTATCGAGGTCAATCCCCACTTCACAAGAATGTCCTGTCCAGCGTCAGCAAGCACAAAATCGACAAATGCCTGCGCCGCTTCCGGTTCACTGGCGTCGTCGGTGATCGCAATCGGGTAGGTCGCCACCGTGTTCAGGTCGTCCGCAATCGCCAGCGCGATCACCTCGTCGGCGATGTCCCGCGTAACGTCCGAACGATAGACGATGCCCGCGTCCGCTTCGCCCAGCGCGACTTTCGCCGTCACTTGGCGCACGTTGTCCTCCTCAGAGACGAGATTCGCCAGCACAGCAGCGCGATAGTCCGCGCCGTAATAGGGATCAGCGGCGAGTTTGTCCAGCATCGCATCCGTGTAATCGCGCACGGGTACAGCGGGCGCGGCAAGCACCAGCTTGATCCCCGGCGTCGCCAGATCGTGCAGCGAGAGAATATTCGCGGGGTTGTCCGCCGGAACGATCAAGACCAGTCGGTTGGTCGCAAACGTGACCTCCGTCCCACTGATCCGTCCGGCATCCTCGGCGGCTTGCATCTGGCTAACGTTCGCGCTGGCGAAGAGGTCGGCAGGCGCGCCTTGCCCAAGCTGCGCCGCCAGCGTTGACGATCCGCCAAAGTTGAAGATCACGCTCACGTCAGGATTTGCAATGCTGAAGGCATCACCGATTTCGCTGAAGGCGTCCGTCAGCGAAGCAGCGGCAAACACCGTCAGTTCGTGATGGTCTTGAGCAGCAGCAGGCGACCCACTGACCGCCATCACCATAAGCAGCAAAGCAGCAAACAATTTCGATTTCATCGGTCAATCTTCCTCATGAGGCGCCAGTTCACAGCGATCAATCCAGCCGAGAATCGCCTCCATCTGCGCGGTTTCCAATTCCAGTGTCAACCGCCCCACTCCCGCCGTGCTGGCGTCTCGCACGGTGATCAGCGCAGCGAGGCGCTCACGGCAGCTTGCCCTTTGCTGCCTCACTATCTCCAGCGTCGGTAAATTGAGCAGTCGGGCGATATATAGACGACTCAGAAACTCGACCCGCACCCGCCGTACACTCGCGGACGGCACGGGTTCGTCCAACCACGCAGCGAGACGCGCTAGCCCCGCCGGAGTCAGGCTGTAATCGACCCGTGTTGGCGCGTCCGCCGCTTCGACTTCGCGCCCGCTGATCAAGCCCTGCGCGCTCAGCCGCTTCAGCACGGCGTAAAGTTGGCTCGTACTGAGCTTCCAGACGTTGCCCAACTGCGCTGGATCGCGGAAACAGGTGATCAATTGATAGCCGTGTCGGGCTTCCGCCGCAAGCAAGCCGAGGAGCGTTTCGTCAGGCGCAGGTGAATTCATAACCCTATTCTAAATTAGAATAGCTACTGGCGTCAAGTAGCATCCCGCCCGATTGCTACCTATAATTACGCGACATTCTTTGATTATTTATTAATGCACAGGTCTTTTTATGGCACCGCTTATTCTCGTTGTTGATGATGATCAAATGAACCGCGAACTCCTCGAAATCGTGTTCAAACGTTCGGGCTATCGTGTCAACCACGCCAGTAGCGGCGCGCAAGCGCTGCGGGTTGTTCCGACTGAACCCCCGGACTTGATCCTGCTTGACGTGCGGCTCGGTGAAATGAACGGCTACGACGTCTGCCAAACCATCAAGAGCGACCCCGCTACCGGGCATATCCCGATCATTTTGCTCAGCGCCGCCAACAGCGACGAAGAGTACAACAGCGCCCGTGCGGCGGGCGCGGATGAATTCTTCCCTAAAATGCGCGGCTGGCAGCCGCTGGTCGAACTCGTGAAATCCAAGCTCGGCAGCGCTTAGTCGAACGCCCGTCCTGCGTCCGCGACCTGTAATCCACACCTGACGCGAGAGCACCGTTCGACCTACGCCTGCTGAATCAGTTGGCATGAAGCGGTAAGCTCTGGTAAAACTGCGCGACGGACGAGGCGACTGCGCGACAGCAGGAGCAGTGAAGCGGCGAAAGGAGCAGCGATGCGACGTTCACCTCGCAAGGGTCCCCCGGCGCTGCTCGTGTTTCTGCTGGCAGCGGCGCTTGTGTTCGGGATATTTTACATCTGGCAAGGCGTGCAGAATTTCTTGCGGACGGGCGGCTTAGGCGTCGTCGAAGCGACCGAACGCGCTCAAGTCGTCGATACAGCAACGGCGCAGCGCATCACACGCATGGCAACTTCAGCAGCAACGCTGCGACCAACCGCGACCGAAGTTCCGCCTTGTTTGGATTTCCGCGTTGACGTTCCAGCGGCGATTGTCCGTGATGCTCCTAGCACGACGG
>JBBSNT010000141.1:0-10137 GCA_038260485.1 Aggregatilineales bacterium | reverse complement strand
CAACTCTCCTGACCAGCACGCCGAGGATCGAGAAGAACGCGACGCCTTACGCGCCGCGATCCGCCGCTTGCCGGAGGAGCGTCAGCAGCTTCTGCTGCTCAAGTTCGTGGAGCAGTTATCCAACGCCGAAATCGGCGAAATCATGAATCGCACGGAAGGCGCGATCAAGTCCCTTTATCATCGGACGCTCATCGCTCTCCGTGACGAACTCCAGAACGAGATCGCAGTCGATACGAAAGAAGGCTAACCAATTTTATGACACAGCAATCATCCAACCTGCAAAACCTGCTTGCCGCCGTGACCGAGGCGATCATCAACGACGATCAGGACTTGGACATGATCGTCAACCGTTACGACGTTCCTCGCGCCGACGTTGAAGGGCTGCTCAAAGTCATTCAGCGCCTGCACATCGTCCTCGTCGGTGTGCGACCCTCACGCCGCTTCGCCCAGCGCCTGCGCCAAGACTTGATGGGGCAGCAGTGGAACGTCATCAGCCGCCTGCGCTACCTGCCGCCGCGCGTGCAAATCGCCGCCGGAATCGCGCTTATCGCCGGATTTATGCTCATTTCGCGCCGCCGCTTCGCCGGAGACGACCTTCAGGAGTCGCCGGTCATTCGCGTACAATGAAGTGGATTACGCTAGCGCTTGCATTCAGATGCAGTGCTGGTTATAGTTTACATACCACACTCAATTTAGAGATTCAATCTGTCGCAGGGAGAAACATCCCTGTTGACAGATTGTGCGTTTCCCCTATATAATTGCCCTTCACGTTGATCTGTAATCTACCTCATGGTGGGATGCGCCCAATTCCACACAATAACACCACCCACAATCTGACGAAACAGTAGCTCATGCTGTTTCGATTTTTTGTTTTCGCGTCATAAACGGAGGAGCGGTGCTTTGCAACGTTTAACCCATGTAAAGAACTACGCCCGTACCCCTGATGTTCAGGCATTGCCATCCCTAATCGAAGTCCAATTGAATTCTTTCAAGTGGTTCATCGATAATGGGCTTGCCGAGCTTTTCGATGAGATTAGCCCGATTGAAAGCTACAACGGTAACCTGAAGCTGTACTTTCCGGGGAACAGCCAAGAAGCGCAGGAGCTAGGGCTGCGCTACTGGTTCGAAGAACCGAAGTACAGTGAAGAAATTTGCTTAGAACGCGATATGTCTTTCGCCGCGCCCCTCTACATCCGCGTCGCGCTGGTCAACCGCGAAGCGGGCGACGAAGTTGTCCTGTCGGACATTTTCCTCGGTGACTTCCCGATCATGACTGAAAAAGGCACGTTCATTATTAACGGAACGGAACGTGTCGTCGTCAGCCAGTTGATTCGTTCGCCCGGTGTCTACTTCGCCGCCGACGAAGACCGCACGACGGGTCGCTTGCTCTCTAATTCCAAGCTGATCCCGGATCGCGGCGCGTGGATGGAATTCGAAACCCGCAAGAGCGATTACCTCACCATCAAGTTCAATCGTAAACGCACTATTCCGGTGACGATCCTGCTGCGCGCGCTTGCTGCCGTCAACGACAACATGCCGAGCAACATGTCGCCCATCCAGACGGGCAGTGACGAAGAACTGATGGCGCTCTACGCCGATGCGGACAACAATCCGGATCATCAGTACCTCGCCAGCACGCTCAAGATGGAGCCAATCTGGGAGCCGAAGAAGGATCAGACCGTCGCTCACGCGGCACTGATCGAATTCTACCGTCGTATGCGCCCCGGCGATCCGCCGACGCTCGACAACGCGCGCGAATATCTCGAAAGCCAACTATTCGACCAGCGCCGCTACGATCTTGAGCGCGTCGGTCGCTATAAGCTCAACCAGCGCCTGCACCTTGACGGCATCATCCCGCGCACGACCCGCATTGTCACCAAAGCGGACATCGTCAAGTTGGTCGAGCGCATGATCCTTATCAACAACGGTAAAGCGGGTCCCGACGACATCGACCACCTCGGCAATCGCCGCGTCAAGACCGTCGGCGAACTGATCCAGAACAAGCTGCGCATCGGTCTGCGTCGTACCGAGCGTGTCGTCAAGGAACGTATGTCGATCCGCGAATCGGACAACCTAACGCCTGTGACACTGGTCAACATTCGTCCGGTCGTCGCGGCAATTCGCGAATTCTTCGGCTCGTCGCAGTTGTCGCAGTTCATGGAGCAGACCAACCCGCTCGCAGAACTGACGCACAAGCGCACACTATCAGCCTTGGGTCCCGGCGGTCTGCGCCGTGAACGCGCGGGCTTCGACGTCCGTGACGTTCACCACAGCCACTATGGACGCATCTGCCCGATTGAAACACCGGAAGGTCCGAACATCGGTCTAATCGGTCGTCTCGCCAGCTATGCTCGTGTCAACGAGTATGGTTTCGTCGAAACACCTTACCGCGAAGTCATCAAGTTCCTGCCGCCGAACGATCCTGACCTGCTTGGGCGTCAACTGCGTGAAGACGTGGTCGATAGCAAGGGTAAAGTCATCGCCGAAGATGGCATGATTGTTGACGAAGCGCTGCTGAAGAAGTTCTCCAGTCTGGAGCGCGTGCCGGTGATGCCGTTCGTTGGCACCAAGATTCTCTACATGTCTGCCGACGACGAAGACAATTACGTGATCGCGCAGGCGAATGCCATACTAGGCGAGCGCCGCGAGTTCGTCAACGACCGCGTATCGTCACGGCACAATCAGAAATTCCTCGTCTCTCCGGCACGCCGGATTGACTACATGGACATCGCCCCGCGCCAGATCGTTGGCATCAGCGCCGCGTTGATCCCCTTCCTTGAACACGACGACGCCAACCGCGCGCTGATGGGTTCGAACATGCAGCGTCAAGCGGTTCCGCTGCTGCGCCCTGATGTGCCGATTGTCTCAACGGGCATGGAAAGCCAAGCCGCTTATGACAGCGGTCAGGTCTTGGTCTCGGATGTGGAAGGCGAAGTCACCAGCGTTCAGGGTGACCGGATCGTCGTTCACACGACCAACGGCGACGAGCGCGTCTATCGTTTGCGCAAGTACAACCGCTCGAACCAATCCACCTGCATCGACCAACGCCCGATTGTGGTCAAGGGTCAGCAGATCAAGAAGGGCGAAGTCATCGCCGACAGTTCATCGACTTATCTCGGCAGCCTCGCGCTCGGTCACGACGTGCTCGGCGCATTCCTGTCGTGGGACGGCGGTAATTACGAAGACGCCCTGCTGATCAGCGAAGAAATGCTGCGTGAAGACAAGTTCACCTCGATCCACATCGAGAAGCACGAAGTCGAAGCGCGCGATACCAAGCTGGGTCCTGAAGAAATCACCTACGACATCCCTAACGTTGGTGAAGATGCGCTGAAAGACCTCGACGAGTTCGGCATTATCCGTATTGGTGCTGAAGTCGGACCGAACGACATTCTCGTTGGCAAGATTACGCCGAAGGGCGAAAAAGAACTCAGCCCTGAAGAAAAATTGCTCCGTGCGATCTTCGGTGAGAAGGCGCGCGAAGTGAAGGACTCGTCGCTGCGCCTGCCGCACGGTGAGAAGGGTAAAGTCGTGGACGTGAAGACCTTCACCCGCGACGAGCACCCCGATCTCCCGGCGGGTGTCGAGAAGATGGTGCGCGTCAGCGTCGCCCAAAAGCGTAAGCTGACCGTCGGTGACAAGATGGCAGGACGACACGGCAATAAGGGCGTCATCTCCAAGATTGTCCCGGTCGAAGACATGCCCTATCTCAGCGATGGGCGCACCTGCGAAATCATCCTCAACCCGCTCGGCGTTCCCGGTCGTATGAATATCGGGCAGGTGCTCGAAATTCACCTCGGTTGGGCGGCGGATCGGCTTGGTTTCCGTGCCATCACGCCCGTGTTCGACGGCGCGAAGGAATCGGAAATTCAGTCTGAACTTGGTCGCGCATGGATGATCGAGCGCGCATGGACAGCTATCACCGAGCGTGCATGGGAGTGGATCAAACAGTTCGAGTACAACCCTGAGGAACTGGAAGACGACGACGAAGTGCGCCGCCTCTACATTCACGAATGGCTGCGCGAGAACAGCGATTACGACTCCGATCAACTGCTGCTCGACCAAATCTACGCCCGCCGCGCTGTCTTTAACGAATGGCTGCGCGAAAAGGGTTTCGAGCCGACCGACATCGTCCTATTCGACACGACGGGTTTGTCGGTTGAAGAACGCCGCCGCCGCGACGAGAACGCCTATAACGTGGCGCTCAAATTGTGGATTGAGTGGTCAGCGCCGGGAACTGAAGTTGGCGACAATTTGACGACGAAGGAACTGCTGCTCGTCGCTGACCGTGTCATGTTCGAGACCGGACATGCTGTTCCGGTCTACGGCAAACACATCCTCTACGACGGGCGCACGGGTGAACCGTTCGACCAGCCCGTGACAGTCGGCATGATCCACATGCTTAAGCTGGCGCATTTGGTCGAAGACAAAGTTCACGCACGTTCCACCGGCCCATACAGCCTTGTCACCCAGCAGCCGCTCGGTGGTAAGGCGCAGTTCGGCGGTCAGCGCTTCGGCGAAATGGAAGTGTGGGCGCTGGAAGCCTACGGCGCAGCTTACACGCTTCAGGAAATGCTGACAGTCAAGTCGGACGATGTGCAGGGGCGAGTCAAGACCTACGAGGCGATCATCAAGGGTGAGCCGATTGAAGAACCGGGCATCCCGACTTCGTTCCGCGTACTGGTCAAGGAACTGCAAAGCCTCGGCTTGGCGGTTGAAGCGATTGGCGAAGGCGGCGAAGTCATCCGCTTCGGCAAGGACGACGAAAAGCGTACCTCTGCCAGAATGCCATCTAATGCGGGTTTCCTCACGCTCAACAGCGGCGGGGACAACGACTACTAAGCACGCCTCAGATTGAATTAACATCGGTAAGGGCTAGGTTAGGCATGGGAATCATGTTTACTAGCTCTTACTTTTTTCTGCTACAATCGATCCATAGGTTGATGGAGCGACAAGGGGCAGAAATGGCGCATGTAACGCACCCCCGTACGACAGCGGCAGAATTCTATACCCTGACGGCAAACAACGAACAACGCTTTGAACTCATCGACGGCGAGGTAATCGAATGCTACCCCCACAGATTGAACACCAGCGGCTCATCGGACGGCTTTTTCGGATCGTGGACGATCTTAAGCCAGATGGTGAAGTCTTGCTCTCACCAATTGAAGTCTGTCTGGATAACTACAACATCGCGCAGCCTGATCTGGTCTGGATCGCGGCGAAAAGCGCATGTCAGATCGAAGCACTGCGGCTGGTCGGCGCGCCTGATCTCGTGATTGAGGTGCTGTCCCCTGCCACCGCCAAGCGCGACAAAACGACAAAATTCCGCCTCTACGAGCAGCACGGAACCCGCGAATACTGGATTATCGACCCCGAATATAGCCAGATCGAAGTCTGGAAGCGTGGCGAGAACGGCTTCGAACGGCAGGGTATCTACACCGTTAGCGATACCTTCGAGGCGGCAGCGCTTAGTAAACCCCTTGAAGTGACGCCGATTTTCAGTTAGCCAGCTTGTAATCCTACAATTGCCATCCCATACTGCCGTGCTATACTGAGCGCGGCGTTTTTATTTCGGAGAGTATTATGCACATCAACCACCTGCACGACTGGAATATCTCGCCGCGCGAGGCGATTGCCCTACAAAAGCAACTAGCAGCCGAAATCGACTACCATCATCCTATCGAACTTGAGGCGGTGAAGCGGGTGGCGGGCGTGGATGTGAGCGTGAAGACTGACCCAATCACCGGCAAGGCGAATTCACAGGCGGCGGTCGTCGTACTGACCTATCCGGAGATGGAAGTGATCGAAACCGCGCTCGCGCAGATGCCAACACCCTTCCCCTACATTCCCGGCTTGCTCTCCTTCCGCGAGGGCCCCGTGCTCGAAACCGCCTTCGAGAAGCTGCAAGCCGAACCGGACGTGTTGATCTTCGATGGCATGGGGCGCGCGCACCCCCGTCGCATCGGCATCGCCTCGCACATGGGCTTGTGGCTGCAAAAACCGACGATTGGCTGCGGTAAATCGCTGCTGACCGGACATTTCGTCGAGCCGGATGCCGAGCGCGGCGGACGCAGCGACTTGATCGACCGCGACGAGGTGATCGGCGTCGTGCTGCGAACGCGCACCAACGTCAAGCCGGTCTTTATTTCGGTGGGGCATCTGGCAGATTTAGAAACGTCGGTTGAACTCGTGCTGAACTGCACCAGCAAATACCGCCTGCCCGACCCGATCCGCGCGGCACATAACGCAGCCGGAGCGTTCTAGCGATGGATGACGACCTGCGCGCGCCTGACTGCAAAATCTTCATCAACGCCGAAGTCTCTGATACCGAGCTGATCAGCCTCACCGCTCCGGCGCTGTTCGACCCGCAGGATGATCTCTCGCTGCGCGTCGAAGTCGTCAAAAACGAGGATTACGACTCGAACCGCTGCCGTCAGTTCCCCGACGGCTTTGTCTACTTCCGCTACCTGCTCGACCTCTACGTTAGCGAAGCGGTAGTCGAACAACAGGCGGAAGTCGTCAGCCGGTTGATCACGCAGTTATGGGACTGGGGTTTTCCAGCGGTTGCCGCCTGCGCCTTCGAGGATCGCCTGCCGGAACGCGGCGGCTACAAAAGCCGCACCATCCCGTGGCCCAACTGAAGCCGATCGATCAACCTTCGTCGCCCTTGCATTGCTCGATCAGCCGCTCGGCGCGCAGTTTCATCTCGTCACCCTTCAGCAGGAGTTCATCAACCGCGAGCGCCAGTGCCTTAAGCGGCTGGATTTTTAGGTCGCGCTCCACACGCTGCGCTTTTGCGGTCGTGCGGTTATCTTCTTCCGTCAAGCGCCGCTCATAGTCGTTACGGATCGTCCGAATTTGCAAGTTGATCCGCTTCTTGAGCACGGCATACGCCTTGCGCTCTCTACCGAGCCAATCATGCACCGTGCGCGCTTCCTCGCAGGTGATTTTGAAGTCTTCGGTAATATCGAGCACCATCGAGTTCCAGCGTTCTTGGAATTCCTGAACCTCTTGGCGCAGCACATCTATTTCCGCCATGACGCTGTTCCTCTCACTCGTCCCACGCTGCCATCAGCGCGGGCAAATCGTCGTAAACCCCGTCTGGATGAATCAGGGCGTCATCGAGTTCTTCGCGCTGAGTCACCCCCGTCAGCACCAACGCCGTCCGCAGACCCGCGTTCTGCGCGCCTTCGATGTCTGTGTTCAAACGGTCGCCGATCATCAACGTCGTTTCAGCCGTTGTGCCGAGCGTGTGAAGTGCCGCTTCGAACATCGGTGGATACGGCTTGCCGATCACCAGCGGCACGTGGTCAGTCGCCGCCGTGATCGCCGCGAGGATGCTCCCCGACCCCGGCGCAAGTCCCCCCGGCAGCGGAAAGGTCACATCCGCGTTCGTGCCGATGAAATCGGCACCAGCGCGGATTAAATAGGTCGCGTGCTTGAGCTTATCATAGGTCAGGTCGAAATCGACGCCCGCAACCACAATCTTTGCGTCATCGCTCACCACAAAGCCCGCCGCACGGATCATCGTTCGCAAGCCGTCCATGCCAACCACGTAAACCGCTGATCCGGCTGGATAATGCGCTTGCAGGTAATCTGCCGTCGCCGTCCCCGAAGTGACAATCTGCGCCTCGCCCACCCCGCTAATACCCATCTGTTGCAGCTTGGTTTCATAATCGACGGGTGTTCGGCTGCTGTTGTTGCTCGCCAACGCGAACGGCAGCCCCCGCCCCCGCAGAAACTCAAAAAAGGATGCCACACCGGGCAGAGGTTCCATCCCACGCCACAGCACGCCGTCCATGTCCATCACCACACCTGTGATTGTGGAAAACGTCATCACCCCTCATTTCTCATCGAAGAATTCCGGATACCTCAGCCGCACACGCCGAAACACCCGACGATGCTGCTCACGGATGTCGTTCCACTGCGCCCGTAAGTGCTGTTCAGTCTGTTCCACTTCCGGGCGATCCACGTCGAAGAAGAAAAATTCATCAACTGCCGACGGTTCGAGCGTGTAATCCGAAAAAGTCGCCAGAAACTTGAGTATAGCGACATCGAGCGCACAAAATAAGGCTTCCAACGGATCATTGAGCAGCGTGAAGTCCATTCGGCGTCGTTTAAAAGTGTAAATTTCGAGAAGATAAAACGAATCATTGCCGTTGACCGCACGTTTTTGCGGAAAACTCAGAAAATGATTGTGCTTCCGCTCGTCAAGATATTCCCACAACTCCTGTAGGATAACTTCATCGTGCTGAAGGATCATCCGTTCTGGCGAGCGCTTCTCGTCGTCGAAACACAGGATTGTGCCAGCAATGTTCGCGAAACCCTCCTGCATGAACTCGTCATGCCAGTTGATGTACTGGATCGTCGCTAGCTCAGGTGGCGGAACAGTTCCCGCGCGAATGCGAACCGGAATGATATGCTTCTGATGTTTTTGAGCATGGTAAAATTCGCTCAAGCAGTAGCGTGAAGTGCAGGCTTCAGGTGAAAGCAGAAACAAGAAGTGATCGCACGCTTCGATCTGCTGATTGATCTCCCCTGCCCACAACGTACCCGTAACGAGGTCTCGATCATACCAGACGTCACTAAAGACCAGTTTCAAAAGATCGACGAGTTCTTTGCAAAGACTTTTGTCAATGTGGCTGTAGCTGATAAAGAGCTTCGTCATAGGACTATCTCGCCTCACCATTGGTAAGCATTATAGATAGAGCAATGCTACAATCCAAAGGCATTACACTTTTGAGAGATTGCTTCGAAAGACAGCTTTGAAAGGTCGCCCATGAGACTCATCCATACCTTTTCGATTGCCGCTTATGATCCGGATGAAGATGCTTTCGGCGTCGGCGTCGCCAGTAAATTCCTCGCTGTCGGCGCGGTCGTGCCTTGGGCGCGCGCGGGCGTCGGTGCGATTGCAACTCAGGCTTACGGCAAGCTGACCTTCGGACCAAACGGTTTAGACCTGCTGGCGAGCGGCAAGAGTGCGCAAGAGACGCTCGATCAACTGCTCGAAGCCGATCCGCTGCGTGAACAGCGTCAGGTCGGCATTGTCGATAATCAGGGACGCAGCGCCGCGCATACGGGCAATCAATGTTTCGCATGGGCGGGACACCGCAGCGCTGAAGGCTTCACCTGTCAGGGCAATATCCTCGTGGGCGAACAGGTGATCGACGCGATGGCACAGGCGTTCACGTCGGCGCGCGGCGAATTGGCGGATCGGCTGTACGCGGCGCTCGTCGCGGGTGATGATGCGGGCGGCGACCGTCGCGGCAAACAGGCGTCGGCGCTCTACGTTGCCCGACCACACGGCGGCTACGGCGGCGATAACGACCGCTACCTCGACCTGCGCGTCGATGATGATCCTGAACCGGTTAAGCGACTGGGAGACTTGATAACGATCCATCACCTCTACTTCGGCGAGGTCAAACCCGAAGACCGTCTGCCCATCAAGATGGATCTCGCGCGCGAACTCCAAGCGCTGCTCATCAGGAGTGGCTACCGTCAATCAGAGCCAGATGGCGTCTGGGATGCCGAGTCCAAGCAGCAGTTCGACGCCCTGATCGGCAGCGAAAACCTTGAGGAGCGCTGGCGCAACGACGATCCCGATATGCTCGATCAAGTCGCGCTGGCATATCTACGCGAGAAGTACGGCACGAAATGAAAAACATCGGGTGCTGAGTACCGGGTGATCAGGCATAAGACGAACTTTCGAGAACGCGAATGGTTGCAATGAACCGAACAAACGACCCCTTGAACTCCGCCCTCAGCAATCGGTACACAGTACTGCTTTTGATCCTTCTGCTCACCGCTGCCGTGCAGTTTCACGGCTTGGTGCGCGACCTGCGCTTCTACCCCGACGAAGCGCTGTTCAGCACCTTCGCCCGCAATGCCGCGCTCGATGGCGCGTGGCTACTGCCCGGTGCGCTCGACAAAACGCCGCTGTCAATCTACGCCAGCGCGCTCTCGATGCACTTCGTCGCCGCTAGCGTTCAGAACGGCGTCATCGACTTCGATCCGCGTCTTGGCGAGTTCGCCGCGCGTTTGCCCGCTGCGCTGGCGAGCGTCGTCCTCGTCGCCATAACTTATGCGCTGGCGCAGCGGCTCTATCGACGGCGAGGTGTGTCGGCATGGGCGGCGATTTTG
>JBBSNT010000140.1:0-10152 GCA_038260485.1 Aggregatilineales bacterium | reverse complement strand
TTGCCCTGTCCGCTTTTTTACCTCGCGCTATCTCTATGAACCACCTCTGCCACACACTCAAGGTTATGTACAGGAGTATGTTTATTTTCGAAAGTTGACACACCATCGATTGCTCGCTTACCCACTTCTACGACGTTGCTTGCGCGCATTGAGCTATCCATTCGATCATCGCGCTTTCTTGCAGCAAGCACGTTTAGACCGCCCAGATGTCATTCATTTCCAATGGCTGCACATGCCCCGAATTGATTTAAGACTTATTCACCAGCTTAAGCAGCTTGGCATAGGTATAGTCTACACAGTTCACGATGTTGATAATTTATTTGAATATAAGCAGATGCGTGGATATGAACAAATTTATGCTGAGGTCGATAAAATCATCGTTCATGCACAGGCAAATCGACGATTATTCCTTCAGCAATATCCATCAGTTCCGTCAGAGAAAGTCGAAGTAATACCACACTTAGAGGTGAGTTTTGAAACCCCGAATGGTGCGGAGCGAGAACAGGCACGCGATTTACTTCGAATTCCAAATCATGCACAGGTTTGTCTGTTCTTTGGAACAATCCGCGCTTATAAAGGTTTAGATATACTTATCGAGGCGTTTGTGCGGGCGAGAATCACGCATCCAAATCTTTGGATAGTGATTGCGGGTCGCAGTAGTGATCCACAAATGGAGCAGCATTTGAAACAGCTCGCTGACCATGCAATCGTTCATCTTGCTTATGTTCCAACTCAACAAGTTTGGCAGTATCAACTCGCAGCAGATTTAGCCGTATTTCCCTATCGGCGTGTTTCACAGAGTGGCGCGTTGATCACAGCAATGAGCTATGGCTTACCTGTGATTGTGTCTGATGTTGGTGGACTTCCTGAAACCATCGATGGTAATGGCTGGGTCGTACCCTCAGGTGATGCTACTGCTCTAGCCGATGCTCTAATAAATGCCGTCAGCGAACCGGTTCGACTGCATGAAATGGGACGACGTTCACGAGAGTTAATTCATCAGCGACATTCTCCGGCTGACGTAGCCGTGCGCCTGCATACGATTTATAGGGAGGTTGTCATTGAAACGCATCCTCTATTGCACAGATAGCTTAATGATCGGTGGAACTGAGCAGCAGCTCCTCGAACTAATTTCGCACCTCGACCGTCGCTGTTTCGAGCCTTATGTTGTTTGCCTTTATAGCGAACGCGCAGATCGCGGCTTGCATCATTTGGCTGCCTTGCAATCAATGAATATTCCCGTACATCTACTTGATTTGGGTTGGTCGGCAGCCGATAAAGTGTACGGAGTACTGGGAGTCGCGCGTGTACTCAGGCAGGTTCAACCCCATATTGTTCACGCTGTGAATTATCACAGTAACTGGCTGGTGCGCCTTGTCCATCTTTTTCTGGTTCGGCACATGACGATTGTGTCCTCAGTTTATATTGAGTACACAGCCAAACAGTTGTTGTATGAGCGTCTATTCGGTTGGCTGGATACTGCTGTCGTTTGTAACAGCGTCTATCTGAGGGAGCAGCTTTGCAGCGTGCTACCGAGCCGCCCCACCAGAATTATTACCAATGGAATTGATCTTCAACGGTTTTCGCCGCTAACTGAACGGAACCAACAGCGATTCGCCGTATTCGTGGGGCGAATTACAAAACAAAAGGCAGCACATATTCTCGTCGAAGCGTTGGGCATCTTAAAGCAACGTGGCGAACTGCCGCGGGGGTTTCGAGTTGCAATCATCGGCGAAAGCGTAGATCGCGGTGCGCAGCAATTGATCGATGAGACAATTCGCCTTTATAAACTTTCAGCGATCGTGCAGCAGCTCTCGCCGGCGGAGCAGCCGGAAATCTATTTTCAAGCCGCAGATTTCAGTGTGCTGCCGTCTGTAAAGGAGGGTTTGCCTAACGTCGTCATCGAATCACTGGCATGTGGGTGCCCGGTCGTTATCTCGACCGCCGCGAATCAATCCGGCATTATTGAACAAGGTATTACGGGTTGGATTGTGCCAACAAATAACGCTTATGCCTTAGCTGAAACACTCATTCGCGCGATAAATTTACCAACGGAAGCACGGGCACAAATGGCTATCGACTGTCGTCGATCTGCGTCTGCTTACTCAATGATGGATATGGTGCATCATTATGAGCAGCTTTACGAGTCCTTGGATAACTGCTCGTAGATGAGAGTATAGGCGTCTACCATGAGGCTGACAGGGTATTTTTCGGCTTCCTGGCGAGCATACTCTCCCATTAGTTCAAGGATACTACGCGGTGTGCGTATCACCTTCTGTAGGAGATTTGCAAGTGCGTGATCATCTCCTGTTGGGAATATCCAGCCGTTAAGCCCTTCAGCCACGAGTTTCGCACTGTTGGCAGCGGCAGATACAATTACAGGTTTGCCTGCTGCGAACGCTTCAAGAATCACGTTTGGAAAGCCTTCAGACTGTGAGGGTAAGATGACAATATCGGCATCCTGATAATGGGGAACCATATTGTTTGTTGGAGGCAATTGCTGAACGATACTTTGTAAGCTCAAACTCTTAATGCTTTGTTCTAATGTCTGCTGTGTTGTTGAACAAGCGATCTCCCCTATCAACTTAACCCTTAACTCTGTTTTTTGTGGAGATGGGATTTGTGATAGTGCTCTAATTAGTGTAGCGTGGTCTTTTCTTGGGTCGATGCGGGCTGGCATTAAGATGTTGACATACGGTTGAGCGTTTTTCTCTTTTTCGGGTTTCTTTTGCTGTTGTTAGCCAAAATAAGGTTTTTGTTGTTGACTATGCGAAGATTATTCATCGGAGATAACAACGCCTCCAGTCTTGCTGCGCGTGGCGAAAGCTCTGCACGACCTGAGGTAATCAATTTATGGGGTGGGCAAAAGAATCGCATTGATTGACCGATTAAATTTGGGTAATGAAGCCAACAGTGAACGATCTTTGGCTTTAACTGCCACATCAATGACACATAGCGTTGAAGCACACGACCCCGGTTAGCAACTGTTAACTCACTATGATGTAAGCTGTAGATGGGAACATCCAATGACTTCAGGGTTGGTTCGTAGTGACGAAAATGATCGTAAGTCGTCAAGACACTCGGCTTGAAGCGTGTGCGGTCGAGATGCTCAAGAAGATAAACAAGCTGAAGTTCTGTACCGCCTGCGCCTAAAGCATCAATGAAGTGAAGAATCGGGATTATCATAGTCCTTATCAGTGAATAGCTCATTGTCCACTGCTTGCTCTACCCTGCTTGGACAATTCAATATGGAAATTACGCTTTTCGTAAAAATTATCGATCAAGTTGGCGGCACTGAAATTGGAACGATGCGGCTGGCTCGTGCCCTAAAGGAACGTGACGTTCGAGTTACCCTTCTTTCCACTCAAGCCCTTAGTCAGTGGCGAAAGCATCCTTATATTTTTGACTATGCGAATGAATTTCGCATTATCCGTTTGCCGGTTTGGCAACGGTCACCGATTATATTCGCTTATCTGCTGCGGCTGCATACACATTGGATATTTCCTATACTGCTTCGCCGAACACACCTGATGCACCTGCGAGGTTTAAGCAGTGAAACGCTCCAGATAGCGCACATCGCTCAGCGCTACCACATCAAAACCTTGTGTGTTCCCGCCGCGAGCGGCATTTTGGGCGATACGGCACGGTTGCCTTCGTCCTCAGCACACCAGATTGATAGCTTCGACTGGATCAGCACATTGACACCGTCGATGCAAATGGAAATCAGACAACTTGGTTTCGCAGGCAAGCGAATGTCTGTGATTCCAAATGGTGTCGATGCGCGCTATTTTTCTCCACCAACAGAACGTCCGCCGATTCCGCACGTCATTTTTATCGGACAATTTCGCCCTGAAAAGCAAATCGACATCCTACTCCAGGCGTGGCAGCGAGTGCAAAACCACTGTCTCGATGGAAATTTGACACTGGTTGGTGGTGGATTGAACGTTGCACCCTATCGAACGTTAGCAAATGCCTTCGACATTGCGCCCGTTTTCGTCCCTGTAGTCGCTCAACCGGCGGTGCGCGATTACCTCCGCCAGCACAGTGTTTTTGTCATGCCGGGCAATTCTGAAGGCATGTCGAATGCGCTGCTAGAAGCGATGGCAGTCGGACTCGTTCCCGTTGTTAGCGATACGCCTGCGAACTGTGCTGTTATCGAGGACGGCGTAAACGGACTGACCTATAGAAGCACCTCTCCCGACGATTTATCAGTTAAACTAATTCGACTGCTGAAAGATGCAAGTCTACGCGAGCGACTCGGCAACGCTGCTCGCGCGACTATCCTCCAACGCTACACACTCGATCACGTTGCCGACGCCTACATTAACCTATACAAGCGAATCTTGGGCACTGCTGCGTGATTGCCTATACTTAAATAGCTTAGCCTCAAGAGTGGAGAAATTTACATGCGTGTTCTAATTATGTCCGACATGGAAGGCGTCAGCGGAATCGTCGTTTGGGAGCAGGTAACGGGTGGGCATCCCATGTACGAAGAATGCCGCCGCCTCTATACCGAGGAAATCAACGCGGCGGTGCGAGGCGCAAAAGCCGCCGGTGCAACCGAGATTGTCGCTGTCGATTGTCATGGTGCGGGCGAAGGCTGGACATTCAATTCTTTTGTGCCCGAACTGCTTGATCCTGACTGCGAATGGGTCGCACATCATCCATGGTCACGCTACACAGAACTGCTTGAGCAGGGCTGCGATGCCTGCCTCTGCGTCGGAATGCACGCCCGAAGCAACACACCTGACGGCGTTCTCTGCCACACGATTTCTACGGTCAAGTGGCATAACCTTTGGTTCAATGATGAACTTGTCGGTGAACTAGGAATCAACGCTGCGCTCTGTGGGCATTACGATTGCCCGGTTGTCCTCGTCACGGGCGACGAAGCGGTTTGCCGCGAATCGAAACAATTACTGGGAGAGAGCTTGACGACAGTTGCGGTCAAGCGTGGGTTGTCTCGCTATTCAGCACGACAAATCCCGCCTGTCCGCGCCCGCCAGATGATCGAGCAAGGTGCATATCAAGCATTGCAAGACCTCAGCGCGGTCAAGCCTTATGTGCCTGCACAACCCACAAAAATCACAGTCGAACTCAGCAGTGTCGATAAAGCTGCCGATTTTATGGGGCGACAAGGCGTGACGATTGTCGAGCCGCTCAAGGTCGTCAGCGAAGGCGCAAATTGGATGCAAGCGTGGGATCAAGTTTGGCATTGGTAATCGCGGTTGACCTCAGCCACTTTTACACAAGCGCGGCGGATGAGATGACCGCCGCGCTTTCTATGCACGGCGTGACTCATCGATTTCCCTATCGAATGGACTCTGAATAAGGTTGAATCGGATATGTCAATAAACCATACAGGAGGCGAACCTTGTCAGGGCATGACATTATCGTTATCGGCGCCTCCGCAGGTGGCGTAGAAGCACTCAGCAAAGTAGTTAGTCAGTTACCCGCCGATTTTCCCGCAGCCATCTTCATCGTCCTACATGTTTCACCACACGGAACAAGCGCTCTCCCTCAGATTTTAAGCCGTGCTGGTTCGCTGCCCGCCACACACCCTAAAGATGGGCAGGCAATAGAGGCGGGGCATATCTACGTAGCGCCACCAGACCAGCATTTGCTGCTCAAGCAAGGTTCCATAACACTAACCCATGGACCACGTGAAAACGGAAATCGCCCAGCAGTGGATCCCTTGCTGCGTACGGCAGCACGCATCTATGGAGATCGTGTTATTGGCGTGATCTTATCTGGAGTACTCGATGACGGCACAGCCGGATTAAAAGCCGTGAAACAACGCGGGGGTATCGCCATTGCTCAAGACCCCGATGACGCCTTATATTCAAGCATGCCACGCAGCGCAATCGAAAATGTCGACGTGGATTACGTTACCCCAATTGCAGATATGGGCGCGCTGTTATCTAGCCTCGTGAACCAACCCGCAGACGAAGTGGATCACCCAATGTCCGACGACGTGGATTTCGAAGCCGATATAGCAGAGCTGAACAAAGAGACGCTCAAAGATAGAAACAGACCGGGAAAACCATCCGCGTTTATCTGCCCCGAATGCGGTGGCGTGTTATGGGAAATCGACGAAGGCGATCTCATTCATTTCCGCTGCCGGACAGGTCATGCCTACTCGGCTGAAACATTGATGGCAGAACAAAGCGATGCTCTAGAAAACGCATTTTGGGTCGCAATGCGCGCCCTTGAGGAGAGCGCTTCCCTATCGCGGCGTCTTGAGGCTAAGGCGAGAAAACAGGGGTACGCTTCGAGCGCCGCGCGTTTCGCTCAGCAAGCAGAAGCGTCTGAGCAGCGCGCTGAACTCATGCGTCAGGTGCTGCTGCACAGTGCTCGCAATCCAAAAACTGACGTTATCGAATTAGGGAGTGAGAATGCGGCGGATGTAGGAAGTGATTGACCCGCGGAGCGACGTCACTGCTGAGAAACATACTAAGAAACCAGCGGTACAGCGCAGACGTGTGATTGGCATTGCTGCTTCCGCAGGCGGATTGAAAGCAGTCGACTATCTGCTCTCTACCCTTCTTGCCGACTTTCCCGTGCCAATTATAATCGTCCAACATATTTCGCCGCATCGCCCCAGTATGCTCGTGAAATTGTGGGGGCTGCACACAACCCTCAACTTGAAATTTGGCGAGTCCGGCGAATCGCTGCTCTCCGCTCACGTTTACATCGCGCCGCCTGACCATCACATCACGATTAGAGCAGATCGCACGATTATGCTCACTCAGTCCAACCCGGTACACTTCTCACGCCCATCTGCCGACGTCTTATTTGAGTCAATGGCGAGAAACTTGCAGCAGCATGCCGTCGCCGTGATCCTGTCCGGATTCGGTTATGATGGTGCGGACGGCGCGCTGATGGTCAAAAATTATGGAGGCATCGTCATTGCGCAAGATGAAGCAACCTCCGAACACTTTGGGATGCCCGAAACTGCTTTGAAGAAAGGCGCGGTACATCACCTCCTTCCGCTTAATGAGATAGCGCCACTTTTAGTACAACTAGCGAATATTGGAATAACCTAATGGCAACACCCCTACCCGCAGAAACCAATCCAGAGTTTGAAGCGCTGCTCATTTATCTCAAGCGGACGCGCGGGTTTGACTTCACAGGCTACAAACGCACGAGCCTCATGCGGCGCATCCTGCGACGAATGCAAACTGTGAATATCGAGACGTTTACCGATTACATCGACTATCTTGAAGTACATCCTGACGAGTTCGCGAGTCTATTCGACACAATTTTGATCAATGTGACAAGCTTTTTCAGAGATCGGCCAGCGTGGGACTACATCAGCAGCGACATCATCCCTCAGATTATCGCCTCGAAACCACGTGACGAGCCGATCCGCATTTGGTGCGCGGGTGTTGCTTCTGGCGAAGAAGCGTATACTATCGCCATGCTGATGGCGGAGGTGCTGAGCATCGATCAATTCCGCGACCGCGTAAAAATTTACGCATCGGATGTGGACGAGCGCGCGCTCGCTGATGCGCGACAGGCGACCTACAACCTTCGTCAGGTAGCAATAATCCCCGCGCCATTCCTAGAAAAATATTTCGAGTGTACCGATCAACACTGTACTTTTCGTAAGAACCTGCGGCGAGCCGTGATTTTCGGACGGCACGACCTTGTTCAAGATGCGCCGATCTCACGGATCGATCTGCTCATCTGTCGCAATGCACTGATGTATTTCAACGCCGAAGTGCAATCACGCATTCTTTCGCGCTTTCATTTCGCCGTCAACGAAAATGGCTTTCTGATGCTGGGCAAGGCTGAGATGTTGTTCAGCCATGCAGACCTGTTCACGCCGGTCGATTTACACCGACGCGTCTTTACAAAAGTACCGCGTGTGACCATGCGTGACCGCCTGCTTACCATGACGCAGGCAGGCGATGAAGAGGCGGCAACCGAGTTGAAGAAACATGTGCGTTTTCGTGAAGCGGCTTTCGATACGAGTCCGGTTGCCCAGACAATCATCGATCTCAACGGATTCTTGGTGTTAGCGAACGAACGTGCGCGATCACTTCTCGCGATCAATGCTAAGGATATCGACCGTCCACTTCAAGAACTAGACTTCATTTATCGCGTCCCTGAATTGAGAACGCGCATCGACGAGGTTCGGGCAACACGACGCCCAGTTATCCTCGCGGAAATTGATTGGGAGACTTTAACGGGTGATATTCGCACCATTGAAACACAGTTGATACCCCTGCTTGATGCGAGTAGCGACCTTCTGGGCGTAAGCATCACGTTTGCTGATGTTTCACGTGCAAGAAGATTGCAGTTGGAGCTTGAGCAGTCGAATCAGAAGCTTGAAACAGCTTCTGAGGAATTGCAGTCCACCAATGAAGAACTCGAAACGACCAACGAGGAATTGCAATCCACCAACGAAGAACTTGAAACGATGAATGAGGAGTTGCAGTCCGCCAACGAAGAACTACAAACAATAAACGAGGAACTTCGACATCGCACCGATGAGTTGAATCAGGTGAATGCATATCTCGAATCGATTCTAACGAGTTTGCGGAGCGCGGTCGTTGTAGTTGACCACGATTTGAGGATACAGGTCTGGAGTTCGCGCGCGGAAGATTTATGGGGGCTGCGCCCCAGCGAAGTCGAAGGCAAGAACTTCCTCGCGCTCGATATTGGCTTGCCAGTCGAACAACTTAAAGCATCCCTGCGTGCCTGTCTCGCTCAAGAAGGCGAATTCTTTATGACTCAACTGACAGCAACCAACCGGCGCGGAAAAACAATTCAATGCAGAGTCATCTGCACCCCTCTGCATGGAGTTGATAAAGAACAGGCGCAGGGCGTGATCTTACTGATGGAAGACGGAAGTGACCTTAGGTAGAGTAGAAATTACAATGGGCTGTGGAATTTGACAGTTTTGAACAACGGATTCACCAATTAACCGATTACGCAGACCAGCTACAGCGAGACGGGGATGCTCAAACCGCCGAGCAGATTCTGCGGAGTTTCATGAGCGCCGTTGAGTCGCTGCATACGGCGGAAGTGGAGCTGCAACAGCAAAGCGAAGCACTTGAAAGCGCACGACAGGTCGCAGAAGAAGAAAGGCAGCGCTATTTAGACTTGTTCGAATTCGCGCCAGACGGCTATCTCGTGACGGACGCAAAAAGCATGATCCGGCAGGTCAACCGGGCAGCTGCAATTATGCTCAACCTCGACAAACGCTATTTGGTTGGGAAACCGCTCACCAGTTACATTGTCGTTGACGAACACGCACGTTTGTTTGAGCATTTACGTATGCTGCGCGACGGCTCTCCCCCACTACGCTGGGAAACCAAGTTGAAGCCGCGCAGACTCGATGTAATCGAGGTTGCGCTAACGACTGCACGAGTCCAGCAGACAAAAATAACTGAAGCCGTGACACTGCGTTGGCTGCTGCGTGACGTATCGGAGCAGAAGGCACGGGAACGCGCAGAGCGTGAGCATTACTACCGTGCCACATTCGAGCAAGCTGCCGTCGGCATGGCACACGTCAGCGCCAACAGTAAATGGCTGCGCGTCAACCAGAAGATGATCGAACTCTTCAACTACACGCCCGAAGAATTCTACAAACTGGCATATCGTGATCTTATGTACCCAGAGGATTTAGCCGATTCTATGGCAGCGCATCGTCAATTACTCAATGGGAGCGTCCGGTCGATTGCCTTTGAAAAGCGCTACGTTCGCAAAGACGGCAACGTGTTCTGGGCGCGGGCGACAGCCGCTGCTGTTCGTTCGCCCGAAGACAGGTTTCAGTACACAGTATTGGTCATCGAGGACATTAGCGAACGTAAACGTCTCGAAGAACAGGCACGGGAATTGGCGATTTTCGAAGATCGGCAGAAATTAGCGCGCGACCTTCACGATGCCGTTTCGCAGACGCTGTTCTCGGCAAACATCCTTGCGCAAACGCTGCCCCGACTCTGGAACGATATTCCTATCGCCGCCGCCGAACAGATGACTCAGCTTCAACGCCTGACAGGAGGCGCATTGGCGGAAATGCGTACATTGCTATTAGAACTGCGCCCAGATTATTTGGCAAAGATCGATCTGCCTGTGCAGTTCCAGCAGCTCGTCGATGGCGTGAGGTCGCGTAAGCAGATTGAGATTGACTTGGAAATTGATGAG
>JBBSNT010000139.1:0-10159 GCA_038260485.1 Aggregatilineales bacterium | reverse complement strand
GAAGTCCTCGCTCTCCTCGCTGATCGGCTTGCCGCCGGCGTCCAACCCGCTCAGGTGCAGCGTCACTTTGGGTGCGTGATCCAGCCCGCCGGTGATCTGGACGATCAAACGGTTGGGCGGTGTCAGCGGCAGCGATAGGATGTGATCCTCGTCGCCGCGCCCATTTTCGAGCACCGTGACGCTTTTGGTCGTCAGATGCGTGTCGCGGTCGCGGTAGACGTAGCGCTGATCCGCTGCATTCCAGAGCGCATCGAGCCGTTCGCCAAACACTTTCACCTGCTCGTCGAGTCGCTTAACGTCGGCGTCACGGCGCAGGTAGTAGGCGATCTCGCGCAGGCTGATGGCTTCAGAGAGCAAGTAAGTGAGCAAATCCGGCGTTTCGACGGTGCGAATGTCCGCGTTTTGTCCCCAAGGCAGACCCAGCGCGAAGGTCGGCATGAAGGCGTAACCCGTTTGTGCCTCGCTTGACCATTCGGGGAAGCCGTCGCCGTCAGCATCACAGGCGAGCCAGCGCTCGAAAAAGCGCAGTAAGCCGGAGAAGCTGTCGCTCAAAAAGCTGTCGTCTTCGCTGTACTGCCAGATGCCCCACGTCAAGCGTGCGAGGATCGGCAGGCAGAGCATTCCCGCCTGCTGACCGGCTAGACCGGGCTTCCAGTCGATCCAGCCGTCGCTGCGCTGGACAGCGAGATAATTGCGGACGACACCCTGCGCGAGTTCAGCATCGACGGGCGCGACCGCCAGCGCCGACAGATATGCCAGCAGCGGATTTTGCCCGCTCCAACTGCGCGGCTGATCCGTCCCGTCGTGTCGCGGGCTGTAGCCGTAGTTCGGCTGGCGTGCCGCGACGAACGAGGCTGCGGGTAAGCTGGTGGTTGGCTTGAGGAACGATTGGATGACCTGCTGGTAACTGAAGGCAATCGCGGCGTCGAGATCATCGTCGCCAGTTTCAATCGTCGGCATCGTTTGGGCGGCACGGTCGATGCGACGGAGTGCCGCTGACCAATCTTGCGCCAGCCACGTTTGGGTTGCGGCGACCGAGTCCCTTTGCGTCCCTAAGGCGGCGTGAACCCAGCGAATCACCGCTTGACCGCGCGCCGGAATCTGTAAGACTGCGTGGAGCGTGCTGCCGTCAGCGCTTGCCGCGCCGTCGAGCGCGATCACGGGGGCGATATTGGCGACTTTAGGAAATGCCAAAGCCTGTCCCGTTTGCCCACCTGAAGATGTGGACATCAGCGCTGGCTTGATCTCCTGATTCTGCGCCGCCATAAAGCCGACTAAATCGACGCCGACTTCGACGGCTTTGCCTGTGTTCTTGAGCGTCAAGCGCGCGCCGACAGCGTGCGAGTCCATCACCCAAAATTCGGCACGCAGCGCGAGCGTTGGTGTCAAGCGGGCGACTGCCTGTGCGTAACCGGGTGCGAAGGAATGGATGACCGGAGGTGTTGAATAGGCTTGATACTGATAGATTTGGCGGTTGTCGATGCGCCACATAGGGACGATGCTGGCAAGCCCGACGCGCCCGCCGTAATTGGTTTGCAGCGCGAGCGCGGGATTAGCGGCAGTCCCTAGCACTAATTCCCAGATTTGGTCGTCGCTGTAGTCGGTTTGGCTGAACCGTGAGTCAGCGGCAAGTTGCAACGCGAAAGGGCTGTCCACTCCAAGCTGCCACCGACTCATCTGCTTCTCCGAAGGGTTAGCTCCCTAGCTGCCACGTACCATCCGCCTCGTTGAAGCGGAACTTCTCGCCAGCGAGACTGAATAGAATATGATAGCCGAAACCGGGGACATAGTTGCCATTAGCATCGACGCTGCCACCAGCATGATATTCATAATTGCTGACAAAGCCGAACTCCGGTGTCACGCCCCAGCCGAGTTCTTGACGCAGATTCCCTGATTCACGCCACAGTTTGCCGAAGCCGCGTTCAGGTTGATAGCGCCCATTCGGCGGCACGAGACTGGGATCGGTTTCTTGTTCACCATCGATGAAGGTGTTTTGATAAATTTCCCACGTGCCTGTGCCTTCGCCCGTGATTCGCAGCACCCAGATTTGATCGGTCGGCTGCAACCAGAACATCCGCCCGTGCTCGAACAACTGCTCGGCAATCTGAATCGGCTGCTTGAGCGGTGTCGGGAAATTCGGCGGTAGATCGGTCGGGGCGGGCGTATTGGTCAGGTTAGTAGTCGCGCTCGGCGGGGTGGTCGAGGTCGACAGAACTTGCAGCGTGGTTGGCGATGGCGTTACTGAAGCGATGTCGGTACTTGTTGGCGTCGATTCCAGCGCTGCAACTTCAGTCCCGGTTACTTCAGGGGCGACAACGTCGGTCATGGCAGCTTCATTTGTCTCTGGCGTGGGCGTGACGACAATGTAGATCACCGTCGGGGGCGGTCCCTGACACGCCGTGATCACGGTAACCAGCAAGAGCAAGCCTATCAGCAAGCGAAATCGCATACAAGTCTCCAAAATTAGGATGGCTAACGAGCCTTCCTACGTGAACGCCGAGTCCCGATTGTAGCAGACCCCCAACTAGATGCAAGGCGGACGGAAGTGTCCAAGCTTAAGCTAGAGCAGGCGGCTTCGCGTGTTAAAATGGTGATTAACGGGCTTAAGCGAGGAATGAATGCGTGCGAACATGCTGGGCGTGAAACCCAAAGCAGTCACCCTAAACCGAACCGAAGGCTATCTTGAGATTACGTGGAGCGATGATTTGATCTGTCGTTACCCGCTTTCGGAATTGCGCGAAGCCTGTCCTTGTGTCGAGTGTCGCGGTGGGCATCAATTCATGGGGCGCGAATTTGACCCGACTGATTTGCTCACGTTGAAGCCCGCCCGCTCTTATCACATCGAGGCGCTGGAGCTGGTCGGCAGCTACGCACTTCAGCCTGCTTGGGATGATGGTCACCATACGGGCATTTATACGTGGGAATATCTGAGGCGGTTATGTCCCGAAAAGTCATGATGCAGCATGATCCTGAAGATGCCGGGTTGTTCTCGTTGGCAGCATTTCAAATGCTGCGCCTTGAAGCGCTCGACCTGTTTGATCGCTGCCTCGCGGAACGCAAACCGGAGTATCTTGAACGCTTCCTAGAACGTCAAATTGCACAAGCAGCGCCGCCGCTGGAACTCTTGAGCCAAGTTGCCGAGGACGTGCATCAACGACTGTTGGGGCTGCGCCAGCGGCACTTCGAGGTTGCCGAGCAGGTGCGCGGGCTGCTGGAGCAGCAGTACGGTATTCAGCCAGCGGGGTTCGTCCCCGCCGATTTACTCGATTACTCGTGGGATAAACTTGAAGATTTTCTCCACAGCATTGGTTGTTACGACGCAAACGGGAGCGACGAAAGCCCCGGCGCCTTGATCGTCGTGCTGCACGATGCCCACAACACCGCTGTGCGGCTGCGTGCTGACGTTCGCATGGCGGATTACCTCTACCACTACCTCATGGATTGGTTCCTAGCGCTGCACGTCGTCACGGCGCGCGGCGCATGGACTGATCTGGAAACGGCTGACGACACACTCATTCATTGAGTTCTCAGCTAAAGTGCATAAACTATCCTTGTCGAATTGCCAAAAATTGCTATGATCGTTACTGGAGCGACAATCTGTCTCGGATTGTCGCATTTGCACGGTTTGTTAGCTGAAAAAGTCTATTTTTCACCATCTATGAGGAGTAGTTTGAATGAAGATTTTTAGTGGGAAATTTCTACTCGTGGCGGCGCTTCTCGCCCTGATGATCGCGCCGATGGCGGTCAGTGTCGCTGCGCAGGATGACACCGTCAACCTGACGCTGTGGCATTCGAAGCAAGATGCTGAAGGCGATGCGCTTTTGGCGCTGATCGACGCTTTCGAAGCCAAAAACCCGACCATCACGGTCGAGCAGGTTTTCACGCCTGATGCGTCCCTCAACGACAGCTTCGTCGCTGCGGCGGGTTCTGGCGAAGGTCCCGACATGATCATCACCGCCAACGACCACACCGGTCCATGGGCGACTGCTGGCTTGATCAAGGACATCACGGCTGACGTCAACGACGACCTGCACACGCAGGCGAGCGACACGGGCTGGGGCTTGTTCGAATTCAATGGCGAACTGTACGGCGTGCCTTACAGCGCCAAGACGCTGGCATTCTTCTACAATAAGGCGCTCGTGCCGGATGCCCCTGAGACGTGGCAGGACGTGCTCGACATCGCTGCGCAGGTTCACGGCGATGATCCGAGCGTGACCGGGCTGGCGTTCCAGAACGGCTTCTTCCACAGCGCGGGCTTCCTCTATTCGCTCGATGGCGAACTGATGGACGCCGACGGCAACGCCGACTTCGCTGAAGGTACAGCGGGCGCGGATGCGATGGACGCTTACCTGCAACTGCATCAGGATATGTACAATCTGGCGCAAGACCCCGACAGTGGCGTCGTGATTGATGGCGCATCGCCGAACCCCGGCTTCCAGCAGGGTACGGTGGCGATGGTCTACGACGGCATTTGGAATCTGGCGCAGTTCGAAAGCGACCTCGGTGATGATCTCGGCGTCTCGACGATGCCGACGCTCGACAACGGCAGCGTTCCGGCGCTGTTCGCACAGGGCGATGGCTTCTACCTGAACGCCAACGCTGATGATGCCAAGACCGCTGCTTTTATCGCGTGGGCGAGCTTCGTCACCAGCGAAGAAGGTCAGACGATTGCGGCGACGCAGGGCGGTCTGCTGCCGGTCAACCCGATGGTGACGGTTGATGATCCGAACCTGCAAGTGTTCGCTGATCAGTTTGCGTTGGGCACGCCGTTCCCGAACCGTGCTGAACTCGGTCAGTTCTGGAACCCGATGGCGGACGCGATTACAGCGGTCAGCGCCGGTGGCGAGACGCCTGACGAAGCCCGTCAAGCGGCTTACGACACCATTCAGGCTGGCATTGACGGTATTCACGCTGACGCCGAACCTGCTTCCTAACCGCGTGGGCATTCTCTAGATTAGAGTCGCATAGGGCGAGGACGATTACCGTCCTTGCCCTATTTTTTATCAGCGCAGGAGTGTTATGGCGACGGTTACAGAAACTCAGTCCTACTCCCGCAGTCAGCAGTCGATGTGGGATAACGTCAAGCAAGGAGTTCGCGCCAGCGGCATGCCTTGGTTGTTCATCGCCCCATCAGTCGTCGTGATGCTGCTCATCACCTTCGTGCCGCAAGCCTACCAAATTTATATCTCGCTGCTGGACTTTCAATTGCGCAATCTCGGCGGGGCATCTGCGCCGTTTATCGGCTTGGACAATTTCCAGCGCGTACTGACGACTGATCTCAATATTTCCAATTACAATTTCTTCCCACTCTTAGGCTTTAATATTGCGTGGACGCTGATTAACGTTGTTTTTCACGCGGGAATCGGGCTGGCGGTGGCATTGGCGCTCAACGCTGAACACGTGATCGGACGGCGCTTCTACCGCGTGCTGTTCGTGCTGCCGTGGGCGCTTCCCGGCTACATCACCGCGTTGATCTGGAATAATCTCTGGCAGCGCAATGACGGCGGCATCAACCTGCTGTTCGAATCGATCAACACCTACATGGGGACGAACTTGCCAACGCGCACCGACTGGCTGGGGCAGCTTGAGCCGCCGATTGACCTGCGCGGGATTGTCCCCTTCGCCGTGATTATTTTCTGCATCCTCTTGGTCGTTTGGCTGGTGCGGCGCACGCTGCACATGGGGCTGCGAAACGCCGACAGCGGACAGCTCGACGTCTCGCGCACGGTCTTCAGCATTGGCACGATTATCATCCTCGGTTTGACGGCGGTTGGCACGCTGCTCGACCTGCTGGTCTATCACTCGGTGGCGACCAATCCCGTCATTTCAATGTTCGACCGCGCAGGCGCGCCTGTGCTGGCGTTCTATGCGGCGCTGATCGCCAATGTCTGGCTGGGCTGGCCCTTCATGATGGTGGTAGCGACCGGCGCGCTGCAAAGTATTCCCGGTGACCTCTACGAAGCCGCCGATGTCGATGGCGCGAGCAAATGGACGCAGTTCCGCCAGATTACGCTGCCGCTGCTGCGTCCAGCGATGGTTCCGGCGATCATGCTAGGCACCATCTGGACGTTCAACCAGTTCAATGTGATTTTCTTCATCACGGCGGGTGGTCCACGCGGTCAGACCGATCTGCTGGTCACGCAGGCGTATAAGCTGATTCAGCAGGAACATCAGTATGGCGCAGCGGCGGCCTTCAGCATTATCGTGTTCTTCATCTTGCTGGTGATCACGCTGATCAACAACCGTGTGACCCGCGCAACCAAGTCCTACGACGAGGCTTAACTATGAGCGCCCAACAGACTGCCCAACCTACTACCAGTTTAGCCGCAGCGCGGCGCAGTGAACCCGCCGGCACGAGCTTCTTTACGCCGCGCCTGCGTGGCATCGTCATTCGTCAGATCATTTTACAGTTCTTCTTGCTGCTGATGACGGCGATTGTACTATTTCCCGTCGTGTGGATCGTCTCAATGGCGGTCGATCCGCGCGGGGTGACGCGCCCGACCAGTCTCGTGCTGATTCCGCAGAACGCGACGCTCGACGCCTTTAGTCGTCTGCTCAGCCAGCCGTTCTCGAACGTGCTGCCGCTCTATTTCGGCGACCTGCTGATGAACAGCCTATTTATCGCCCTCGGCGTCTCAATCTTTACGGTCGTGCTCGGTTCGTCGGCGGCGTATGCCTTTTCGCGCTTTCGCTTCATTGGACGGCAGGCGGGGATGCTCGGCTTTATTGTCCTGCTGCTGCTGCCAACGACCGGCGTCGTGATTCCGCTTTACGTTCTGTTCACCTCGATTCAGGTCAACAGTGTGCTGGTGGCGGCGATGCGCGCGTTTTTCGCCTCCGGTTTGGTCGCAGCACTGATTTTTTTGGTTTACCGGATTGTGGCGAGCTTCGGTAAACGTGATCCTGAGCGTGCTTTCAATACGCCGCCACTGGCGCTGGCGCTAGGTGTCGCGCTGGCAACGCTGGCAATCGTCGTGCTGGTCTTTTTCACCCTCTTTGAGCGGACGGATCTCTATACCGTAGTCGTCGAACAGCCGCTTGCCGTCATGCAGGCAAATTTGTCCGACTCTGAAGCGGATTACGCGCAGCGCGTCGGCAGTATCCAGCAGCGCGACACAACGGCTGCGCGCGCTGAAGAACGCGCCGCATCGGCGGCAGACGCCGTGACGGTGCTCCAAAGTTTGCAAACGCAGGTTGCCAGCTTGCAGACTGCCGACGAAATCCGCGCGGTTGTCCAGCCGGAGATCGATGCGCGCCAGTCCGGCGAAGCACCCGATGACGACCTTGTTTTGCAAGCTTTACTCACGGCGCTGCCCGCGCTTGATACGGGTGTGGATGATTTCAAAGCGGCGCTGGTTGATGCAATCGAGAGCGCGCAAGCGGATGCCATTAAGCTGCAAGATCGCGCAACGAGCGCGCGTGCCAACGCTGATTCGGCTGCCGCTAATTTGCCCGCATCACAGGCAGCGCTCGACACGGCGCGGGCGGATTTTGACGCCAACGCTGCTGCTACTCTGGCAATCCGTGACCGCGCGATGGTACAGGTCTTCCCGTATATGCTGCTGGCGTGGGCTGGCGCACTGTTCGGTGCGGCGCTGCTCTGGGGCATCACTTACCTGCTGCGCGGGCGTGTGGAACCGCGTTTGCTGGTCAATTTGTACGGCTGGGCGGTGATCCTGTCGGTGTTCGTTGGCTTGGGGATGGTCGGCTTGCAGGGTTACGCCGGGAACACCAATTTATCAGCGACGCAAACCCTACGCACGACGCTCTTAGGCTTGGCGCTGGCGTTCGCGTCGGGTGGGCTGCCCTTCGCCATTTGGAACTTGAAAGGCTACTTCGACACCATTCCGAAGGAACTGGAAGAAGCGGCGCTGATCGATGGGGCGGGGCTGTTCGGGACGTTCATCCGCATCATGATCCCGCTGTCGCTGCCCGCCTTTGCGATTGTGATCCTGTTCAGCTTCATGAATGGCTGGACGGAGTTCATCCTGTCGTGGATTTTCCTGACGGGGGAATCCGGCAGCTATACGCTGGCGATGGCGCTGGCGACGATGACGGGCGGGGCGAATACTGCGCCGCCTGACATGCAGAAATTCGCGGCGATGTCGATCCTGATCTCGATCCCCATCATGGTGCTGTTCTTTGGGTTTCAGCGCTGGATTGTCGGTGGGTTGGCTATTGGCGGCGTCAAAGGCTGATCCGTGAATCAAAAGGGCATGATCCCAATGGTCATGCCCTGATTGCTTGGCAACTATCTGCTTAGCCCTCAATCCGTTCGACGGCGCGAATGCAGTAGCGCACCCAACCGTCGGGAATATCGACTTGGATGGTGTCGCCAATGCTGCGCCCAATCAGCGCCTTGCCGACCGGCGAGTCGGTCGAGACAGCACCTTCAGCATATTTGGTTTCTTCGCCATTGACCAGTTCGAAGGTGCGCTCCTCGCGCGCTTCCAAATCCCAGACCGTTACACGCTCGCCGGGGTCGATCTGCTTTGGGTTCGGGTCGTCGTCTGTGACTTCGGCGCGTTCGAGCACGTAGGTCAGATGCCCGATGCGTTGATCGGCGAATTCTTTGCGCGTGCGCAGGTCGAAATCGGCGGCTTCCTCATCGTTATTGCGGTCGACATCGGTGTAAAGCTGCTGCATCTCGTCGCGCCAGTGCGCTTGTTCGCTTTTGAACTGCACCAGTTCGGCTTGAAGGCGTTCGTAGCCCCGTCGTGTGAGGGTAAAGTGGTCTTCTGCTGCCATGCTTTATCTCCAGTGCGTCATTACAATTAGCATTATTATACTGGGAATCAGCTTCAGCCGATAGTCGTGGCATCAAGCCCAAAGCTCGGCGAGAGCAAATCGTCGATGGCGGGATTGCCGAGCAGATTGCACTCGGCTGAAATCCCCTCCGGGTCACGCACGGTTTCAAGGGGCGCATCAGGATTGAAGTAGTTGTAGACTTCGCGCGCATTTTCCTCGATCACGGGTTCCGATTCGGCGAATTCGAGCCACGTCGGGTTGCGGAGCGCCATCACGAGGATGTAGTCGCCACCGGGCGAAAAGACCAGCCCCGCATCGCCGTGCGTTTCGTCCACCCAACCATGTTTGTGGGCGATTTGTACGTTCGCGGGCGTCCCTGCCTCGATGAAGTTGCCGATTTTGTTGTGCTCCATCACGTCGATGATCTTGCGGCATTCCATCGGCGAATACTCGCCCGCGAACTGTGGATCGTCGAGCAGAGGCCCCGACTCCTCTGTCGCGCATTGGTAGATGTCGTGCAGCAGTGTGCCAACCTGCGTGACGGTCAATTGGTTGTAGGGGTCAGGCTCGGCGCTGATTTGATCGGCATCGGTGACGCGCGTCTGCGGCGCTTCCGGCGTGATGAAGGGGTCGTTGGAATAAGGCGTGTAGATAAAAGTCTCGTCCAAGCCGAGTTTCTGTAAAAACGCGCTGACGCGATCCGCCCCTGTGTAGGGATCGCCGTCTCCGATGACTGCTAGCACCTTGTTCGTCGAAATGTTCTCCGAGCAGATCATCATTTCCGCAATGAGAAAGGCGGTGTTGTCGTCGGGAACGTCATTGATCTGGCTGAACAGGGTCGTCAAAATGGCGATCTTATTGATGCTCATGCCGCTGAAAGCCGTGTCGCCGCCAAAAGCGAGCGCCTCGCCGGTTTTGAGGTTCAGCAGATAGAGCGCTCCGAGGCGGCTGGTCTGCGGGTCGAAATGGGCGGCGAGCATATTGTTCCATAATTGCGCGCCTAATGTGGCGAATTCGGGGCTGATCGTGCCAATCGCAGCACGCTCCGCGACCGAAGCTGTTGGCGTCAGCGTCGGCAGGTTGAAGCTCGTCTGGCTGATCGGCGTGACGCTGGTGAGATCGCCCTGAATCTCCAGTAAATCAGATGCGACCCAGCCGAAGCCGTTGGGCGAGTCGGAGTAGCGAATTTGCACCCAGGGGAGCTGGGTATGATAGGCGGTGATGGCAAAGTTATCGCCCGCTTCGGCGACGCCAACACGATCATATTCGGTGCCGGGACCGTAACGGATGTTGATTTCGCCCAGCACCACGCCGTTGACGCTGCTGACAGGCGCGGAGGTTGCCGTTGGCAGGACGATGCCTGTAAAGGTTAGGGTGCCGTTCGATGGGCTGGTGGACGACTGCACCGGAG
>JBBSNT010000138.1:0-10194 GCA_038260485.1 Aggregatilineales bacterium | reverse complement strand
TGTTCCATTGCTGCTGCCGAGATCGTACATTTCCAACTGATGGTTATTGAGACGGATAATCGCATGATTACGGCTGACGCCGAGGCGATAGCCTGCGTAGGGAGTCATGTCGATGTCGGGCATTGTCCCGGTTGCCGGATCACGCCGTCCAACTGTGGTTTCACTTTTAGGATAAAGCACAATTGGCGTAGGCGATCCATCGACTTCTAGTCGCAGCATCATATTCTCGTGGAATTCACCACTGCCTGCCGTGCTCACCGCCTGCTGAATCGAATCGGAAACCTCTGGCTCATTTTCGCTCGACTCGGCATCGCGCGCCCGATCAGCCTTGAAATGTCTCGTGCTGACAGAGGACTCCTCGCTGTGAACGAGCACCGTACCGCAGCGTTCGCAGGCGAGCACGCCGGGTCGATTGACATGCCCGCAGATCGGGCAGGTTTGCGTGGCGGTGATGTCTGCACGATTGACGAACAGCGTTTGTCGCCCCGGATTTTTGAGCGAATCGGAGGGCGTTGGGTCAGAGGGCAGGTTATAAGAACGAGACTCGCCCTCAAACTTTGGCGGCTCGTTTGATGGCGATCTCGTAGAATTTTGCTCCGGTGTTGTTTCAGACTGCGACGGTTTCTTGTGTTGGTCGCTCATATGTCTACCTGACTCGTCCTTCAATATTTTAGGGTTGTATTTTAATGCCGTTGAGACTTAAGAGGCAAGTCCATATCAAGGACAGCCAATGCTCTATGAAGATAACAGCGTCATATTGACGTTAGTTTCCCGGTGTGCTAATTTTTGCCCATGCGAAATCGTCGGTTGCTCCTCGTCGTAATCCTCGTGCTGCTGGCAGCGGCACTGCGATTGTTTCATATCGAGAACCAAAGTATCTGGTTCGACGAAGGCTGGTCGGCATATGCGGCGCAGCAGCCTTCGCTTGCTGCCGCTTTCCAAGCCGATCCTACTAATCCCCCACTCTACTACATTTTGATAAATGCTGCTGCATACGGTTTTGGCACGAGCGAATTCGGGCTGCGGATTGTCTCATTGCTGCTGGGCTTGCTGACGATTCCGCTCGTTTACCGTTTGGGACGGCAGATAGCCGGAGAGCGGGCGGGACGCTGCGCGGCGCTGCTGGCGACTCTTTCCGCGCCCTTATGGTGGGCGTCGCAAGAGGCACGCATGTACACGCTTTTAGCCGTGCTGGTCCTGATTTGCGCGCTGGCGTGGCAGCGATTAATCACTAAGCCAAGCCGCGCCGCTTGGATCATGCTGTGGTTGGGTGAACTGGCGCTGCTCTACGCTCACAATACGGGACTCGTGATCGTGCTGTGGCTGAACGCGGTGACGCTGCTGATCTGGATCGTGCGCAGGCGCGTCAGCTACCCCGACTGGCGCGTCTGGCTCGCGGGGCAGGTCGGCGTCGGCTTGCTCTGGTTGCCCTACTTCATCGACCGTTTTTTGCTAGTGCAGGGCGCGAACAGCGCGATCACGTCCGCGCCGCCGCTCGATTTGGCGTTCGCGTGGCAGGTGTGGCAGGGTTTGTGGGTCGAGCCGTGGGCGCTGGCGCTGCGTGATTTGCCTGTTTTTGTGTTCCTCGCCGTGATGATCCTGTTGATCACGCTGCTGTTGATCCGGCGGCGCGCGTTGTGGCTGTTCGCTCACGTGATCCTGCTGCTGATGGGGCTGGTCGGCGGATTGATCATGCTCGGCAATGATTTGCACGGGCGTTATCTCGTCATGATTGTGCCGCTGCTGCTGACGGCAGTTGGCGTCGGGCTGGCGAGTCTTCGCCCGCGTACACTGCGCTGGCTTGCGCTGATCCCGTTCGCGCTGATCGCTGTTTTCACGTTGATCGTCGCGCAGAATCCTGATTACCAGCATGACGACGTTCGTGCGATGGTGCAGTTCTATGCCGATCACCTGAGCGCTGATGACAGCGTAATCGCGTGGTCATATGCCGACCGCTACGACCTCGCCTACTACTGGGATCGGCTTGCGGTGCGGGCGCGACGAATCACGCTGGCGGAAGGGGCAGACCTTAATGCGATACTGCCGCAGCTCCCGACGTCGGGAAATGTGGCGTTGAACGTCTGGTACACGCAGCGCGCCGATTATCGCGGCATGATGGGCTGCGTCTTGGGCAATGGCACGGTCAACTTGCCGCAAGCGCAGACTGCCTACGGCATGACGACGCTCGTCTATGCTGATCCAGTGCTCGATCTGCCGCAGTTTCAACCCGTCGATTTGACCTTCAGCGACAGCGGCGGCAGTCTGATTGCTCACGTCAAGTCGGTCGGTCAAGCGGCGGTGGTTGCGGCGGATCACGCGCTGTGCCTGCCCATAACGGTCACGCTGCTGCGCGCCACCGATGCCGACCTGAAAGCCGCCCTGATCGTGCAGAACGATCTTGGCTGGACGGTCGCGAGCGCCGACGCAATTTTCGCGACCGCCCGCCAGCAGACGAGCAGTATGGTCAGCGCGGGCGAGTCGCTGACAGCCTATCCGCTGCTGCGCTTGCCTTACGGCGCGCCGCCTGAAAATTATCGCATCTTCTTGCGTCTCTACGACGAAACCGACGAACCGTTAGGCTACAATCCACCGCAAAACGGGCAAACGCTCAGCGGGCGCGACCTGCTGCTGACGACTTGGACGGCGTTTTCGGGCGCGGATTGGACGCAGGTTGAGCGCCAGCCCGATTTGCCCAACAGCGTGAATCTGGCGATCTCTGGCGATTTGACGCTGGTCGCGCACGACCTCGCGTCCGGTACGCCGCTGGCTAACGGCGATGAGATTCGAACGTCGATGCTCTGGCGAGGCGAAGGTGCTCTGCCTGATTTAGAATTCGCGGACGAGGCGGGTCGGTGGCAGGTCAGTGTGCCGGCGAGCACGACCGATCACGGCGAAATCACGCTTGATTGGCGGGCGATCCATGTGCCGCCCGACGCACCGAGCGGGTCGGCGGTGCTGCGCGTCAACGGCTGGGCGATTCTTGCGCATTACCAGATCGAGGCGCTGCCCCTGATCAGCGAAGCGCCCGCCTTCGAGATGGCGGTCAATGCTGAGTTTCCCGACGTCGGGAAACTCGTGGGCTATTCGCTCACGCACAGTCGCGCCGATTCGCTTTTCGGTCGGGATGATCCGCCGCAGCTTACGCTCATCTGGCGTGCGGGTCAACACGCTGCGCCTGTGAGCTATACCGTGTTCGCGCAATTGATCAACGCGCAGGGGCAGGTGATCGCGCAGGACGACGCGATCCCCGGCGGTCGGGCGACCATCGGCTGGCGTGAGGGCGAGTACATCATGGATAGGCATACGTTGGCGTTCAACGACAATGCCTCGGCGGAGACGGTACGGCTGATCGTTGGACTCTACGACGCGGCGACCGGTCAGCGCGTGCGCTTAGCGGATGGATCAGATGCGGTTGAGTTGGCAACGGGCTTGGAGATCAGATAAGCGTGTTTTAGGGGAGGGGCACAGCGCGCTGTGCCCCTCCGATCACGAGGCAAGCCGCTTTAGGTGTTCGGCTTGCCGGAGGCAGCTTCACCGATGTGGAAGACGAGCAGATACTGTCCCTGCGTTGACTGCTGATAGCTGGTCATGACGAAGGTATAGTAATTCTGCGTGCGGTCGCTGTTCAGGCGCAAGCCGCTCAAGGGCAGCGTGAGCATGGCGTCATAGTTCCAGCCGGGAAGCGTGCCGGAGCCGATGGTTACGCTCGAATTGCTCAGGTTCGTGCTCGTGCCCCAGCAGGTCGAGCTATCGCCCGCGTCGTCACAGGCAATGTAGTTGTTGCTGCTGTCGGTTAGGGCGTTCAAGCTGCTGTCGGATTGATAAATCAGCGGGTCAACGCCGCTGGTGCCGCGCGTGATCATGTAGACCGAGAGCGGGACGCCAGAGGCGACCATGCCGGGGGTGAGGTTGACGCTGAAGGCGTCGCCCGCACCATCGGCAGCGGTCACGCCCATGCCTTCGAGGATCAGCAGGAACTCGCCCGACTGGTTGCCGTAGCCGCCGACCACCAGCGAGACGTCCGCGAAGGTGCTGCTGCTGTTCTGGCTGAAAGTGACCTGCGCGCTTAGGTTCGAGGGATTGACTTGCCCGCTTGTTGGCAGGTTAGCGGCGTAGCGCGATGCGCTGGCTTCGTCGTCGCTGCACAAGCCGTTGCCGGTGCTGGTGTCGAGCACGGCGAGGACGGGATCGAAGCCGTTCAGCCCGACGGCGGTTGCGGTGTAGTTGAAGCCAGAGCGCATCTGTGTGACGATCACCTCGACGCCGTTGTCGAAGCTGCTGCCATTGTCACAGGTGACGCTCATGCCCGAAGACAAGCCCGCGCTGCTGTTGTTATTGGGCGGGATCGGTGTCGGCGCAGTTTGGTTATTCCCGCTGGAAGTCTCTTCGCTGCCGCCTGTTAAGCCGCCGCTGCTTGAACCCCCGTTCGTGCTGACTGTGTCGCTCTCGCCGATGTGAAAGACGAGCAAATACTGCCCCTGCGTTGACTGCTGATAGCTGGTCATGACGAAGGTGTAGTAATTCTGCGTGCGGTCGCTGCTTAGGCTCAAATTGCTCAGTGATTCGGTCAGCATCGCATCGTACTGCCAGCCGGGGAGTGTGCCCGAGCCGATGGTGATGCTCGAATTGCTCAGGTTCGTGCTTGACCCCCAGCAGTTAGAACTATCGCCCGCGTCGTCGCAGGAGATATAGTTGCCATTCGTGTCGGTGATCGGATTAAGGTTGCTGTCGGATTGATAAATCAGTGGGTCAACGCCGCTGGTGCCGCGCGTGATCATGTAGACCGAGAGCGGGACGCCAGAGGCGACCATGCCGGGGGTGAGGTTGACGCTGAAGGCGTCGCCTGCACCATCGGCAGCGGTCACGCCCATGCCTTCGCGGATCAGCAGGAACTCGCCCGACTGGTTGCCGTAGCCGCCGACCACCAGCGAGACGTCCGCGAAGGTGCTGCTGCTGTTCTGGCTGAAAGTGACCTGTGCGCTCAGGTTCGAGGGATTGACGCGACCCGTCGTTGGCAGATTGGCACCGTAGCGCGAAGCTGATGCTTCGTCGTCGCTGCATAAGCCGTTGCCGGTGCTGGTGTCGAGCACGGCGAGGACGGGATCGAAGCCGTTCAGCCCGACGGCGGTGGCGGTGTAGTTGAAGCCAGAGCGCATCTGTGTGACGATCACCTCGACCCCGTTGTCGAAGCTGCTGCCATTATCACAAGTGACGCTCATACCGGACGGGGTCTGAGCTTGTAAGGCGCCGGGCGCAACCATCAAAGTGAAAAGGAATAACAGTATTAGGTAACGCTTCATCACAGAAACACTCCTTAAATTGAGGGTTACTCTACTTTATAGGGAAATCCTGTTAATCAGCAATAGCCTTCTGACCAGTTCATTTACGCGATCTTTACAGGTTCGACACGTCGCGCTGATGTGTCTCTAACGCGCCGCCGCCATAATGAGATCGGGCGGGCTATTTCATAGCTGCCCAAACCTGACCATTGAGCGGAAATTGCTATGTCATCATTAATCAACGACCTGCGCGTGCTGGTCGTCGCCAACAGTCCGCTGGCGCGTGCGGGTTTAACAGCGCTGCTCGACGATGTTGACGGTATCACGCTGATCGGGCAGAGCGCGGGCGACGTTGACCTGCCTGATGCGCTCGACGTTTATCAACCGGATGCGCTGATCTGGGATATGGGCTGGGAGCCGCTGCAAAATCTCGATCATCTCGCGGATGTGGGGGATGTGCCCGTGCTGGCGCTGACTGCTGATGATGCGACTGCGCTTGAAGCTGCGCCTGCTTTGATCGGCGCGGGTGTACGCGGTCTGCTGCTGCAAGATGCCAGCGTCGATATGTTGGCGGCGGCGCTGACTGCCTTAGGGCAGGGGCTGGTCGTGATGATGCCGGAAATTGCCGATATGCTGCGGGTTGATCCTGTTCTCGACACTCATGCGCCTGCTCCGCTGGTCGATGCGCTGACGCCTCGCGAATTGGAAGTGATCACGCTGATTGCCGAGGGGCTGCCGAATAAGACAATTGCCGGTCGGCTCGGCATTAGCGAGCATACCGTCAAGTTTCACGTCAACGCCATTTTGACCAAACTCGGCGCACAGAGTCGCACCGAAGCGGTTGTTCGCGCCACCCGTATGGGCTTGATCGCACTTTAGGTCTTGACAAACTCATTGAATTGACGAAAATCTAATTAGATGTACATCTAATTATGGAATATTGGCAGATCAAGGACAAAGCGATCATGGTATGGGAAAGAGAGCGCCTCTTAACGACGCTCAAGGTGCTTGCCGATGAAAGTCGGCTGACTCTTCTGCGCTTGCTCAACGAGCGCGAGTATACCGTTGGCGAACTGGCGGAGAAGCTCGAACTGACTGAACCGACGATATCGCACCATCTCTCGAAGCTGCGCAGCGCCGGGCTGGTGCATCTGCGGATGGCTGGCAACAAGCGATTTTACCGCCTCAATACGCCAATGCTCGATCAGTTCAAGGCGGGTATTCAGACGATTGAGCAAACGCCAGCGACGCCAGAATCTACTCAAGCGGATGATGCGTGGATCGCGGCGCTGAACTGGGTCGCAGCCGATCAGCAGGTGCTGCGTGAATACACGCACGCTGGTAAGCTGACGCAAATTCCGGCGAAGCAGAAGAAGCAGATTGTCATTTTGCGCTGGTTGGCGACCCTGTTCGAGCCGGATCGCCTCTATAGCGAGCCGGAGATCAACGAAATTCTTAAGTCGGTTCACAAAGAGGATCACGTCACCCTGCGGCGCGATCTGGTCGATTTCGGCTATCTTCGGCGCGAACGCGGCGGCGGTAAATACTGGCTGACGCCCGCCGATGAGTTTACAGGCTTCGTCATCCCCGTCGAGTAGCTAGGATCAAGGTGGGGTGACTACCCGTTTTATCAGGGTGTGCCTCACACAAGGGGCGGTGTATCGACCGCCTCTTGTGCTGTCTAATAGAAACATACCGCGAACCTTTGCGGTGACTTTGACGAAGCGACATAAAAGGACATTCTCCTAATGGCAGACGTATTGCAGAATTTATCCGACGATTTAGCGGCGGCAGTCGAAACTGCCGGACAGAGCATTGTGCGTGTGGAAGGGCGGCGGCGTATGTCCGCCAGCGGGATCGTGTTTTCGGCGGATGGTTTGATCGTCACCGCGCATCATGTCCTTGAGCACGACGAGAACGTCACGATTGGGCTGCCGGGTGGCAAAACCGTCTCGGCGCAACTGGTCGGGCGTGACCCGACGACTGACATCGCCGTGCTGCGCGCCGAAACCGACGGGCTAACACCCGCTAACTGGCTCGACATTGGCTCGGTCAAGGTCGGGCATCTGGTGCTGGCGCTTGGTCGCCCTGACGCCGACGTACAGGCGACTCTGGGCGTGATCAGCGCGCTCGACAAGGAATGGCGCACTCATGCAGGCGGACGGATCGACACCTTCGTGCAGACCGATGTGGTCATGTATCCGGGTTTCTCCGGGGGTCCACTGGTGAGCGCGGGCGGTGCGTTGATCGGCATGAACAGTTCGGCGTTGGCGCGCGGCGTCAGCTTAACCCTTCCGGCTGCGACCATTCAGCGCGTCGCGGAAACGCTCTCGACGCATGGACGGATCAAGCGGGGTTTCCTCGGCGTCAGCGCGCAGCCCGTGCGTTTGCCGCAGAGCGTCGCGGACAGCGTTGGACAGGAAACGGGACTGCTGCTGGCGGCGGTTGAGCCAGACAGCCCGGCGGATCAAGCGGGGCTGCTGCTCGGCGATACGCTGATCAGCTTGGATGGGCAGGCAGTGCGCCAGATGGACGACTTGATGGCGCTGCTTAATGGCGACCGCGTTGGGACGAGCGTTCCCGTGAGCGTTTTGCGCGGCGGGCAGGTTCAAGAAGTTGCGGTCACGGTTGGCGAGCGTGAGATGCCGAGCGAGTCCGAGCAGAGTGGACGTGGTGAGCATCGTGGTCGCGGCGGCTGGCGTCGTGGCAATTGGGGTGAATGAGATGGCAACCGTCTTCGAGCAGGTGAATGCGGCGCTGTCCGACGTGCTCAATGACGTATGCCCCAGCGTGGTTCAAGTGCGCGACGAGTCGCGTGGGGCGGGCGCGGGCACAATCTGGCATTCGGACGGCTTGATCGTCACCAACGCGCACGTCGCCCAGCAAGGGCCGCTAGAGGTCGCGCTTTACGATGGGCGGGTACTCGACGCCCAACTGATCGCCCGCGATGAGGAACACGATCTCGCGGCGCTGTCGGTCGATGCGCACGACCTACCGACGATTCAGCTTGGCACTACACGCGGGCTGCATCCGGGACAGTGGGTGATGGCGTTAGGGCATCCTTGGGGAATCGCCAACGCTGCGACCGGCGGCATTTTGATCGGCGTCGGGGATCAACTGCCCGAATTGCCGACGGCGCGTCATGAGTGGGTCGTCGCGGATTTGCATCTGCGCCCCGGTAATTCAGGCGGTCCGCTGGTTGACGCAAGCGGGCGACTGATCGGCGTCAATACGCTGATGACGGGTCCCGGTGTTGGCGTGGCGGTGTCGGTTGAGGTCGTGAAGGCATTTTTGCAGCGGGCAATGGGCAGCAACGCTGAGGCGGCTCCGGCAGAAGCCGCACCAGCAGCGCCCTCAACGGCATCGGCAATGGTCTAGTTTCAAGCACAGAGCGATAAACTATAAGAGCGGCGAGGGCAACCTCGCTGCTTTTATTTCCCTAGTCGTCGTAGCTGAACTCGTGCGCGCCGAAGGGTTCGAGCGACGCTAAATATGCAAAGATCATCCGCTTGAGCTGCGGGACGACGAGCGCGTTGAAGGGCGAGTCTTGATTCTGGCTCAGGGGAATGAAGGCGCGCATCATAAAGACGATCACCGATGCGTAGAATTTGCACAGTTCGGGTTCGATGTCTGGTGAGGCTTTTGAACAGGTCTGGTTGACGTGTTCGACGATTGCCGCGCACACTTCGTCGGCGATCAGCGTCAGTGTTTTCGAACTCTGCGAGACGTAGAACATCGGCTGAAATGTAATATTCGACGTATAGAAGGTGACGAGATCATCGACCAGCAGGGTGAGTAAGTGCTGAAGTGACCCCTCATCAGCCTCAGATTTAACGCCATCCAGGACGGTTCTAAGCTGCATTTGATAGCGGTTTGCGAGTGCTTCGAGGATTGAGCGTTTATTTGGGAAAAACTGGTAAAGCGAGCCAATAGAAGTGTTTGCTCGTATTGCGATGGCGTTTGTTGTTGCTGCTTCGTACCCTTTTTCGACGAAGACCTCTGCTGCTGCATCGAGGATTTGTGAAACGCGGCGCTGACCTCGTACTTGCTGAGGAGTCCGCCGCATCTGGTTTTCGTTAGGCATACAATAGTCGATGTCAAATTGCGCGGATTAAAATTACCCCGTCAACTGCGTATCACAATCGTCCAAATTCTAGCGAAAAGTGCGTAGGGGAATGATAACGCCCCTACGCAATTATGCAAGACTTATTGAATGCTGAACGTAACTTCGATCTGAACGCTGACGCTAATCTGACCCTCGCTCACAGGTTGACCTGAGTTGCTGCTTGCCATCGCAGCCCCACGCATGAGCGGGATTGGTTGATTGTTTGACTGTGGTGTTTCGGTGATGATTACCGGCGCACCGAGCGTGACGTTCAACCCGCTCGCCAGTTGATTGGCGCGATCCTGAGCGTTCGTGGAATTCAAGCAAAATTTGTGCATTATCGGCAAGCCATCGGTTAAAAATGCAGGGAACTCTGAATCGTGGTGGTAGCACAGCGGGGCGTCGCATGAACGCCCCGTTGTACGTGCGCTCATGTTACTGATCGGATGAGGACTTGACCGTCAAACGATAGCCCCCGCTGGTATAGCCCTGCTGCTCGCCATCGCGTAGGACGACAATCCGGTACTGACCCGCGCTCGGCAGTTGGTAACCCGTGAGGATTGCCCTATCCCGTGTGTCCTCGTAGTAGGCACTGCGGAGTTCCTGATTGTTGGCGTCGCGGATCGACAGGCGCGGTATCAGTGTGCCATCGGTGCGCTCGACGATCACGTCGATGCTGCCTGCTTCCGCAGCGTCGAGTGTCCAAGCATTTTGCCACATCGCGTCGGTGATCTCGCCGTTGACGGGTTCGCTCAGTGTGACCTCGCCGACAGGCTCGTCAAGCGTCGGGCTGCCTTTGCCTGCACCAAC
>JBBSNT010000137.1:0-10196 GCA_038260485.1 Aggregatilineales bacterium | reverse complement strand
GATCCATGCGTGATCGGCAGCCTGTGCCTCTTGAGCCGCGCGGTTCAAGAGGCTACTGAGCGCCGCTGAAAGCGTCGGCGTACCATCGTCGCGCCCTGTTGAGCGCACAAACTTGGCACTGATTTCATCCACCACGATTTGGACTTCCTGCGGCGCTAAGTGACAATCCTGATGCAGCACATCGGCAGCGACTCCGGCTTCCATACTACTCAGCGCCAACAGCAGATGCTCAGCCTCAATCGTCGGTGAATGCAGCCGTCTCGCCTCGACCTCTGCTTGGCGCAGCGCATCCGCTGACTGCGGCGTAAAACGTTCATCCATCAAATCTGCACCGGCTCACGGTAGCCACCAAAAACCTCGCGCATGATGTTCATTAAGCTAGATGTTGTTTTCAGGCGATACATGCCCCAGCATTCCCGACTCAAACAGCAGGCGCGCAGTTTCCAATTCAACCGCAACACTGCCCGGTTGCAGATGATAAAACTGACATTCCAAGCCGATAACACGACCATCTTCAGCCTTAATCAAGTGAAAATCGCCCGGTGTATCTTCTTCAATTGGCGAGAGATATACCATCTTTTGCGGGTCGTCAAACCACACCTGCAACGTATTATCAGTGGGATCGAAGTGAATTTTTATTTTGTCCATATCGTCTTGCCTTCTTTCATTTTGTCTGCCGGATAGGCAGTAATCAGAAAGCCTTCGGTATCGATTGATCTTGCGACCGCACAAACGAGCCGCTTCTCGTCAGCTGTGTAAAAAGGATAAACGTCACTATCGTTGCGGCTTAGACGCACCTCAGCAGGTTGGCTGAGCGCTCGCTTGACATCCTCGACTCGATCTTGCATCACCGGGTGGTCGGCAATCACTTTCGCCTGCCAATAAGTTTCAGAGCAGTGTACTCGAAAACCAAGCGGTGTCATCACATCAAACAACAACGTTGGCTTACTCATCAAATCTGCACCGGCTCACGGTATATACCAAAAACCTCGCGCATTACGTCCACGATTTCGCCGAGCGTGGCGTAGCTCCGTGCCGCGTCGAGCAGATAAGGCATCACGTTGTCCGTCCCTTTACATGCCCCGCGCAGCGCATCGAGCGAGTGCCCGACCGCCTCGTTGTCCCGTTCCAACCGCAGCGTCGCCAGCCGCGCAATCTGCCGCTCGTAGCCCTGCGGATCCATCTGCAAAATCGAGATGGCGGGCGGCACTTCGCTGGCATACTCATTAACGCCGACGATCACCCGCTTGTGCTGGTCGATTTCGCGCTGGTTGCGGTAACTGGCGTCGGCGATCTCCTGCTGGAAGAAGCCCGCTTCGAGCGCCGGAATCACGCCGCCGAGTTCGTCGATCTGGCGGAAGTAGGCGTAAACTTCACGCTCGGTCCTGTTCGTCAGCGCCTCGACGAAGTAGCTACCGCCCAACGGATCAACTGTGTTGGTGACGCCCGTCTCCTCGGCGATCACCTGCTGGGTGCGCAGCGCCAGCGTGACGGCGTGTTCGCTGGGCAGTGCCAGCGCCTCGTCCATGCTGTTGGTATGGAGCGACTGCGTCCCCCCTAGCACCGCCGCCAGCGCTTGCAGCCCCACGCGGATCAAGTTGACTTCCGGCTGCTGCGCGGTCAGGCTGACGCCCGCAGTCTGGCAGTGGAAGCGGCACAGCCACGAGCGCGGATCGGTCGCGCCAAACGTCTCGCGCATCTCGTGCGCCCAAATCCGCCGCGCCGCCCGCAGCTTAGCGACTTCCTCAAAGAAGTCGTTATGGACGTTGAAGAAGAAGCTCAGGCGCGGGGCGAAGGCGTCGATCTCCAACCCGCGTTCCAGCGCCCAGCGCACATATTCCAGCCCGTCCGCCAGCGTGAAGGCAAGTTCCTGCACAGCGGTGCTGCCCGCCTCACGGATGTGATAGCCGCTGATGCTGATGGTATTCCACTGCGGCAGGTGCTGCGTCCCGTACTCAACCGTGTCGGTGACCAGCCGCATCGACGGCGCGGGTGGAAAGATGAATTCCTTTTGCGCCGTGTACTCCTTGAGAATGTCGTTTTGCAGCGTCCCGCGCAGGCGATCCATCGGCACACCCTGCTTTTCGGCGGCAGCGATGTAGAACGCCCACAGAATCGCCGCAGGGCTGTTGATCGTCATGCTCGTAGACACGTCGCCCAACGGGATGCCGTCAAACAGGATTTCCATGTCCTTGAGCGAACTGACAGCGACGCCGCACTTACCAAATTCGCCGAGCGCTTCGGGTGCGTCGGTGTCGTAGCCCATTAGCGTGGCGAGGTCAAAGGCAACCGATAAGCCGGCGTTACCCTGCTCGATCAGGTACTTGTAGCGGGCGTTGGTTTCTTCCGCCGTGCCGAAGCCGGCGAACATGCGCATCGTCCACAGGCGACCACGCTGCCCGGTCGCATGGATGCCGCGCGTGAACGGGTATTCGCCGGGAAAGCCGATCTCGTCCAGATAGTCGGTGTCGGCGATGTCAAGCGGCGTGTAGAGGCGCTCAATCGGCACGCTCGACTGGGTCATGAACTCGTCTTGAGGGCGGCGCTCCGGCATCCGCTTGAGTGTCGGATCGAGCGTCTTTTCGCGCCATGCCTGCCGCGCGGCGATCAGTTTATTTTTGTCAAAACTCATTTTTTTGCGCTCCTGTGCTTCAATGAAGATTATAGCAGCAGGAGTGATCGGATGATGAAATCAAGCCTACTGTGCCGCTTCCAGCAGCAGATTCGCTAAAGCCTGCGGCGCGCTGATCATGGCGAGATGACTGGCGTGTAGATCGCGGAAATTCATTCCCTTAGCCCATTCAGGGGGTGCTTCTCCGCCCGGCGCATCGCCGATAGCGTTGATGTACGTTCGGGGAATCTTTGCCAGCGCTGCTTCGTTATGTAAAATAAGCGACTCATTCCATCGTTTGAAGGGGTCGGGCGTCACCTTCGAGTTGAACCAATCGGCGTCAGCCTCGTCAATCCAGCCGAAATTTCGAACGTCGGGGAGAATAAACGCCTTCCCGCGCTCGGTCTCGGCAACCTGCCCTAATATCCAGGCGCGCCATTCCTCCGGCCCGCTCTCTAGGATAGTTGACCCGTTGGCAGGGACAGGCCCATCGAAGTAGATCAAATGCGCTATTCGTTCGACCAAGCGGTCGGCTACGCCCAACGCTACGAATGTGTTCTGGCTATGACCTCCCAGAATCACGTTCGTCAAGTTTTCATACTCGATGACCCCGACAATATCCTGAATATGGGTTTCGAGACCAATTTCCGAGGAACGGAGATGAGCGCGCTCACCCAGACCAGTCAGTGTAGGCGTGTAGACCTCATGACCTACGCTACGCAGTAAAGGGACAACCCGCTTCCAGTACCAACCGCCGACCGCCGAGCCATGCACGAGAACGTAGGTTGCCATTTGCTTCCTCTTTTATATGTAGAATTCGCTAACTCATATTTTATTGATAACGATTATAAGGTGGTGACATAAATTCCGCAAGGTGGTTCAGGCTTATTCTCGCCACCAGACCATGCTAAAGCTGATCGGCAGCCCGAAATATTTTTCCCACTTCGGCTTGACTTGCAGCCATGTCTCGTCAACCAACCCCTCGTCCATCTCCGCCAGTGACCATCCGGCAGCCCGCGCCGCCTTCACGTGATCGCTCAGCAGGTGGACGTAGCTGCGGATCGTGGTTGGCTCACCGCCTTCGCGCTGATAATGTGTTGGCACGCCTGCCATGAGGAACTGCGGATGAAAGCCGACGATCACGAAGCTGCCGCCATGCCGTGTGAGGCGAGCGACTTCGGCGTAGAGCGGGCGCAAATCGGACAAATGCTCGTCCGCGAGGGACTGGGTGCACAGGTCGTAGGTGTTGGCGGGCAAGCCCGTGCTGGTAATATCGGCGATATTCAAAGTACGGTAGATGTCCTTCGCTCGCGCACGGATAAGCATCGCGGGCGTGAAGTCTATGCCGTCTATCGCTGCCGGAGTTTGCTGCTTCAGCCACGCGCCAATGCGTCCTGTGCCACAGGCGAGATCGAGAATCTGAGTCGCCCCTGCCCAATCGACCGTCGCCACGCGCTCGAACAGGCGCAAGTCCATTTCGTCCTGCACGACTTGCTCGTAAGTCTGCGCCCATTCGCTATAACCCTGCTGCACATCGACAATCGGATAATGACGCTTATCGTAAATGCCGTGATCCATTGCTATCACCTGATGAGTTCATAAGCAGTCATGATAGTTTACAGCAAGACGCAGCAGATAAAAGCACACAATTGGCAAATGAGTTGCCGTTGGTGTCACACGTTATGTCCTGCCTTTCCTTTGCGACTTTCCCTGCTCTTTGCGCCTTTGCGTTGAATCTTTTCCTACTCCTGCTGTCCCGTAATCCGCGACTTGATGTAAGATACGCCTATGACCGAACGCAAAAGCATTACGCATCAATTCATGCAAGCTGTTGGCAGCGACCCGCTCGTGCGGGTGATCGTCCCGGCGCTGCTGCTGGTTGGCATCTTTTGGACGGGCTGGCAGGCATTCGTCGGCGACTGGCTTGAGTTTGTCCTGTCAGCGCTCGGCGTCGGGCTGCTGGTCGCGCTATCCGCCTTTGAGCCGGTGCAGCGCCGCATCCTGCGCCAGCCGTTCAACCGACAGCACGCCGTTAGCATTGGCATGGCGTGGGGTTTCGGCATCCTCTGGCTGATCACCGCGCGCCTGCTGATTCGCTCGCCGCTGTGGGGGAAGAACAGTCAGGAAACCTACTTCGAACTGATCCTGCTGATCGCCTTCTCGTGGATGTTCCTGCGGTCGCTGCTGATGCTGCTGCCCGCCTTCTACAAGCGCTTCGTCACCGCGATTCCGCTGTGGGAACAAATTCTGCTGGCGATCAACGAAGTGATCGCCGCCGGATTGCTGGCGACCTCCGGCGCAAGCGCGCTGGTTCACCTGTTTCAGCCCGCCGTCTTTACGACGCGCTACAACGTCACCTATGTGGCGGGGCTGGGCGCGGCGATTTGCATTTACTACTTCGGGATGCAGATCATGTGGACACAGCACTGGAATGACTGGATCAGCCGCAGCGAGGTCTGGATTCGGCTGGCACGGCTGATCGCGCCGCTGCTCCTGATCGTGACGACGATGGTGCTCGTCCGCCACTTCATCGACCGATCCGACCCACGCACGTCTGCGCTGCTCGGCAGTTCCGACTTCGATCTTGCGATCCTCGCGCTCGCTCCGGTGATCTGGCTGCTGGTACTCGTCAGCGTGATCATCGTCTACACCAGCGGGCGCGGCTTGCGTCAGCGCTTCTTGCCCGACCTGCTGCTTGAGCGGCTGCCCCGCCGGATCGCCGATTTCCTACGCTCGATTTCAGACATGGACATGCTGCTGATCATCGGCGTGTTGGGAACGTTGATCCCGGTCTACCTCGTGCTGTTTGGCGATACGGGTGGCGCAATCGGATCACTGCGCGAGCAGATTTTGCAGCGCGGCAGCGCGCTGATCGAAACCTCCGAGCAGGCGCTGGCTCTGCTGTTCGCCATCCCCTTCTACCTACTAATCGTCGCGCTCTTAGCGCTCTATGGCATCGCCCTCAGTCAACAGACGCTCTCGGCGCAGCAGCGCGACGATCTGGTCGCCAAGCTGCCGGTCGGCTTCCTGATCGTGCTGATTATCACGCTTTACATGTTCGCCATTCCCTTCAGCCAAGTGCTGACCGAAGGACGACTGCCCCAACTGCCGCAGGACTTAGGGCGCATCCTCGCCTTCAATATCGTGATTCCGCTGGTGCTGCTCTACGCGCATTACTTCGCGCTGATCCGGATGCCCTATTCGCGTGGGCAGAACCGCTGGCGCGAACGTCAGAGCCACCACTTCAGCGAGCAGTTGACCGGCATCGACCATCGCATTCGTGATCTCAACAGCGAAATCGAGCGGCTTGATCAACGCTGGCAGACGATCCGCACGGACGACGGGCAGCGCGTCGATACGCTCTATCACTACGTGCAGATGAACGGCTTGCGCGACGACCTCAACATGCAGCGCTTGCAGGTCGTCACCGACCGTCAGCAGTTGGCGGAACTGTCCGAAGCACCGGTTTCGATCACAATTGCCCGCCTGCCTGTGCGGGTCGTCAGTATCGGCATTCCGCTGCTGCTGGCGATGCAAATCTACCAGTGGGCGGTGCTGAACAATGGCTTGCACGAGATCGTCAACAACCCCAATATCACGATCTTCGAGTTTTTTCGTGCTATCCTCAAACAGACACAGTTTTAAGAAAACCCTACGCTTGTGTTAAGCAGCTTTAAGGTCATGTGAAGCTATGCTAAGATACGCGGCACTGTTTGTATCACATACAAAGACTTCGGAACCTATGAATCCACAACATGAAGCGCTCGTCGAAACGCTGAAAAACCAAGTCCAGCCGGTTTCCCCCGACGACACGATGGCGGAAGCGGGACGTAAAGCGCTGCTCGGCGACCTGATCACCATGCTCGAAAACGAAGCGGGCAGCCGTTCCGGCGAAGACATCGAGAACGTGCACGATATGCGTGTCGCCACGCGGCGGATGCGCAGTACGCTCCGCCTACTGGCTGAATACTATAAAGCAAAAGCGATTCAGCCGTACCAGCGGCAATTGCGCAAATTTGCACGGTCACTGGGTGCAGTGCGTGACCTTGACGTGCTGATCAAGAACGTCAAGGATTTTAGCGATACGCTTGACGAGGATAAGCACGACGATCTCCAGCCCGTCCTCGATGCGCTGGAAGAAGAACGTGCCTCTGCCCGCCATGACTTGATCCGCGCGCTCGACAAAAAGAGCTACAAACGCTTCGTCGAGGACTACAGCACCTTCCTGACCAAATCCGGCAAAGGTGCGGTCAAGGTGGATATTAACGATGTGCAACCCTACCAAGTGCGCCACCTACTGCCCACGCTGATCTGGGAACATATCGCCGCCGTGCGCGCCTATGATCCAATCCTCGCTGACGCCAGCGACGAGACGCTGCACGCCTTACGGATCGAGTTCAAGCGATTGCGCTACGCGGTGTCGATTTTCGAAGCGGTGCTCGGCACAGGGATTGACGAGTTCGTCACCGAGCTGAAGACGATTCAGGATCATCTCGGCGACCTGCACGACATCATTGCTGCGGAAGAACGCCTGAGCGCCATTACCAACGAGCTTGATCCCGAAACAGAGGCTGAAGCGCTCTACGCGCTTCAGCAGTACGTCGAGAAAATGGAGCAAACTCGTACCGACTTGCGCGCCAGTTTCGGCGACGTCTGGCGGCATTTCAATACCAAGACCGTCCAACGCCAGTTAGCGTCCGCGTTGGCAGGTCTATAGCTAGAGATACGCCGTAGGGACAGGTTTGAAACCTGCCCCTACAATCTCGCTTGAACACGACCACCCATCACCTTTCGCAATAACCACACGACGCCGTAACTCGCCAGCAACCCCACCACCGGATAGGCGGGTAGATAGTAGCGCTGCCATTCCAGCGGTGTGAGCAGCAGCGTCGCCGCCAAGATCGCCAGCGCCCACATGCCGATCAGCCAGCGAGTCGCGCTATCAACTGAGCGGTCACGCACGAGCGCCCAAAAGCCAATCAGCAGCAGCGCCAGCAGGACGATCCCGCCAATCAGCGATCCGCCGAGGCTGACGCCGTGATAAATCGACGCTTCGTAGCGCGCGATCTGATCCCCGATGTAACTCTGCCACGCCGGAATCTCGTAGTACTGCGGTTGGGCGACGAACACCTGCCGGAAGAAACCACCCAACGCATCAGCCGAATCAGGATAGCCGCCAAACGCCGCCGTTTGCCCCGCGAGCAAATCGGCACGCAGATCAAGCACCTGCCCCGCCCGCCGCACGGGATCACCCCACCACGCTGGATTGAGCGCGTAGAAGGTCAGCAGGGCGATTAACCCTGCGATCACCAACAGTCCCCACAGCTGTAGGGGCGAGACATGTCTCGCCCGCTTGTGCGCGACCCAGTGAATGACCGCATACACCGCCCCCGCCCCGAAGACCGCGATCACGGTGAAGGCAGACGTATGTTTGCTAGCGAGCGCGAGTCCAGCGGCGATGCCAAGCAAAATTGGCGACCACCAGCGACGATGGCGCAGTAAGTAGACGGCAGCAAGAACGGTCAGCAGCGAAAAGGCGATCAGGCTGCCTTCCATCATCGCCCGTCGCCCATCGAGCAGCAGAGGCGGACAGACCGCGTAATAGGCGGCGGCGAGATAGGCAACAGGTCGCCCGCCTAACGCTCGACCGAGCGCGAAGATCACAATCACGCCCGCCGCCAGCAGCAGCGCCGACGGTAGGCGGCTGATTTTTAGAAGCGCATCGCCGGGCGCGTGGTTGTTGGTCTGGTTATAGTCCCAACTGCCACCCCAATCCCACTGCTGGTTGATTTGATCGACCGTGAAGCCGCCGAGATGCCATGTCAAGCCGATCAACTCTTTGTTGACCGTGCCGTTGAGCAGCCGTAACGCCTGCTCCTGCGGGCTGATCGGCGGATCGCTGTAGCGCAGGCGATCAAGATCGCCTTGCAAAAATTGATAGGCGTAATCACGGCTCATGAAAATCTGGGTCGATTCGTCGCCGTGAAAAGGCACAAGCGGCGTCCCGGCAACGATGTAGGCGGCGAGGATCAGGAGGTAGAGGAAGTCGAAAAAGAAGTATCGGGTGCTGCGTGCTAGGCGACGAAAAGTCGCTTGCTGAGTGAAAAGATTACGCAAAGGGCGCACTGCCTTAAACGGGGGAGAGGTTACCACTTCTGAATACGAAGATTCTCAATTTCGGCGTAATGAGCATCACGGCTAATCAAGATGCCATCATATTGCAGCGTTAACGCAGCGATCCACATATCATTTTCGGGAATCGGGCGTCCCTTGAGCCTGAGCGCATATTTGATCTGACCGTAAGCATCGCCCGTGCTAGAATCGCAGTTTAGGATAACACGCGATTTAGCAAATGCGGCGACCGTCTGTCGATTTTTCTCTGCGCGTCCTGATTTATAGGCACCATAGTAAAGCTCACCAATCACAACAGCGGGGATAAAAATATCTTCCTCGAATTCCAGCAATGCGAGGAGAACAGTATCTTTCTGTTGCAGCGCAATCACGGCGTTGGTATCAAGCAGCAACTTATTCCCAGCCACCCCAATCGATCCTCTCACAGTCTTGTTCGATGGCGCGGCTCATCTCTAGCAAATCCTGCTCAGCAAACATTCCAGCAGACGTGATCAGACTTCTACCAGTCTCGCCACGAACCTGTGGCACATTTGCCAGCAACCGCGCGTAATTCAAGAGACGTTGCAAACGTTCGTCGTCGAGGCGCTGAACTTGTTCTAGTAAGGCTTGCTCATAGATTTGATCGGTCATCTCCGCTACCTCACTTTAACCTAACCAACCTTTTGACTCAGCACTTCTTTACGTCAGCGTGATCAGCAGCTTGTTATGCTCGACGGTCTGCCCTGCTTGCACGCTGATGCGCTGGACAACGCCATCACGCGGCGCTTTGAGTTCGTTCTGCATCTTCATCGATTCGAGGATTACGACGGTCTGCCCTTTCGTGACTTCCTGCCCCTCAGCAACCGATATAGCGACGATCAAACCGGGCATTGGCGCTTTGATCGACAGTTCGCCGCTCTCGACGCCCAGTTCGCCGCGCCGCGATGCCAGCAGCAGCGCCCGCTCATCAAGCACATCGCCGGTATAGAGCCGACCCTGCATCAGCAGTTCGTAACTACCTTCGCGCTCCTCGATGACGACCTCGTAGGATTTATGCTCCATCAGGATCGAGTAGAGCGACGGACCGAGCGCGAGGAAATCAACCTCGCGCGGCTCGCCATTGACGGTCAGCCTGCCATCCTTTTCGATCTCGATTTCAAAGCGCGTATCGTTGATTGTTGTGACGTATTTCATCGGTGAATCCGTTCCCAACGGCTGAGCCACTTCCAGTTACTCACGTCGCGCTCGTTGCGCGTGACCACCTGTCCTGCGAGTTGGCGGTTACGGTGCGCGAACAGTGTCGCCGCGATTGCCGCCGTTTCGAGGTCGGCTTCGGTTGGCGGTTGTTCGCTAGTCGTCATGCTGAAGCGCTCCTCGACAAACTTGTTGTCGAACTTGCCGGCGATAAAGCTGAAGCTGTTCAACAAGTTTTGGTGGAAGGGGATGTTGTGCTTGACGCCCATGATCGAGAATT
>JBBSNT010000136.1:0-10210 GCA_038260485.1 Aggregatilineales bacterium | reverse complement strand
GACAGCCCGGGTATACCGGGCTGTTTTGCGCTAGGGCACAAGCCAAGCACTTGAACAGGCACCTACACAAAGGGATACGGCAGCTAGTTCACCCGGTCAGCGTTTACAAACGACAAGCTCGTTTGTGGGCGGCGACGGGGGGAAGTAATGCCCCTACTCCATCGAGAGGTTTAGCGACTTCTCGAACGCGACTGGTACGCCAGCCGCCTCTGGCAGACGGCACGCCGTTTGCCCGGCACCTTAACAATCACAGATAGCAGTAACGAGTAATCGAACACACGCAAAAACAAGAGTATCCTTTTCTCCGTATCACGGTGACAAAGCAAGTAAGAGCACACGGAGGATGCCTTGGCGTCAAGTGCCGATGAAGGACGTGGTACACTGCGAAAAGCGTTGGCGAGCCGTGTGCAGGCGCAATCAGCCAACGATCTCCGAATGGGGAAACCCAACGTGACGAACTCACGTTATCCCGAAGCAACGCAAGTTGCCGGGAAGGGAACCGGGTGAACTGAAACATCTAAGTAGCCCGAGGAAAAGAAAAGTATTCTGCGAGTAGTGGCGAGCGAAAGCGGAACAGCCCAAACCGTTGACTTCGGTCAGCGGGGTTGTAGGTCTACCAAAAAGTGTCGCAACGTGAGCCGAATGCTCTGGGAAGGGCAACGACAAAGGGTGAGAGTCCCGTAGGCGAAGCAGCGCGATAGTGGGTAGTAACCTGAGTACCACAGAGCACGCTAACTCGGTGGGAAACTGGGAGGACCACCTTCCAAGGCTAAATACACTTGACGACCGATAGTGAACAAGTACGGTGACGGAAAGGTGAAAAGAACCCCGGCGAGGGGAGTGAAAGAGAATCTGAAACCGTGTGCTTACAAACGGTCAGAGGGGCTTCGTGCCCTGATGGCGTGCCTTTTGGAGAATGAGCCAGCGAGTTAATGGCGGTGGCAAGCTTAAGGGAGTGACACCCGGAGGCGCAGCGAAAGCGAGTCTGAATAGGGCGAACAGAGTCGCCGTCATTAGACACGAAACCAGGTGAGCTACCCATGGTCAGGGTGAAAGTCCGGTGACACGGACGGGAGGCCCGAACGCACCTCTGTTGCAAAAGGGGGCGATGAACTGTGGGTAGGGGTGATATGCCAAACGAACTTGGAGATAGCTTGTTCTCTCCGAAATCGCTTTAGGGCGAGCGTGGCGCGATGACTGACGGAGGTAGAGCACTGACTGGGCTAGGGGGCGTTAAGCTTACCGAACCCAATCAAACTCCGAATGCCGTTAGGGAAGCGCTGCAGTCGGACTACGGGAGATGAGTTTCGTGGTCGAAAGGGAAAGAGCCCAGACCCCCAGTTAAGGTCCTCAAGTTCCGGCTAAGTGGGAAACGATGTGGTCGTGTTGAGACAGCCAGGAGGTTGGCTTAGAAGCAGCCACCCTTAAAAGAGTGCGTAACAGCTCACTGGTCGAACGCGACTGCGCGGAAAATGTAACGGGGCTCAAGCCGGGCACCGAAACTAGGGATTTGCTTTGAACTACGGTTCAGAGCAAGTGGTAGGAGAGCGTCCCGCCAGCGGTGAAGGCAGATCGGCAAGGTCTGTTGGAGTGGGCGGGAGTGAGAATGCTGGCATGAGTAGCGAGAACAAGGTGAGAACCCTTGTCGCCGAAAGTCTAAGGTTTCCGACGGAAGGTCAGTCCGCGTCGGGTTAGTCGGGCCTAAGCCGAGGCTGAAGAGCGTAGGCGATGGACAACCGGTTAATATTCCGGTACCGGATGATGGGAGTGTGTGCTGAACGGCTTGGGAAGGCTCAGCCCCTGAGTGGATGGGGGTGGCAAGCGGTTAATGGCCGTGACGCCGGGCGTAACGCCAGAAGTGAGCGGCACCTAGGTCCAAGAAAAGCGGCGCACATGTTGAAAGTCATCCGCCCGTACCTCAAACCGACACAGGTAGACGAGTAGAGGATACTAAGGCGAACGGGAGAACTCGGGCTAAGGAACTCGGCAAAATAGTCCTGTAACTTCGGGAGAAGGGACGCCCACGCAAGTGGGTCGCAGTGAAAGGGCTCTATCGACTGTTTACCAAAAACACAGGTCTCTGCAAACGCGCAAGCGGACGTATAGGGGCTGACACCTGCCCAGTGCCGGAAGGTTAAGAGGAGGGGTTCACGCTCTGAATTGAAGCCCCGGTGAACGGCGGCCGTAACTATAACGGTCCTAAGGTAGCGAAATTCCTTGTCGGGTAAGTTCCGACCCGCACGAAAGGTGTAACGAGTGGAGCGCTGTCTCAGCCCGAGACCCGGCGAAATTGAAGTACGTGTGAAGATGCGCGTTACCCGCAGCAGGACAAAAAGACCCCATGGAGCTTTACTGTAGCTTGTCATTGCGTTAGGGTTGCACTTGTGTAGGATAGCTGGGAGGCAGAGAAGCTGGGGCGTTAGCCTCGGTGGAGCCAACGGTGAAATACCAGCCTGGTGTGACCTTGGCCCTAACTTGCATTCGTGTGAGGACAGTGGCAGGTGGGCAGTTTGACTGGGGCGGTCGCCTCCTAAACAGTAACGGAGGCGTTCAAAGGTGGGCTCAGGCTGAATGGAAACCAGCCAAAGAGTGCAAAGGCAGAAGCCCGCTTGACTGCAAGGCCAACGCGCCGAGCAGAGACGAAAGTCGGACTTAGTGATCCTACGGCACAGAGTGGAATGGCCGTAGCTTACCGGATAAAAGCTACCCTGGGGATAACAGGCTAGTCTTGCCCAAGAGTTCACATCGACGGCAAGGCTCGGCACCTCGATGTCGGCTCATCACATCCTGGGGCTGGATAAGGTCCCAAGGGTTGGGCTGTTCGCCCATTAAAGTGGTACGTGAGCTGGGTTCAGACCGTCGTGAGACAGGTCGGTCTCTATCCGCTGTGGGCGTTGGGAGTTTGAGAGGATCTGCCCCTAGTACGAGAGGACCGGGGTGGACGGAGCGCTCGTGTATCGGTTGTCGCGCCAGCGGCACTGCCGAGTAGCGATCTCCGGAGTGGATAACCGCTGAAAGCATCTAAGTGGGAAACCAACCTCAAGATGAGACTCCCCATCTCGAAAGAGAGTAAGACCGCTTGAAGACCACGAGCTTGATAGGCTGGCGGTGGAAGCGCAGCAATGTGTGGAGCTAACCAGTACTAATGGTCGAGGGCTTTGTTAGTTGTGATGCGGGGAAACGGCTACTCTTGTCGAGTAGTGAACGATGAACTCGGAAATACTGCGAAAAAACATCTGTGATTGTTGAACACTGCCCACCGTCTTGAAGAGAAAAGACGGGAAGCGTATGTTGGTGACTAAAGCAGTGGGGGTCCACCCGGTTCCATCTCGAACCCGGTCGTTAAGCCCACTAGCGCTGATGGTACTGCCCGGGTGACTGGGTGGGAGAGTAAGCCGTTGCCAACATACTCTTCCTGTCTTTTTTTGCTCCCCCCCCTCCCCCAAAAACCTAACATCCCCCTTTGCATGTATACTTCTCATAAAGTGCAATTATGTGTGGCAAGGATTATCCCATGTCAGAAAATTCGCTTGCTAATGATCTCATGATTGTTTACGTCGCTTATAACGAACCGGAAGCCCACATCGTCGCTGGGCGGCTCACAAGTGAGGGTATTTTCGCTTACGTGCATCGTGATCCACTGGGCAACGCCTACGGATTGAGCATTGGTCCGCTAGGTGAGGTGAAAGTCGCCGTCCGTGCAACGGACTATGAGCGCGCCTTAGCGATTCTTGACCACGATGTTGAGGATGAAGATGAAGGCGTGCTTGATGACTACGACGATAATTTTGAAGATGATGATGAACTAGATGAATACGAAGCCGATGACGACGATCAATAATACCTTGACGGCTGTTCCGGGGATTCGCATCGGTCACGCGACTAATCTGGATGCTATCACCGGCTGCACAGTGATTATTTGCCCGCCGAATACGGTCGGTGGGGTGGATGTGCGCGGCGGCGCACCGGGAACGCGCGAAACCGCGCTGCTTGATCCGCTGCGAAATGTCCAGCAGGTCAATGCCGTGATGCTCTCCGGCGGCAGTGCCTATGGTTTGGCGGCAGCCGATGGCGCGATGCGCTACCTCGAAGCGAATGGCATTGCCTACAAGACCCAGACGGGGCATCTCGTACCGATTGTCCCTTCAGCGATTCTATTTGACCTCGCGATTGGGCGGGGCGATGTGCGTCCCGATGCTGACATGGGCTATGCTGCTTGCGTCGACGCGACTGCTGAACCGGTGGCGCGAGGCAGTGTCGGGGCGGGAACGGGCTGCCGCATTGGAGCGATGCTCGGCAACGATTTTGCCACCAAAGCGGGGATCGGGTCGGCAAGCATCGATTTGGGCGATGGCTTGATCGTCGCGGCGCTGTTCGCGGTCAACGCGGTCGGCGATGTGCTTGAGGAAGACGGGCAGATCATCGGTGGGCTGCGCAATCCCGACCCTAACGGCGGTGGCTTCGTCGGCATGTTGAACGCCTTCAAGATGATGCCGCGTATTCCTGCGCCGGTTGCTGAGAACACGGTGATCGGGGTTGTGGCGACTAACGCGCGCTTGAGCAAAGTTGAAGTCAACAAGGTCGCGCAGATGGCACACGATGGCTTAGCGCGGGCGGTGCGTCCGGCGCATACCATGTATGATGGCGACACAGTCTTCGCGCTGGCGACCGGAGACATCTCTGCTGATGTGAATCTCGTCGGGGCGTTCGCTGCTGAAGTGACCGCCGCCGCTATCCGTGACGGCGTGCGCGCGGCAGCGAGTTTGGGCGGCGTCCGTTCATGGTCTGAAAGTTAAGAGTGTTAAGAAGGCATGCCAGTAGCCTTAATCTCGACTTATTAATGGCTTGATATTCTTAATCCCGTATTCTGAATAAGAGTTGAGGGATCGATGGCAAAGGTACTCATCGTCGAAGACGAAGAAACGCTAGCTCGTAATCTGGCGGATAAGCTGCGCGGCGAAGGCTTCACAGTTTTCAGTGCGGGCGATGGCGAAGATGGGCTGGAGAAGGTGCGCGGGGAACACCCCGACTTAATCGTATTGGACATCATGCTGCCGAAACTAGACGGGCTGAGCTTGTGCCGTATTGTTCGGCGTGATCCGGCAACCGCGCACATCCCGATCATCATACTGACGGCGCGTGGGACGGAAGTCGACAAAATCGTTGGTTTGGAAAGCGGTGCGGACGATTACGTTGTTAAGCCGTTTGGCTTAGGCGAGTTCCTCGCGCGCGTGCGGGCAGTCATGCGCCGTGTTCCCGGTCGCCCGACGATGCAGGACGAACTCAACTCGAATGACCTGCGCCTCAGCTTGACCAGTCGCCGGTTGTTCAAGGGAGAAGGGGTGATCGCGTTGAGCAACAAGGAGTTCGACCTGCTGGCGGAACTGATGCGCAACCGCAATGTCGTCCTTTCGCGCGACCTGATTCTGACGAAGGTTTGGGGCTATGATTATTTCGTCGACAAACGTACAGTTGACGTTCATATCCGTTGGCTGCGTGAGAAAATCGAAGATGATCCCTCAAACCCCAAACGTATTGTTACCGTGCGCGGGGTGGGGTATCGCTTTGAAGGCTAGCAAGGTCGTGGTGAAATTGGCACTACTTAAAGGAGGCAATTGATGTCTCTCAGTAACACGGTTGAGCATGAGCAGAAGCTTGAACAGCTCCGCCAAACCATGTCCGAGCGCGAGCACGAACTCGAAAGATTGCAGCGCACGCTTGCCGAACAAGAGACGGCGCTCAGCTATTTAAAACACGAAGTTTCGCAGCGCGAACAGGCGTTGGGGACGCTTCAGCAGTCGCTTGAACTCCAAGATGACACACTGATTGCGCTCAAGCAGGCGATTACCGAGCAGGAAAATGCGCTCGAAACGCTGCGTGTCGTCCAGCAGAGTGAACTCTTGCTGGAAGATGAAGATGACCGCGACCCGGACTATAAAATCGCGCTGGCGCTGACCTTGTCGAACGCGGCTTACGAAGCGCTGCTGGTGGTCGATGCTGAGACGCGTGTGATAGCCAGCAATACCAGCGCTGAAACGCTGTTCGATACGCCGCAACCTATCGGGCAGTTGCTCACCGACGTAACCGGACTCCCCGAATTGGAGATGTTGGTCGTTGATGCGCTGGCGAACGAAGAAGAGTCCTACGAAGAACAACTCACGTTCAACAAGCATTTTTATCGCGTGCGGACGCAGGTGATCCGGCGCGGTGGAAACCTGTTTATTGGCATGGCGCTGCAAGACGTAAGCGAACTGGTGCGGCTCAATCGCGCGCGCCGCGATATGGTCGCCAACATCTCGCACGAACTTCGGACGCCGATTGCCAATATCCGCCTGATCATCGACAGTCTGTTTCACGAGCAGGACAAGCCCAAACGCAAACAGAGCACATCGGCGCTGCGAGCGATTGCCCGCGAAACCGATTCGCTGCTGTGGCTGGTGCAAGAACTGCTCGACCTCTCGATGATCGAGTCCGGACAGGCAATTTTGCGGATGATTGAAACACCGCTCACTGACATCGTCGCCGAAGCAATTGAGCGGGTCGAAGATCAGAGCGAAGCCAAAGAAATCGATATTATCAACGAGACGCCCGCCGAAATACAGGTGCTTGCCGACAGTGATCAAGCGCGGCGTGTGCTGATCAACCTGATTCACAACGCGATCAAGTGGTCGCCGCCGAGCGAAAAGATTCGCGTTCGTGCTGAAGCTAGCGGCGATGAAGTGACGATCAGCGTTCTGGATAACGGACCCGGCGTGCCGGAAGAATTCCGCGAACGCATCTTCGAGCGCTTCTATCAAGTCGATCCGTCACGCTCCGTCGGTGAGGGGACGGGCTTAGGCTTGGCGATCTGCCGCCATATCGTCGAGGCGCATGGTGGGCGCATTTGGGTGGAAAACAACGAAGAAGGTAAAGATGGCAAGGGCGGTTGCTTCAAGTTTACGCTGCCTGCCGCCGACGAAGTTGAAGAATAAATTGGGTGCGAACCAAAGCGCCGGTTGAATTTCATTAGGACACGAAACGGAGTGCCCTAATGCTTGCATGCTCTCCGCTAGACAAAGCCTTCCATACCTCCAATGCTCCTTATGCTAATAGGTTGCCTTGAGCATGCCCGTGCTATACGCTCAAATCTCAAACGCTCTCCCTCAGTGTGCTCGATAGGTGGCTTGTGTAGCGTGAATTTCTTATCTGCAACTGATGACAGAAATGTGTTATCGTTAGGCACGCAAAATTGAGGTTTACCGATGACGCAACAGGAAATTCGGCGGTTAATCGCTCAGTTGACGAGCGACATTATGGTAGAACGAGTAGCAGCGCGCCTGATCCTCCTTAAGATGGACGAAGATGCGATTCAACCGCTCGCTGATGAGCTTTACAGCGGGGTCAACGAGGCGGCTGGTACGGCGATCCTCGAACTGATGGGCGAGATCGGCGGATGGGAAGCGCTAGCCGTGCTTCAGGATATCTACTTTGCTGAAGGCAGCCGCGATGGCATGACTAAAGCGGCGGCTCAGGCACTTAAGAATAACGGTTGCGAAGACTTGCTGCGTCCTTAATTGGCGTTAACCTCTTTCTCGTTCAAATGCTTCAATTCTGTGCGCGCCTGCTTGACGTAAACCGCTAGTTCGTCTGTATTTGTGCCTCGCTGAAGTGCGTCCGCCATTTGATCCAGAATGATTGTGCAAAATTCGGTGACACGCCGTAGTTGACGGTTGTAAGCGTCGAGACTGGCTTCCGCTTGGGTGCGGGCGGCGATTTGTGCGCGTAGTTCGATTTCTGTCATCACGGCAAGCGCTAGTTCGCGCACGATTTCGATGCCGTGGTCTGTCCAGACGCGCGGCTTGGTATCGAGCACACAGAATGATCCTAAGCCGACGCCGTCGGACGTGGTTAAGGGCATTCCCAGATAGCCAATCACGTTTAATTCGGTGACTGCCAAGTTGTCCTTGAGCATTTCGTTTTCGCGCGTGTCCTCGACGATCAGCGGCGCGCCGGTGGCGACGACGTATTGGCAGAGGGAATAGGAAAGCGGTGTTTCGCGCATCCCCTCTGGTATGCCGACAGCGCTTTTATAGAACTGGCGGTCAGCGTCGATCAAGGTCACCAGTGAGACGGGGGCACCGATAATTTTGCTAGCAAGCTGGGTCAGGCGGTCGAAGGCTGCTTCAGAGGGGCTGTCAAGGAGTAGAAGCTTCTTAAGCACCTCAAGGCGAGCAGGGTCTTTGATGATGGGTGTCACGTCCATGTGCAGGCTGTAATCCTTTACGCGGGTCAGTCAGGAAATTGCTCGACGAGAGGATATTTGATTGTAATCAACTGCTCAAGCGAAAATAATGGTTGATAAACGTGAGTATTAGGCTATAAAGAACTGAACTTTTCGTGAAAATTTTTCGCACTTAGTCGCCCGAAGGCTTGGACTTATCCGCCGTCGCCTCGTGTCGCCTCGTGATGAATCCGTGTTATAATTTTGCCATAATTGAACAAGCAACCTTCGGGGCAGGGTGAAATTCCCGATCGGCGGTAGGGCGATGCTCGCATCACCAAGCCCGCTACCCGTGTCATCGATCTCGCAATCCGTTTAACGGGTTGATCGATGCGTCATAGGCGCTGTGCCTGTGCCGGTGGATCTGGTCAAATTCCAGAGCCGACAGTTAAAGTCTGGATGGAAGAAGGGATGCGGCAGTCGACGCAGGCTTGAGATGAACTCAAGCGGGTCTATTTGCGTTACACGCTGTTTGCATTTGCTTGATGGCGAACGAGCTTTCACGTCTCTTAGGCGCGTGGCTCTGTTTGCTATAGCTTCCATGCGCCCCGTGAGGCTTTAACGACGGGGTGGTTTCTGTGCAGGCAAATGTGATCTATCGGAACTTACGACAGCAGGTGCAGAAGCGCGTGCCTCAGGTTCGCGTTTTCGCACCCTTTTTGGGTGTGCTGTTGATCCTTGCGCTGTGGCAGGGCGTGACGATGCTCAAACTGTACCCTGAGTTCATCATTCCAACGCCGATTTCGGTTGCGCAGCGATTCGTCGAGGTGCTGCTTGATGGGCGGCTGTGGCTGCATACGTGGACGACGACTTCGCAGATGCTCGTCGGACTGGTAATCGGTTTGATCGTTGGGATTCTACTTGGCTATCTGATGGCGAAAAGTCGCACGTTTGAAGATGTGCTTGCTCCGCTGGTGCTGGCGTTCCAATCGACGCCGGTTGTCGCTTATGCGCCGCTGCTGGTGATCTGGTTCGGCAGCGGTCCGACCAGCAAAGTGATCACCTGCGCCTTGATCGTCTTTTTTCCGATGCTCTTGAACACAATTGTCGGTCTGCGTACCGTGCCCGCCTCGCTGAGCGACTTAATGCGCTCGCTGCGTGCCTCACGCTGGCAGACCTTCGCGCAGTTGGAAGTTCCGGCAGCGCTGCCTGTTTTGTTTGGTGGATTGAAAGTCAGCGTCGTGTTAGCGGTGATCGGCGCGGTCGTGGGCGAGTTCGTCAGCGCGGACGCCGGCTTGGGCTACCTGATCAACCGCGCGCGCTACGACTACGATACGCCGCTGGTGGTGGTGGCGATTTTGATGCTCGCGTTGATCGCGCGAGTCATGTACGGAATAGTTGCGCTGCTAGAGCGGCGCATGCTGGCATGGCAAAACCGACAACGCAAATGGTGAATCGACGATGACATTTCATCGCGCTTGAAGGAGAACATAAGCTATGGTTCGTAAATTTGTCGTGGTATTCGCATTGGTGATTTTGGGAGTCGTGGGCGTGCAGGCGCAGGAAATGACGCCTGACGCTGCGCATGACATCACTTTCTTCCTGACCTACATTCCGAACGTCCAGTTTTCGCCGGTTTACGCTGCAATCGAGCGGGGCTATTTTGCTGATGCAGGGATCAATGTCACGCTCGAAAGTGGCGACGAGCCGGATGGCATCAACTTGATCGCCGCGAACCAACTGCAATTCGGACTCGCCAGCGGCGAACAGGTGATCGCGGCACGGGCACAGGGGCGTCCGGTCGAGTTCGTCTACGAGTGGTATCAGCAGTATCCAATTGGCATCGTCGTCACTGACGACAGCGGCATCACGACGCCCGCCGACTTCAAGGACAAGAAGATCGGCATTCCCGGCTTGTTTGGCGCGTCCTACACGGGAGCGATTGCGCTGCTTGCCGCCAGTGGTTTGACCGAGCGTGACGTTCAGTTAGATACGATTGGCTTCAACGCG
>JBBSNT010000135.1:0-10256 GCA_038260485.1 Aggregatilineales bacterium | reverse complement strand
GGGAGCGAGAGGTCCCGGGTTCGATCCCCGGCACCCCGACTTGAAAGTGCGTCCGGTTTTTCCTATAATGCTGTGAACACGCGGGTATGGTGTAACGGTAGCACACGACCCTTCCAAGGTCTTAGTACCGGTTCAAATCCGGTTACCCGCTCATAGGCTGAATACACCAACAGCGAGATCATTGATCCCGCTGTTTTATCGTCAAGGATTGACCGCACCTGCTCAAGTTTATAGAATAGCTAAACACGGGCGTGTAGCTTAACGGTTAAAGCATCCGACTCATAATCGGCTGACTCTAGGTTCGAATCCTAGCACGCCCATCCTCAGCTTGGCTGATCCATCACTTGCGCGCGGCAGTCCGCGATGACGTCCGCAGGGATCAAGCGCAGCGCAACCCACACCAACCCCGGCACAATTAAGAGGTCGTCCAATTGACCGATCACCGGAATGAAATCGGGGATCAAGTCAAAGGGCATGACCAGATAACCGACCGCTAAGCCAAGCACGATTTTGGCAGGCAGCGGCGTGCGCGCATCTGCCAGTACGAGGCGATAGACGGCGAGTTCGCGCTTCGTATCGCGCGCGATTTGCCGCAAGCGAGCGCTTACGCCCATGACTCAATCATGCTAATCTGTGTCCGCATCTCCGACCAGAGCGTTTCCATTTTCAGCTTCAATGCCGACCAATCGCCGCTCTGCTGAAGTTCGTCGAGATATTGGCGTGCCTGCACCCGCTTGGAGTGCAGGTCATCGAGCATCTGCTGCTGTTCGCGCTGAAGCTGCGCGTCCGTATCGACGTGTTCGTCTGCTGCTTGCCAGCGATCCAACCCTGCCTCAAGCGCGTGCAGTTCGGTTTCCATCGACTGCCGAAACGCGGTTTTATCGTCCATGATCTACTCCTGTAAACACACATACGTTCCCAGTATAGGTTATTACAATTGGAATTCTATTGGAAGTTGGAGAGGATTTGATCGACATAGACTGCGAGGGGTGAAAATTGTAAGGGCGACTCATCAGCCGCCCCTACTGATAAACCGTGATTACGACGCCTGAGTCGTTTCTGATTCTGCGAGTTCGGCGTCGATAGCGCTAGCAAAATTTTCGTAGGGCTGCGCGCCGACGAAGATTTTGCCGTTGATGAAGAAGGTTGGCGTGCCGCCGACGCCCAACGTTTGACCATCGTTGTAGTCTGCAACGACGTCATCACGGTGCTGTTGATCGTCGTAACAGGTGCTGAAGGTGTCGAGGTTGAGATTCAGGTCGGTCGCGTATTGGACGAAAGCGTCCCGCGTCAGGTTCGAAGGATCAGCGAACAGCTTATCGTGAAACTGCCAGAAAGCATCCTGGTCGGCGGCACAACCCGCTGCCAGCGCTGCTGAAAGCGAGTCCGGTCCTAAGATCGGGTAATCACGGTAGACGAAACGAATCTTATCGCCGTAAGTCTCAAGCAGCGGCGCGACGGTTTCGTCGTTGAAGCGCTTGCAGAACGCACAGTGAAAGTCTCCAAACTCGACCATCACAATCGGCGCATCTTCAGGACCGAGCGCGGGCTGATCGACGACTGAAACGTCGTAGCGCTGGTTCGGATCGATGACGGCGGCGGCGGTATTGCCCGGTACGGCAGCAACCGCTGTGGCGACAGCCTGATTGATCAGTGCTTCAGCATCAATGGCATTCGATGTTTGCGGCAGGGCGGCAATCGCAGAGGCGACTGATTCGTCAATCAGGGCGGCGTTTTCGGCTCGATTTTGCTGGACGACACGGTCGTAGCCGACCACGCCGATCACCAGTCCGATCACCAGTGAGACGACCGCGATCACGAAATAGTTGAACACTGCACGCGGGATTACGGCAAGGGCTGGTGCTTCGGCGGGCGGCAGCGGCGGCGGTGCAATTTCAGCATCCGGCGGGATTGCCGGGGTATCCATCTGGGTATCCACACTCTATCCTCAACTCTCGAAACTTACGCACAAAATCATACCACATTCATCGACTTCATGGCTGCCCGTTGACCGCTGCCGGACGTACGTCGCCGTCTTATGCTGCTGAATCCACCGACGCGATGATCGACTTCGCCTACCAGATCGAAGCGCAGTCGAACGGCGCGGTAGAGATTGCGCTGAACGCCGCCCAGCTCGAGGCGTGTTTCTGGCGATGGTGCTGAGGCGTTCAAGGCGACATGGAAATAAAAAGCACACGGCAACCTTCGCTGCCGTGTGCTTTTTACGTCTAATCGTTCGCGCTATTCCAGCGGCTTTAACTGCCCCATCATCGTGATCAGCAGTTCGCTGACGGTCGGGTGGATATGGACGGCATCGCCCATGACGGTGTAGGGCGCTTTGGCGTACATCAAATCCGCGAAGCTGTGGATGACTTCGTCGCCGGTCAAACCGAAAATCGTCGCGCCGAGAAACTGCTTGCTTTCAGCGTCAACCAGCACCTTCATGAAGCCTTCGGTCTGCCCGAACTCTTTGCCGCGCGCGACATCGGTCATGGGCATGATCGCCATCAACGCCTGCTTACCGCTCTGGCGGACTTCCGTCTCGCTCATGCCCACGCGCGCTAGGGGCGGGTCGGTAAACATGGCGTAGATGGTGATGCGGTCGCTGACCTTACGATGCCCGTCGCCCAACAAGAGCGATTCGGCGATCTGGTAGTCGTTGTAGGAGGTGTGGGTGAACGCGCCTCTGCCGTTGACGTCGCCGAGCGCGTAGACGCCCTCGATGTTGGTGTGCAGGTGATCATCGACCTTGATGAAGCCTTGGTCGTCGAGTTCGATCCCGGCTTTGTCTACTCCAAGCTGATCGCTATTCGGGCGGCGACCGACGGCGACCAGCAGATGTGATCCGCTGATGGTTTGGGCGCTGCCATCCTTGCGGGTGACGTGGACGCGCAGCTTGCCGTCTTTTGAATCGACGCGGCTGGCTTTGGCGTCGAGGACGATGTGAATCTTCTCCTTTTCGAGCACACACTGCATCGCTTTGGAGAAATCGGGGTCTTCGCGTGTGAGCAGGCGGGGTGACTCGTCGATGATGGTGATTTCGCAGCCGAAACGCCGGAACGCTTGCCCGAACTCTAAGCCAATGTAACCGCCGCCAATGATGATCAGGTGCTTAGGCAGTTCCTTGAGCGCCATGAGGCTGACGTTATCGAGATAGGGTACGCTGTCCAGCCCATCAATCGGCGGAATAAAGGCGCGCGTGCCGGTGTTGATGAAGATGTGATCGCTCTCGATGCCTTGATCGCCGACGCGGATCGATTTGGCGCTCTCGAAGGTGGCGTAATCGCGATAGAGGGTGATGTTGTCGCGCTTTTCGAGGCTGTTGGTCAAGCCGGTGCGCGATTTGGTGACGATGGCGTCGCGGCGCGCGATGATGCGGGCGAAATCGACGGTGACGCCCCCCGCAGCGAAGCCGAAATCGCTCCCGCGCTGCGCCGTGTGAATCGCGTAGGCGCTGCCGATCATGGCTTTGCTGGGCGTACAGCCGTAGTTGACGCATGACCCGCCGAACGTCCCGCCCTCAACGATGGCGACCGTCCAGCCCTTGTCAGCGAGTGCGCGGGCGAGCGGCGGTCCTGCTTGCCCTGTTCCGATTACGATGGCGTCGAAACGCATCAAGTTTGCTCCCTCGTGGATTTATTACAACACCTATTCAGGGTAGCACAGCTTGGCATAAAACGCGATTAACATCTGTGAACTGATTTTGAGCTTTGAGTTTTTCGCGGTTCGCCAAATCCGCCCTTCTCGCGCCGCTTGCAGTGGCGCCCTTGATGATCGCGGCTTGCAGCGGCGGGAACTTCTCTATCCATTCGTGATACTCCGGCTGTGCTGCCTGATAGACGACCACCGCGCTTTCAGTCAAGCACCGCACCTGCGCGGATGATGCCACCAACGCCGCGCAGATTTCAATATGAGCAGGCAGGCGTTTACCTGTCGCCTGTGACGGCTTGCCGCTCCGGTTGACCATGCGTACCGCTTTACCGCGCTTGAGCGACCCCTTCAGTGGGTCGCTGCTTTGTGAGGAGCTGGCGGTTTAAACCGCCAGCGGGTTCTGCTGATAACAGGTTTATGGATAAATACGATAGTGGGGTCAGAAATCACCTTACCCCTCAATCACATGCTCATCCCTCGGCTGACCCAGCAGTTCGCGTTCCTGATCGACGATCTCCGGCTCCAACTTGACGTACAGCGCCGCTGGCTCGCGCAGCGCTTGACCCGGTTGCAAATTGCTCTTTTCCCAGCGACCAATCGCCTTCGATCCGTCGTAGACAATCGCCCGATGCGACCGCTCCGACTCCGCAAATTCTTTGATCGCTAGGTCGCCAAAAATCTGCCCGTCGTAGCCGAGATACTCGCGCACCTTCTGCGCCGAGAAGGGCAGGAACGGCGCGAGCAGGGTATTCAAGTTGTCGATCACGCGCAGGATGGTATAGACCGAACGCGTGGCGTCGTCCTTATCCTGCTTGATCGTGATCCACGGCTTGCGCGCGTCAAGGTAGCCATTCGCATCGCGGACGACGCCCATCACCGTTTGCAGCGCCTCACGCAGCTTGACCGCCTCAATCAGCGCGCCGACTTCGCCAAACTTCAGCTCGACCGTGTTGATAATCTGGATGTCCTCGTAGGTCAGCGCGTCGTAGCTCGGTACAACGCCGTCGAAGCGCTTGTACGCGAAGCCCAGCATCCGGTTGACCAGATTGCCCCACGCCGCCAGCAGTTCGCCGTTGACCCGGTTGAGGAAGCCATCCCACGCGAAATCCGAGTCGTGCGTTTCGGGGAAGGTCGCCGCGACGTAGTAGCGCACCGCGTCCGGCTGATAGCGTTCGAGGATGTCCGGCAGCCAGATCGCCCAATTACGGCTCTTCGAGAACTGCTTGCCCTCGATATTCATGAACTCGTTGGCGGGCACGTCGTAGGGCAGGTTGAGATGTTGATCGGGATGGTCGCCGTTGTAAAGTCCGCCGATGCCGAGCAGTTCCGCCTGCCAGATGATCGTATGGAAGGGGATGTTGTCCTTGCCGATGAAGTTGTAGATTTCGGCTTCGGGGTCGTACCACCATGCTTTCCACGCATCCGGCTGACCGATGTCTTTCGCCCACTCGATGCTGGCAGTCAGGTAGCCCATCACCGCCTCGAACCAGACGTACAAGCGCTTGCTCTCCCAGCCTTCGAGCGGCACGGGGATGCCCCAGTCGATGTCGCGCGTGATCGGGCGACCGCGCAGCCCCTCGTTGATGAAGTTCTGGCTGAAGCGCGTGACGTTCGGTCGCCACTGGTCAGCGTGCTCGTTCAGGTACTCGATCAGCGCGTCGCTGAACTTGCCGAGGTCGAGGAAGTAGTGTTCGGTTTCGCGGATCACCAGCGTTTCGTCCGGGTGATTCTTGCTGTGCGGGTTGATCAGTTTGGTTGCGTCCAGCAGGTTGCCGCAGTTGTCGCATTGGTCGCCGCGCGCGTCAGGATAGTGGCAGATATAACACTCGCCCTCGACGTAGCGGTCGGGCAGGAAGCGCTTATCACGGTCGCTGTAGAGCAGTTCCTGCTTCTCTTTATACAGATAGCCGCGTTCGAGCAGCAGCAGAAACACGTCCTGCGCGATCTGGTAGTGGTTCTCCGTGTCGGTGTGCGTGAACAAGTCGTAACTGATGCCGACCTTCTCCTGCGTCAGCAAGAAGCGCTCGTGATAATGCTCGAAGATCGAGCGCGGCGTGACGCTCCGCTTGTCCGCCTCGACCGAAATCGGCGTCCCGTGACTATCCGACCCCGACACCATCAAGACGTGATTCCCCTTGAGGCGGTGATAGCGCGCGAAGATGTCGGCGGGCAGGTACGCGCCCGCAAGGTGACCGACGTGCAAGTCGCCGTTGGCATAGGGCCAAGCGACGGAAACGTGAATGTGTTTGGGCATAATCTCCTCTTGAACGAATGGGTTCAGGTAGGGCAAAGTGTCCCTAGTTTGCCACAAAAATAAAAAACCGCCTGCCAGAAGGTCTGACAGACGGTGAATGCCGAGTCGAAGTCCGCGTTTTACGCACGCGCCAATGACTGCCGTCTGTCCAGACGTGGCATTCGCATCATCATCGTGAAAGCGCGGGACGTGTTCATAGGAGTAAGTATAAAGGTAACTTCCCTTGAGTCAAGTGTCACTAAATCATTTACAATATCAGTAAATTTCTATTTGACGTTGTGCTATTTGAGATGAAAAAGGTATCAGGATGAGCAAGAAAATAAAGAGTAACAATAGTCCATTAGAGAGTTTTGAAGCGATTGTCGATGCTTACATTGATGGTTATCAAGCCAATGCTGAAAAAGAAAATAAACTCTATAAACTTCAAAAAAGCAGAGGTAAATTGATCGAATACGCAGAAATGGCAAAAACGTTTGAGGAAAGCGGCATTCACATCAGAGGCGAATTACGAAGCGCGCTTTAGAAGAATCAACCGCGCGTCTAGAAAATGTAGACTTTGCCTCCTGTACTAATTTTCATGATTTGCTGTCTTTAGTCGAGCAGACTATAGGTGACGTACCCGGAATCGGTGAACTCACAGTGTACGACACCGCGACGCGAATCGCTGCTGGGTTCGGACTTGAACCTGATAGGATTTACTTGCACGCAGGTACACGTAAAGGCGCAAAAGCTCTAAATCGAGATCAGGGTCAAGATTATCTCGATCTGAACCAGCTTCCTGCGCCTTTTCGCAAGCTAAAACCGCGAGAAATTGAAGATTGCCTATGTATTTACAAAGATGCTTTGCATCGATTAGCAACTACTGGGAACTTCTAACTTTCTTCGAGTAAATCCATCAAAGCGGCTGCGGTATCTGCCGAATCGTAAGGCGACCAGACCTCATAGTGTAGATCAGAAGCAAAAATGTCCTCTACCGCTGCCAATTCGTTAACGAGCATCTGCACGACATGCAGTTTCTCCGCAGAGTTCAGTTGGTAAAGCTCTTGCATAAGCTCATTAGTCAGCATTAGGTCGCTCTTTTCGCCAACTTCACGATTTCAATATTGTACAGTAATTGTCGCTCACCGGAACAACTCGCGCACGATGATGTTGCGCTGGATTTCGCTCGTCCCTTCGTAAATCTGAAACACCTTGACGTCGCGCATCAGCTTCTCGACTGGGTACTCCTTCATGTAGCCGTAACCGCCGAAAACCTGCACCGCATCGACCGTCACCTGCATCGCCATGTCGGCGGCAAACGCCTTCGCGTAAGCGACAGCCTTCGGGTTCGACACCCCGCGATCCACCAGCCACGCCGCCTGCCAGACCAGCAAACGCGCCGCCTCTATGTTGATCGCCATGTCCGCGATCTTGTGCCCCACCGCCTGATGCTGCCAGATCGGCTGACCGAAGGTATCGCGCTCCTTCGCGTACTTGACGCTCTCCTCAAGCGCCCGCCGCGCCACGCCGACCGCGCCCGCCGCCACGCCCGGCCGCGAGTGATCGAACACCTGCATCGCCAGCATGAAGCCCATCCCGTCCGCGCCAATCCGGTTCGCGTCGGGTACTTCGACGTTCTCGAACGTGATCTCGGCAGTGTCCGCCGCCCGCTGACCGAGCTTGTCGAAGTGACGGCTGACCGTGATGCCGGGGCTGTCGCGCTCGACGATGAAGCACGAAATCCCGCGATGCTTCGCCGCCGGATCGGTCACGGCGAACACGGTATAGAAGCTGGCGTAATTGACGTTGCTGATGAAAATTTTGCCGCCATTGATCACGTAATGATCGCCCTGCTTTTCGGCGCGCGTCTGCATCCCCGCGACGTTCGACCCCGCCCCCGGTTCGGTGACGCAGTAGGCGGCGAGGTCACCGTTCTCCATCATTCGTTCGCCTAGCCAGTAGGCTTTTTGCGCGTCTGTCCCCGCCAAGCGGATCGGCAGCGACGACAGGTTGTTGACGCTCATCGCCGTACTAATGCCGGAGCAGCCGTAGGCGAGTTCCTCCGCGACGATGCACTCGTCCAGCACGCTCGCGCCCGGACCGCCGTATTCTTCAGGGATATTCAGGTTGACCAGCCCGATCTGCCGCCCCTTGTTGATGATGTCAATCGGGAACTCGGCGCTTTGGTCGAAGTGCGCCGCCTGCGGGATGATTTCCTGCGTGGCGAAATCGCGCGCCATCTTCTGGAGCATCTGCTGTTCTTGCGTCAGTTCAAAGTTGAGTCCTTCAAAAGCGACTTGATCCATCGTCTATTTCCCCTCAAACAATTTAATCAAATGCAGATTTAATTATTATAGCGAGGAATCGAAAATGATGACGAATCGCTTTTAGGAGTGAGTCCACGCCCTCCGGTAGCAGATGAACATCGCCACCGTCATCACGCCGAGCCAATTCGCCAGCAAATCGGAGAGCATCATCGTGCGCCCCGGCGAGAACTGCTGAATAAACTCGGTCGTTGCGGCGATCCCTAAGCCGCTCACCAGCGCGACCCAGTAGGCGCGCTTGAAGCCAAAGCGCGACCTCGTCGCCCAGTAGATTGTCGCCGTCAGCAGCGCGTACAAGCTGGCGTGACCAATCGCATCGTGCGCGTTCGGATGGTCAGCAATCATGAACAAGTGCGAAATCCAGCCGATCCCGCGCACACTGGCGGGCAGCGTCGTCAATGCGATCACGCTCGACGAGCAGACCAGCAGTACCATCCCGTGCAGCGACATCCGTTTTAGAATCATGTTTGTCTTCTTTCACAGAGCCAGCGCATAATAAGCGGGCGTAAGTCCACGTCGTCATACTATTCTCAGCACGCCTTTGTATTCTTCGTTTTAATCGATGCGCCGTAAAGCACTCAAGTGCAGAGGGGGAAACGATGGCGTTATCCGTTTGGGGGTTTCAGGGAGTTTGCGACAGAGGATCGGACAACACGGCGCTGCGGCTTCCCAGAGTGGATTAATTGTGACAAATTTCACTATATGCCGCGATGTTCTTCAATAGGGCGTACTTAGAGGACTGGGTTACAATCGCGGCATAGTGAAAAACAGGAGGATGACGAAGCCATGACACAGGAATTTGCGACGGACGTTGTGATTGTCGGCGCGGGCTTGGCGGGCTTGATGGCGGCGCGGGTGTTGACAGACGCGGGTAAGCGCGTGCTGCTGGTCGACAAGGGGCGCAGCGTTGGCGGGCGGATGGCGACGCGGCGCATCGGCGGCGGCGTGGCAGATCACGGCGCACAGTTCTTCACCGTGCGCGATCCCGAATTTGGCGCGAACGTCGAACGCTGGCTTGCAGACGGGATCGTCTTTGAGTGGTCACGCGGGTGGAGCGACGGCAGCCTGACGACGACCAGCGACGGACACCCGCGTTATGCCGTGCGCGGCGGCATGAACGCGCTGCCGAAGCAGTTGGCGCAGGGCTTGGATAGTCGCTTGAAGGTCAAGCTCGTCAGTGTCAAGTCCCTCGGCTCGGATGGTTGGCAAGTCGAAGATGAATCTGGATCAACCACGCGGGCGCGGGCGCTGCTGATGACGCCGCCCGTCCCCCAATCGCTGACGTTGATGAATAGCGGTGCTGTCGCATTGAGTGCGCCTGATCGGGTGGCGCTCGAAGGCATCGAGTATCACACCAGCTTAACCGGATTGTTTGTGCTCGACCGTCAAATTCGCTTGCCCTCACCGGGCGCGATTCAGCGTTCCCACGCCAACATCCGCTGGATCGCTGACAACCAGCGCAAGGGAATTTCCCCCGGCGCGGTCGTGATCACGGCGCAGGCGGGCGCGATCTACAGCAATCAACTGTGGGATCGCAGCGATGAGGAGATTATCGCCGCCTTCAAGGTCGATCTGCTGCCCATATTAGGCGACGCGAAGATCACCGAGGTGCAGTTGAAGCGCTGGCGCTATGCTCAGCCGTTCAAAACTTATCCAGAGCGCTGCCTCGTCGCGGCGGATCAAGCCGCACCGTTGGTGTTCGCGGGCGATGCCTTTGGCGATCCGCGTGTCGAAGGGGCGTGCTTGTCTGGCTTGGCGGCAGGGCGAGCGCTGCTCGACGCGCTCGGCTAACCTGTTGGGGCGGTGATCGTGCTGTCGTTGCTGCCAGAATGATCAGCGTTTAGGCAGCATGTAGGGGCGTTACAGGCTTGCTCTATAAGCACAACGCTCCTACTTTTGAACCCTAGCTTAACCTGAGTTTCGGATAGCTCTCACACAAGAGCAAGGGATTGAGCATCACGAGTAGACCAGTTGATAGCGGGTTTCTTGGGTTGCCACAGGTAGGCAATCAAGCCTGCTACGACATTGACCACAAAGTTGATCGGGCT
>JBBSNT010000134.1:0-10301 GCA_038260485.1 Aggregatilineales bacterium | reverse complement strand
TTGACCGATCCGTTAATGAGGCGAAGCTGCTGGTCGGTATCGGGGAGGTAGGGTGGCTCGGTCGTCAGCGCGCGCGGGCTGCCGTCGATGAAGGCGGTGATGAAGTCGCGGCTCATGTAAATCTGCATCGCTTCGTCGGCGTGAAAGGTCGGTGGGATGGCAAAGACGAAGGCGGCGAGCATAATCAGCCAGAGCGCGTCTAGAGGACGTTTGTCGAGTAGGCGTTTCATGGTTACGCCCACGAAATCGACTGAAACCACAGAGGACACAAAGATCACGGAGAAAAGATTGGCTCTATGACCTCTACATCCTCTGAGGTTGAACGTTCTTGCAATCACGGAATCTCGACCTGATGGGCGTGGCGGATGAAATCCGATGCGCCAAGCTCGTCAAACAGCGCGTCCGGCAGCGCCTCGTCGAGCGTCAAGACCGTCATGGTGTGCCCGCCCGGCTGCGCGCGTCCGGTTTGCCAACTGCCGATGTTGATGCCGTTCTGCGCCATCAGTGTGCCGACGCGCCCGATCACGCCCGGCTGGTCGAAGCTGCCCATGATCAGCAGATGCCCTTCGGGGACGAAGTTCATGCGGTAGTCGTTGATCTGGACGATGTGCGGCTCGCGGCGGTCGAGCAGCGTTCCGGCAATCGTGATTTCTTCGCCGTCTTCGAGCGTCGCCTGACAGAGGACGAGGCTGGCGTAGTCGGCGGACTTCAGCCCCTTCGCTTGCGTGACGCCGATGCCGCGCTCGACGGCGAGCACGGGCGCGTTGATGTAGTTGACGCTATCGCCGAGCACAGGCGCGAGCAAGCCTTTGAGGATGGCAACGGTGACGGGCTTGATGAGCACGTTGACGTCCTCGCCGCGATACTCGACGGCGACGCGGCGCACGGGATTGCGCGCGAGGGTGTGAATCAGCGTGCCGATCCGTTCGGCAAGCTGCAAGAAGGGACGCGCCATCTCGAAATTCATGCCCGGCGCGAAGGGCATGTTGACGACGTTGCTGTAGTCGTCGCCGCGCAGAGCGTCGAGCACCTGCGTCACGATCAGCAGCGAGAGGTCTTGCGCCGCCTCGACGGTGTTATCGCCGATGTGCGGTGTGTGGACGACCTGCTCCAGACCGATCAGCGGGCTGTTATAAGGCGGTTCTTCGGCGAATACATCGACCGCTGCGCCAGCTAAATGCCCACTCTTGATGGCGTCGGCGACGGCGTTTTCGTCGATGACGCTGCCGTGCGCCGTGTTGATCAGGCGCGCGCCGGATTTCATCTGCTCGATCAGCTTGGCGCTGACCATGCCGCGCGTCTCGCTGGTCGGGGGAACGTGAATGCTAACGTAGTCGCTGCGGCGCAGCAGTTCGCTCAAGCCGACCAGCATGATCCGCTTGTCGTCGAGTTGATCCTCGCCGATGTAGGGGTCATAGGCGAGCACGGTCATGCCGAAGGCGAGGCAGCGCTGCGCAACGACTGATCCGACGCGCCCCAAGCCGATCAAGCCGAGCGTTTTGCCGGAAAGCTGTGTGCCTGCCTGCCGCTTGCGGTCGAGCAGCCAGAAGCCCGATTTGAGGCTGTTGTGCGCGGCGATGATGCTGCGGCTGAGGGTGAGCATGAGCGTGATTGCTAATTCGCCAGCGGCAATCGCGTTGACGCCGGGCGTGTTCATGACGATGATGCCACGCTCGGTCGCCGTTTCGACATCGATGCCGCTGAGGCTGGCGCCGACGCGCCCGATCACGCGCAGGATAGGGGCGCAGTCAAGCAGCGCGCGGTCGATCACGATGTCGTCGCGGGCGATCAGGGCATGGGCGGTTTGCAGCTTGTCGCGCAGGGCGGTCACGTTCGCCGGATTGACGGTGCAAACCGTCACGTCGGCGGCGGATTGCAGCAGCGCTAAGCCTTGCTCGGTCAGGTCAGTGGCGATCAGGATTTGGAAGGATTCAGTCAAATTAGACCTCTCAGTGCCGCTGGCGATTTGGGCGGTATCTGCGGATTTCGCATATTTCGTGGGGCGTTATATATAACGCCCCTACTGGCAACAGCAGCGCGCAGGGCGGGTTTAAACCCGCCCCTACAACACCGATTTGGATGGCATCAGAACGCGCACGCTTCCAGTAAATCGACGACGTCGTGCAGGCTGGCGTAGACGTGGGGTGTGATGTCTGCGAAGGCGGCTTCGGTTGAATGCGATAAATCGGGAATGGCGTAGCAGACCATGTGGGCGGCGACCGCCGCGCGCGCGCCGGTCGGGCTGTCCTCAAGCGTCAGGCAATCTGCCCGATTGATCCCCAAGCGCTGCGCCGCTTCCAGATAAATGTCGGGGGCGGGTTTGCCGTGTGCTACATCGTCGCCGCTGACATGGGTCTGAAAGTAGCGATCCCAGCCTTGCGCCGAGACGGTCGCGTCGATGATGGTCATGGGTGAACTGGACGCAATTGCGCAGGGGACGCCGCGTTTCAGCAGCAGGTCGAGCAGTTCGCGCGCGCCGGGGCGCGGCACCACTTGATCCGGAATTAGCGCGCTCATGCGCGTGACGAGATCGTCGCATAACTCGTCTACGCTGCCGGTGAGGGCGTAGGCGTCGCGCATGCCGCTGATGAAATCGCGCATGCGCAGCCCGATCAGCCCGTGCTGGACTTCAGGATTGGACTGGATACCGCGCGCCGTCATCATCGCGCCTTCGGCAACCGCCCAGACCGGCTCGGAATCGACCAGCAGCCCGTCCATGTCGAAGATGACCGCCTGCGGGCAGAAGTTACTCATCTTTCCCCCGTAGGAATGCCGCTTCGAACGCGGTACGCAGTTCGTCCGACTTGATCGATATGCCGTCGCCGAGCAGCAGTTGCAGCCCGCGATCAAAGACCGCCTGATGGGGCGTGCCGATGGTGCGAATGTAGGCGGCGGGACCTGCTGCTAGCGGCAAAATTGGCGCGAGAGAGTTGATCTGCACGAAGATGTCCGCGCCGTCCTTGACCTTCTGGCGCGTGACGACACCGCCGAAACCGATGAATAAATCGACCTCAGAGCGCGCCGCTAAATCGGACGAGCCGTCGCCGATCATCATTTTGCGCCCGTGTCTGCCGGATGCCAGTTCGCGAACGATGGCGGGCTTGCCGCTGGAAACGGTCAGTGGGCCTTCGTTGTAGTCGAGATAGGTTTGCGCGGTTTTGGTTTTCGGCTCGTAGTAGCGCCACCAATCGCCCGAAAGCTGGTTGTATTCGAGTTCGACGGCGCGGATATTCGCCGGATCGACACCGAGACGTGCGCCTAAGCCGCGCACAGGCTCCGCCAAGCCGCCGCTGATGATGAAGACCTGCTTATGCAGAAATTGCAGCGCGGCGATCACCTCGCGCGCGTCCGGCACGAGCGTCTCCCAGTAGCGTTCCTCGATGGCTTTGAGCTGACCGCGCGTCGGACGGATGGCTTGCAGCCGCTTGCCGTAGACCTCTGCGAGATCGAGATCGCCGTCCATCGCCTTTTGCGTTAGGACGCCGACGCGCCATTCTTTCCCCTTAAAACGTGCTAGTTCGTCGATTCCCTCGATAGCGGAGAGCGTGCTGTCACAGTCGAAGAACACCAAGTCAAAGCTTGTCCAGCGAGTCTGATCCATTGCTGCTTCTTTATAACCCTATGGATTGCAAACAGTCGTGATTGTAACGCGGGAGCGCCCCATTGGGAACGTCCCATTGGGGACGCTTCAAAATCGACATAAACCGGCAAGAAAACAAAATTAACCACTAGAGGACACGAAGGACACAGAGAAAAGATTCAACGCAAAGGCGCAAAGACACGAAGGCGCAAAGGCGTGGGGATGGCGTTATTTGACAGTCGGGGCGTAACTTCTATAATCGAACGCAAATTTGATTCTTTCAGCTCAAGAGGATTTTGTTTTGGCTCGCAAACCCGCCGATCAGTCGGTTCACCGCGACGATATTATTCACGCTGCCGCTGAAGTGCTTCAACGAAACGGCTACGAAGCCGCGACGATGAAGGATATCGCCGCAGCGGTCAACCTGACTGCTGCCAGCCTTTACCATCACTTTCGCAATAAGGATACGCTGCTGATTGCCGTGCTCGAACTGGGGCTGGAAGTCGTGCTCAAGCAGATTGAGCCGATTGCCTACTCGGATCGTCGGAGCGACGAAAAGCTGCGGGCGATGATCTGCGCGCACATCGTGGGCTTGACCGAAAACACGGCGGTGGGCGCGGCAATGGTCTACGAACTGCGGGCGCTGCTGAACGTCAAGCCGCCGTCTAAAAACGCCAGCCTTGACGACCAAGCCGCTTACCAAGCCTTTATCGAGCGCCGGTCTGCCTTCTTCGCTCAGCGCGACCGCTTCGAGGATTTATTCCGCGTGGTGGTGCGCGAGGGGGTGGCGCAGGGGGTGTTTCGCGCGATGGACGTGCCGATCTTCGTGCAAACGCTGCTCGGTGCGCAGAACTGGGTTGGTGTTTGGTTCAACCCCAATGGGCGCTTGAATGGCGAGCAGATCGCCGAGTTGATCGCGGACACGATGCTGAACGGGGTGTTAACCTCACCCCGGCTCACTTCGTGAGGCTTTCCCCTCTCCACTGTGTAGAGAGAGGGCGACAAGCGCGACGGCAATAGGGTGAGGGCATAGCACGCCGCGCCCCTACGGACAGCATGATCAGGTTTTTGGGATTTGCAGAGGCGTGTGAGTGGGCGCCTTTTAAATGAGACGAGGGTTTGATATGAATTTGCTTCAAGACAAGGTTGCCATCATCACGGGGAGCGGGCGCGGGATTGGCGCGGCGGCGGCGAAACTGTATGCGCAGCATGGCGCGAAGGTCGTCGTCAGCGACATTGATCCTGCTCCGGCGAATGAAACTGCTGAGGCAATCAAGGCGGCGGGGGGCAGTGCTATCGCTGTAGCTGCCGACGTGACCGACAGTGCCGCGATCCAACACCTGATCGACGAGACGGTAGGTGCGTTTGGCGGGATCGACGTGCTGGTCAACAACGCGGGCTATACGTGGGACGGCATGATCCACAAGATGAGCGACGATCAGTGGGACGCGATGATCGCGATCCACCTGACCGCGCCGTTCAAAATCATCCGTGCGGCGATTCCGTACATGCGCGAGGTCGCCAAGCAGGAGATCGCCGAGAAGGGCGCGGCGAAAGCGCGTAAGATCATCAACGTGAGCAGCACGACCGGGACGCGCGGGAATATCGGGCAGACGAATTACTCGGCGGGCAAAGCTGGCATCATCGGTGTGACGCGGACGCTGGCGAAAGAGTGGGGCGCGTTCAATATTCAGGTCAACGCGGTGGCGTTCGGGTTTATGGATACCCGGCTGACGCAATCGGCGGCGCAGGGCGATTTCACGGAACGCGAGGGCAACAAGATCAAGCTAGGGATGCCGGATAAGGTGCGCGATACGATCTTCAGCCAGATTCCGATGGGGCGTCCGGGCACGGTTGATGAAGCGGCGGGACCGCTGCTGTTCTTCGCCAGTGATTTAGCGAACTATATTTCGGGGCAGGTTCTCGAAGTCGCGGGCGGGATGTAGCTGTGAACTTCGACGCCGACTACGGGCGCATGTACGAAGAACTCGCCAGCAGCACGATACCCGGCTATGACCACCTATTCTTGATGGTGCGCGGTTTGCTCGAAGCACGGCTGCCGGACGCGGCGGAGATTCTGGTGGTCGGGGCGGGTGGCGGTAAAGAGCTTGTAACGCTGGCGGACGGGAGCGCGTGGTCATTTGTCGGCGTCGATCCTTCGGCGCAGATGATCGCGTTCGCTCAGCATAAAGTCGAGCAGGCTGATTACGGCGACCGCGTTCGCCTTCAGTTAGGTTATGCCCATGACCTGCCGAACGAGGCTCGTTTTGATGCGGCGACCTGTATCCTTGTGCTGCATTTTATCGCCGGGGATGACGCTAAACTCGCGCTTCTGCGCGATATTTCAGCGCGGCTGAAGTCAGGCGCAACGCTGGTGCTGGTCAACCTCTATGGCGAGGATTTTGACCCTGACATCGTGACGGCGTGGCGCGTGTTTCAGCGCGCACGCGGGCGCACCATCGAGGCGATTGATGCTCAGGAGGCACGGGCGCGGGCGACGACGCAGTTTGTCTCCGAGCCGCGCTTGATGGAATTACTAGATGCTGCCGGATTTGAACAAATTCAGCGCTTTTATACGGCGTTGTGGTTCGGCGGCTGGATTGCTCGAAAAAAGTGACTCATTATTGATGAAATGAGTGGATTAAATGGTTTCTTTTACCCCAACTGATGAACAGCAGCAGTTGATCGAGGTGATCAAGCGCTTCGCTGCTGATGAACTGCAACCCGCCGCTCATGCCGCTGATGAAAACGAACATTTCCCCGCTGACCTGATCCAAACGGGTTGGGATATTGGCTCTATTCAGTCGGCTATTCCCGAAGCTTATGGCGGCTTGGGCGAACTGAGCGCGGTCACGGGGGTGCTGGCGGCAGAGGCGTTGGCTAAGGGCGATTTGTCGATGGCGCTGGCGATCCTGTCGCCCGCACTAGTCGCCATTCCGCTGATGCTCGACGGCACGGACGCGCAGCAGGCACAATTTCTGCCGATGTTCGCGGGCGAAGCGATGCCAATCGTCAGCGCGGCGCTGCTCGAACCGGGCATTTTCTTTGATGCGCATGATTTGAAGACGACGGCTACCGCTACGGCGGCACGCAGTGGCGATAGCATCATCCTCAGCGGCGAAAAAGCCTATGTGCCGCTGGGTGCGAGGGCTGAATGGCTGCTGGTCTATGCCCATGACAGCGAAACGGGCAAGGTTGGCGGGTATCTGGTCGATACACAGACGGACGGCATCACGCGCAACCCGCGCGAGGCGTTGATGGGCGTGCGGGCGCTGCCGTTGTACCGCGTGACGCTGGACAATGTTCGCGTGCCTGCAGCGATGCAGTTGGGCGGCGAGGCGGGCATCGACTATGAACGGCTGCTCAGCCGGAGTCAGGTGGCTTTGGCGGCGCTGGCGGTGGGCGTCGCGGACGGGGCGGCGGAATACGCCCGCAGCTATGCCAAGCAGCGGGTGCAGTTCGGCGTGCCGATTGCGCAGAAACAGGCAATAGCTTTCATGCTGGCGGAGATGGCAATCGAGGTTGATGCGGCGCGACTGCTGGTCTGGGAAGCGGCGTGGAAGCTCGACGAGGGCGAGACTGCGACGCGCGAGGCGTATCTCGCCAAGCAGTACGCCGATAAAGCGGTAATGTTCGTGACCGACAGCGCCGTGCAGACGTTGGGTGGCTACGGGTTCATCCGCGAGTATCCGGCGGAACGCTGGCTGCGCAACGCGCGCGGCTTCACGACCTTTCACGGGTTAGCGCTGGTCTAAGGCGATGGTGTGAACCGCCAAGACGATGTGCCACCGATGGTTGCTATCACCAAGAGGGAAAAATCAGTGAGCGAGACGAAGCGAGATTACAACGTTATTCAGCCTGTGGACGGCGCCCAGCCGGAGATCGGGCGGTGGTTGTGGTCATTGGAAGACACGCGTGCAGGTACGCTGGCGATGCTGAAAGGCTTGGACGAGGCGGCGCTCGACTGGAAGCCCACTTGGGCGCTGCACTCGATTGGCACGCTGCTGTATCACATCGCGCTGGTGGAGATCGACTGGCTGGTGATCGAAGTGCAGGAGAAGCCGGAAACTCCTGAAGCGCTGGGCGAATTAACGCCGCTGTTTCCCCACGACTCGCGCGATAGCGCGGGCAAGCTGACCTTCGTCACGGGCGAAAGCCTTGACCAGCATCTTCAGCGGTTGGCGGTGGTGCGGCGCGAACTGCTCGATGTCTACAAGGCGATGAGCCTCGACGATTTTCGCCGCGCTCGCGGCTTTCCCAGTTACGATGTGACGCCGGAATGGGTGCTGCATCACCTCAACCAGCACGAAGCCGAGCATCATAGCGAGATCGCGGCGCTGCGGACGGCGTTTCTGCTGGGGTAGCCGTCAATGAATTAGGATGAGAACCACTAGATATTGGAGAAGGGGCTATGTGGTTGGTTTATTTCCGTTTTGATGATCAAGGCGAAATCGTAACGATGCACGTCCGTACAGGTAGTAAATCAGATGTTAATACTCTCGTGAAATGTGCCGAGCAGCATGGTTTAACACAAACATCGAAACTTGTAGAGTTTATGGCATTTTATACAAGTGGAAATATTAAACGACCTCAGCCAAGTTCAAAGTTTTACGATCACAGTGAATTTGGTCGAGTCTGGGAAAATATTAAATAATGGCGATCAGTTTTGAAATCCCTGAGCATATCCTTCAGCAGAACGCGCTGGTCAAGATGGCGGCGGAGTACGCGATGCGCCCGTACTCGCGCGAACTGGACGAGAATGAACACGCGCGCCCGACTCAGTTTGTCGAGCAGATCTGGCCGTTCATGCGCGATATGCAGAAAAAGACGCTGGAAAAGCTGACTGCCCCCGACGTGGGCGGCGGCGAAAAACGGGCGCGCACGACTAACCTGCGCTTCATGCTGATGATCGAGATGCTGTCGTGGGGCGACGCGGGCATCTACTTATGCCTGCCCGGTGGTTCGCTCGGTGGCGCGGCGATTGAGGCAGTGGGCACGCCGGAGCAGAAGATCAAGTTCTTAACACGCTTCGCGGAAGGCGATACGCCGACATGGGGTGCGATGGCGATGACCGAACCGGGCGCGGGGTCGGACACGTCGGCGATTCGCACGAGCGCGGTATTCGACGCGGCGATCAACGAGTGGGTGCTGAATGGCGAGAAGATTTTCTGCACCAATGGCAAGCTGGCGCTGGACGAGTCGAATGGCTTGGTGGTGGTGTGGGCGTCGATTGACCGCAGCGCGGGACGCGCGGGGATGCGTCCGTTCGTGGTCGAGGCGGGTACGCCGGGTGTCAAAGTGACCAAGACCGAAATCAAGCACGGGATTCGCGCCAGCGACACCGCCGCGATTGTGTTTGAGGACGCGCGCGTTCCGGCGGATCACGTTTTGGGGAGCGCCGACGTCAAGCCGAGCGGCGATACTGCCGCCGTGCCTCCGGCTTCTGCGGCTGTGCCGCCTTCCGGTAAGGGCTTCAAGGGGGCGATGGCGACCTTCGATGCGACTCGTCCGCTGGTCGCCGCCAGCGCTTTAGGCATCGGGCGGGCGGCGCTGGAATTTCTGAAAGAGAAACTGGCGGAAAACGGGATCGACATTCCTTATGATCAGCCGTACCACAAGCTGAGCGCGATTCAGCGCGACGTGCTGGAACTGGAAGGGCAGCTTCACGCGGCGTATCTGCTGACTTTGCGAGCGATCACGCTGCTGGACGCGGGCGCGCCCAACAGCCTCGAAGCGTCGATGGCGAAGGCGAAGGCGGGCAAGGTGGTGACGCTGATTGGTCAGAAGGCGGTCGAACTGCTGGGCGCATCGGGTTACAGCCGTGACTGGCTGGTGGAAAAATGGATGCGTGATGCCAAGATTAATGACATATTCGAAGGTACGGGGCAGATCAATACGTTGATCGTGGCGCGGCGAATTCTCGACTACAGCGGGCGCGAGCTGAATTAAGCAGGGCATAAACTCCAATTTCTTAAAACTCTCATCGATTATCGCCGTTAAGGTTCGTGTACGATAGGAACAGGTTCGAGGGAAGTCATCAGAGGAGCTAATCATGCCAGTTAGCATTGCGTGGGACGATGAGGCGCAGACGACGGTGCGCTACGATTATGTCGGCAAGTGGGTGTGGGAAGAGGTTTACGCTGTGTACGACAAAGCGAACGCGATGATCGCCAGCGTGCCTTATCCGGTTTCGATCATTCACAACTTGGCGGAAAGTGAAGGAAGTCCGAGCGGTGCGCTGACACACGCGCGGCGGATTACGATGAGCATCCCCGAAAACTGGGATACGAGCGTGGTGGTGGGGAGCGGCGCGTTCACTGAATCGCTGTTGAGTATTTTCAGCAAAGTCTATCGCAAGCTGGGCGACCATTACAAGACGGCGCACACGCTCGACGAAGCGCGCGCCATCATCAGCAAGCATCGCGCGACTTAAAGGTTGAAAAGAGGATTTTAGATGGGCTATCAGATTCGCAAGGCGGTCGTGATCGGGTCAGGGACGATGGGGAGCGGAATCGCGGCGCTGCTGGCAGGCGTGGGCGTGGACGTGCTGCTGCTCGACATTCCCGCGCGCGATACTCAATCAGGCGATGGGGCGACCAAGCGCAACGCTATCGCGCTTGAGGGACTCAAGCGGATGCAGAGTGCGCGTCCGGCACAATTATTCAGCGCGGGTGATCTTGAGCGCATCGCTGTGGGCAACATCGACGACGATCTCGACGCG
>JBBSNT010000133.1:0-10304 GCA_038260485.1 Aggregatilineales bacterium | reverse complement strand
CTTCGCCTGGATTGACAAGTTCCGAGCCTTACTCATTCGCTATGATCGCAAAGATGCCAACTTTCTCGGTGCTCATCATCTCGCTTTTGCGCTCATTAACCTACGTCATTTGTTCGCACAGAAAGTTTGAATCAGTTCAATCTTTCATCGTGAATTCATGCGGCTCACATGGAGCGACTCTACCCTGTTTGACGACTGCCGGATGCTCACGTATCATCGGCGCGACTTGTGGATAGGATAATGCCCTGCTATGAAATATTTCGGCTTTCTCGCTCGCTTTGTGATCGTGCCGCTGTCGGTTTTGGGCGTGATCGCGTGGTTCGACCGCAAGCGCGGCGCAGCACTGCCGCCGTCGTTGAGCGCGCTGCCGCCCGCCGTCGCGCTGGCAGGACACGTCGCCGCTGCCGTTGCCTACACGACGCCGTGGGATAACTACCTCGTCGCCTCACGGGTATGGTGGTACGACCGCAAACTGGTGACCGGCTTGGTGCTAGGCTACGTCCCGATTGAGGAATACTGTTTTTTTGTGCTGCAAACGCTGCTGAGCGGATCGTGGCTGCTGTTTCTGGCGCGCCATTTGCCCGCCCCGATGCTCGCCGCCGAGCGTCCGGTCGCGCACCCGTTGCGCCTACGCTTGAGCATGACAGCGGCGCTCGGCGTGATGTGGTTGGGCGCGGTCTGGAATTTGTCTAGAGGTCCAAAATCGCGCACGTACCTCAGCTTGACGCTGGCGTGGGCGCTGCCGCCGATCATGTTTCAGGTCGCTTTCGGCGGTGACATCTTGTGGCAGCAGCGCCGCTTGATCGCGCTCGGCATCGTGCCGACGACGCTCTATCTCGGCATCGCCGACTCGCTGGCAATCGACGCTGGAACGTGGACGATCAACCCCGAAAAGACGGTCAATATTCATATCGGCGGTAAACTGCCGCTGGAAGAAGGCGTCTTTTTCCTGCTGACCAATACGCTGGTCGCGCTCGGTATGACGCTGGTGCTGTCTCCGGCAAGCCAAAAGCGCGTCCCGGCGGGACTCAAGCGCTGGCTGTCACGGACAAGAACGGACAACGATGACGACGTGGAATGAAGCGGACTCGCAAGTCTATCGCCAATTGGCGGCGGTCGCCGTGCCGGATCGCGCTGAGCAGATCGCCGCGCTGCTGACGCTACTGCCGTTCGCGCGCGATGCCGGCTTCCGTGTCGTCGAATTGGCGTCGGGCGAGGGCTATCTCGCCGATGCGATCCTGCGCGCCCTCCCGCACGCGACGCTGCTGGCGCTCGATGGGTCTGCGCAGATGCGCCAAGCAACAGCGGATCGCCTTGCACGTTTTGGAGATCGGGCACAGGCTGCCGCCTTCGACATGGCAGCACAGGACTGGTACGGCGCGCTCGACGGCGCGGACGCGGTCGTTTCGTCGCTGTGCATTCATCACCTTGACGCGGCGGGCAAGCGGGCATTGTTCGCGGCAGTCGGCGAACGGTTGTCCCGGCGCGGCGCGTTCCTGATCGCTGACCTCGTGCTGCCGGCGCGACCGCAAGCGCGCGCCCTGTTCGCGGCGACGTGGGACGACTCGGCGCGCGCGCAAGCAAGCGAGAGCGATCTATTCGAACGCTTCAGCGCCGAGCAGTGGAACTACTACCGCTATCCTGATCCGGTTGATCAGCCAGCGCCGCTGTTCGATCAATTGCAGTGGCTGGCGCAAGCGGGCTTGCGTGCAGTCGATTGCTTCTGGATGCGGGCGGGGCACGCCGTCTACGGCGGCTACAAGGCAGAGATAGCGAGCGACGACGGCATCGGCTATGACTCCGCGATCACTATCGCCCGCGACGCGCTCAGCCGCTAAACCAGCCTACCTGCCGGTTTGCTGCGCTATTTTGGGCGAGCTGCTCAGAGCGTGTTTGTAAATCCGTTTATTACGCTCTGTCACGTGTTCGCAGGAGGCTTTGAGCCTCCTGCTAGGGAAACCAAGCCCGCTAAAGCGGGCTAGCTTGCAGCCATCTCAAGACGGCTTAACCTTCTAGCCCGACGCTTTGAGCGTCGAGTGCCGCTGAAAACGGCGTTATGTCCATTTTTACAAACACGCTCTCAGCGCACACAACCAAGATTTTTGCAGCCATTTGCCCACGGGCCGATGTTTTTACAGATTTTGCGCTCGAAATCTGCTATAATGCGTATAAATAACGAATTTTATTAAGCTTAGCGCGCCGAAAGGATCATTCGATGACCGTCTGGCAGTATCAACGGCTGCTCACCCGCCGCCTACTTCAGTGGAGCTTGTTCAGCCTCGGCATGGGCGTCGTACTGACGCGCGGGCGCAGTTTGTGGCGCGGTGTCGGCGGACAGTTCATTGGCTGGGCGCTGGTGAACATGGGAATCGCCTACTTTGGCACACGAAGCGCGAATCAACGCCAGAAAGCCCTAGCTGACCCCCAAACGAGCGCGGTGGTCACGAAAGAAGCCTACAATTTACGCCTGCTGCTGTGGGTGAATACCGGGCTTGACCTGCTCTATCTGCGCGGCGGTCGCTGGCTGATCAAACGCGGGAATTACGGGACGGGCTTGGGAATCATCCTGCAAAGCCTGTTCTTATTTCTGTTCGACCTCTATCACGCCGCTAACGTCCCGGACGAAGGCGCAAGCCCTGACGCTTCCGATTTATAAATGTTGAACAACCGTGATTAGGCAGACGATCCATAAATTCATTGCTCCAACAATCTTAATGGATCAGCGGTGGAAAGCAGGCGACACTGCTTATGATGCATTTCCACACCAAGATCATCAAAGCGATTCTGCGCAGCTCCATCGAGCACAGGTAGATCGACCGATCAGCGAATTCGCAGACAAGACCGTCAAGTAGACGTCATCATGGAACTAGCGCTGGGAAAAGTCACCGCATTTATCACGCGCACGACCGAAAAATCGCGCGAACTGCTCGTCTTTATGCACCCCAGCGCCGGACTCCAACTGCCTGCCGGGACGATTGAAGCGGGCGAGACGCCCGAAGCTGCCGTGCTGCGCGAAACCGCCGAAGAAACCGGACTGGGAACCGTCTCGATTATCGAACTGCTCGACGTCATCATGCAGCCGCTCGCGCCCAATCAACGGATGGTGCTTCAGCGCTGTGTGCTCCAAGCGTCACCCGGCAGTGAAGGCACGCTGCGCTTAGGAACGTACCTTGATCGCGGGCAAACGGTGCAGGTCATCAAGGGCAACGGCGTCTACCAGCAGGTCACCTACACCGAATACAGCATCGAGGATGATACATTCGTCGCGGTGTCGAGCAAAACGGGCTGGATCGCGGCGCGCTTCCTCACTGACCACGTTCAGCGCTATCTGTTTCACCTGACTACGACCGCGCCAACGCCGCTGCAATGGACGGTCGATGCTGACGGGCACAGCTTCAGTTTGTTTTGGGTTGCGCTTGATCAGGACAACGGATTGATCGCTCCGCAGCAAGCATGGCTCGACCTCGTGCGCGACCGCTTATAATTCATGATCGACCGTTAGCGATTCCGTTATGAAGCCATGACGAACCCTTCTGAAAACAGCCGTGCAAGCGACTGGGCGCAGCGCAGCGCGCGCCGGATGATGCCGCGCGCGTGGTGGAACGGCTTGACGGTCTTTGAACGCTGGATCGCCATCCTGATGGCGGGTTGGGTGCTGGCGATGATCAGCCTGCCGATCCTCAAGTGGGTGGTGGGCAAAAACGTGCTGCCGATTGGGATTTCGGTTGGCGTGCTGTTTCAACTGATCGCCGTCTATGCGATCCTTGTGTGGGTGTGGGGAACGCGGCGCGCCAACCTGCTAACGGGCGTGATCGTCGTTTGTGCGTGGGGCGTCGAGTACATCGGGCACACGACAGGTTTTCCCTTCGGCGGCTACCGCTATACCGATCAGCTTCAGCCACAGTTGGGGGGCGTCCCGCTGCTGATTCCGCTAGCGTGGATGATGATGCTGCCGCCATCATGGGCGGTCGCACAGCGGATCGCGGATCGTTTCAAGCAGCGCCGTGCCGCTTTGATCATCGTCAGTGCGCTGGCGTTCACGGCATGGGATTTATTCCTCGACCCGCAGATGGTCGGCTGGTCGCTGTGGCTGTGGGATCAACCGAGCGGCTACTTCGGCATCCCGCTGGTGAATTTTGCTGGATGGCTGGCGGCAGCGGCGGCGATCACGCTGCTGGCAAGCTGGATCGCGCCGCTGGAACGGCTGCCCGCGCGCCCGCTGATCGCGATCTACGCGATCTCATGGGCGCTGGAGACCGTCGGCTTGCTCGTCTTTTGGGGGCTGCCCGGTCCGGCGCTGGTCGGTACGGTGGTGATGGGTGCGATACTGCTGTGGGCGATCAAAGCGAGCTAAGTTTTGCCTATGAACGCGACAGGGCAAATAGCTAAAGTAGGGACGTTAACTATAACCATTGGTGCTAGATCATTTACGTTTGTTTCCCCTCTCCCTGCTTACGTCGCTTCGCTTTGGTAAGCCGTCCCTCTCCCACGTAAACGGGGAGAGGGACAAAAACCCCGCGATCTTCCCTCTCACTCCGCTTGCGTGGGAAAGAGGGAGGCGAACGAAGTTCGCACGGGGTGAGAGTTTAAAAAACTAGCACCAGTGGTTACTTAAAGCACGTCCTCTAAGAAACCCAACACGATCTCGTTGAACTCCTCCGGCTTTTCGAGGCTAGGGAGGTGCGCTGCGTCCTCAATCACGATCCGGCGCGCGTTCGGGATAGCCTGCGCCATCCCTTCGCCCGCTGTGTGGGTCGTCGGGTGATCTTCCGCGCCGTCGATGATCAATGTCGGGACGTGAACGTCGCTCAAGCGCCCGATGGCGGGCGGGTCGATGCCGCGTTCCTCGCCCAGATTACCCTGATTGCGAAACCCGATCAAGCTCATGTCGTGGATCAAGTCGCGGACGTGCGGATCGAGCTGTTCGGGCTGGCGATTCTCGCCCACGCCCCATAACAGCAGCGCAACCTGTGCCATGCCTTCAAGATCGCCCTGCTGGCGTGCCGCGATCAGCTTTTGGATGAGCGGCGGCGGTTCGCCCTGCGGCATGTACCCGCTAGGATCACTCGCGATCAACGCCAGCGCCGACACCTGCTCTGGATGAGTCAGCGTGTAGTCGAGCGCGACTGTGCCGCCCATCGAGCAGCCGATCAACGCCGTCCGCTCGACGCCAAGCTGATCGAGCAGGGCGCTCAAGTCATCGACGCGAGAAAATGCCATCGCCGGGGCAGTGGTCTTGCCGTAACCGCGCTGATCGCAGCGGATTACGCGGTAGCGTTGGGCGAATACCTCGAATTGCGGATCCCACAGGCGCGTGTCGGCAATACCCGCGTGTATCAGCGTCACCGTCTCGCCCTCGCCCGCCACTTCGTAGTAAATCTGCGCGCCGTTGATCGCGGCAAAGCCTGTTTTAACGTCGATTGCCAAGTCTATTTTCCTCTCCCTATGGAGCGACTCACCTCCGCTTAATGGCACGGGGAAGCGGAAATGTGATGAAAGCGCTCCGGAGCAAATAAGGCGCACAGCCGTGCGCCCTGACGCTATGCTGAGGTGGTTAGTCGGCGGCGTTTTGTTCGGATTTAGCTTCGTGGAGCGCTTGAAGCATTGCCTCGATGCGCGAGAACTTGATGCGCGGACGGTTGAGTGCCGCGCCGCGCGCTTGCTCGATGCCGTCGAGCAGCTGCCAATCAGCGAAGGTGACGACTTCGACGCCGCGCGCCTGAAGCAGCGCTTCCACCGACGCGCGCGATGGATCGCTCGGCGTGAGCGTCTTACCCGCGTCGAGATCAGCGAGCATCAAATCGACCGTCTCCTGCGAGTCGGGTTTGTTGGTGCCGATAATGCCGCTCGGTCCACGCTTGATCCAGCCGACGACATATTCTCCGATGACGGGCTGGGTGTGTTCGGGGTCGATGATGCGCCCGCGCGCGTTGGGAATCACGCCGCGACGTCCATCGAAAGGCACACCGGGCACACTCACGCCCTTATAGCCAATCGAGCGAAAGACCAAGCCGGCTGGCAGCGTTTCCGTCTTGGTGGTCGGGCGCGGACGCAGCGAGCCATCTTCAGCGCGATAAAGTTCGTTGTGGACGATCTCGACCGCCTCGACGCGATCCGTGCCGTCGATTTTGGTGGGTGAGACGAGAAAGCGCATATGAATGCGGCGCGGCTTGCCTTCGCTTTCCTCAGTCGAGTAGCGCAGCAGCGTTTGCACATTGCGTTCGGCGCTGCGGTCGTCGCTGGTGAGGATGTACTCGTTGCTGAGCGGATCAAGATCGACTTCTTCGGGCGCGACGACGACTTCTGCGATCTCCAACTCGCCGAACTCCTTAAGTTCAGGGTTGGTGAAAGCCGCCTGCGCCGGACCGCGCCGACCAAGCATGTAAATGTCAGTGATTTTGCTGTCTTTGAGTGCCGCGAGCGCGTAATCGGCAATATCGGTCTTGGCGAGTTCGTCGTAGCTGCTGGCGAGGATGCGCGCCACGTCCATCGCCACGTTGCCGTTGCCGACGACGACGGCGTGTTTCTGGGTTAAATCGAATTGGAGATCGCGGTAATCGGGATGCCCGTTATACCAGCCGACGAACTCGGTCGCGGCGGTACTGCCGGGTAGGTCTTCGCCGGGAATGCCCATTTTGCGGTCGCTCTGGGCGCCAACCGCGTAGATGATCATGTGATAGTGCGCGGTCAGGTCGTCGTGGCTGATGTCTTTGCCGTATTCGACGTGCCCGTAAAAGCGGAAGTTGGGATTTGAGGCTGTGCGCTCATAGACTTTCGTCACCGTCTTGATCTTGGGATGATCCGGCGCGACGCCGCCGCGCACCAAGCCAAAAGGTGTTGGCAGGCGCTCGAACATGTCAATTTCGACGACGAGGGTGTCCTGTCGCTGAAGCTGTTCAGCAGCATAGAACGCCGATGGACCTGACCCAATGATGGCTACGCGCAGCGGTGCTGCGGGTGTCCCTAACGGAGTGGTCATAATGCCCCTTTTCACTCGCTTAAACAACGATCCTTTGCCAACTATAACACCGACGCGCGCTAAGGAGGGAGACCGCCTAAGCGATCTGCTTCACTTTATGAAGGGCATAAAAATCACGTGAGTTTCGTAAAATTTTAACCATGATCAAGTATGTTAGAGAATTCTTCATTTATGATAAGAAAATGTTCAGGTATAGCTTGGCAGCAATTAGGCGTTGTAGTCGATCTTTGACTACCGCTTAAGACGGTCGCTATTGCATTGAAATAGATTTTCATGAAGCATAAGGTAGGAAGATCATGGCTTCAATTGAGTGGAACGTCGAAGACGACAACGTTGCACTGCTGATACTCAATGATGATTGGCGCTGGGAAGCGCTTTACGACGCGAATAGAGCGGTCGCGGACGTGATTCGCGCGTCCGAGCGTATGGGCTACGTGATGATCGATTACTCTCACACCCGTACCGTCCCGACCGGTGGGTTTATCACCCACATGCGCAACATGACCGGCATTTACCCAGAAAATTCGGCGCTGATGATTTTCATCACGCAGAATATGCTGGTGCAGCGCTTACTCGCCATTTTCCAAACCACTTATCAAAGCGATCTCGGCAAAAAAGTGTGCATCGTCTCCAGCTTGGACGACGCCTACCGCTTGATCGAGAAGCACCGTGCGGCACACGCCAACATCCCCGAATAGCAGGGGTGCAGCGAAGTCCGCCGGTATTCTTAGCTGGAAGGCTTGATCGTTGGTGAGGGAGCGCGCTGCTCAGCGGTTGATCAACCGGGCAGCTTGATGGGCAGCTTGAAGCCAAAGACACTGCCGTGATCAAGCGCGCTTTGGAAGTATATCTCTCCGCCGTGCCGCTCAAGGATATTCTTGACGAGGTGCAGCCCCAAGCCGGTCCCTTCAATCTTCGAGGCTTTCGCGTTTTCAGCGCGGTAAAACGGCTGAAATAAGCGCTCCTGCTGGTCAGCAGGGATGCCCAAACCCGTATCTTCGACTTCGAAAATTGCCTGATCTTCCGCAGCCTTCAGCCGCACTTGAATGATTCCGGCATCTGGTGTGTATTTGATAGCATTGCTGATCAGGTTATCAATTGCCTCACGCATCTGCGCGCCATCCCCGGCGGTATAGAGTGATTCATTTGGCAGCACCAATGTGTAGGTTTGGTGCTTTTGGTGAGCGCGTTCCTCGTTGCCGTCGAATACCTCTTTGGTCAGCTTGGTCAGGTCGATAGCGCTGGTATCACCATTCTGGATCGCTTCAATCCGCTGAAGCGAGAGAATATCGTCGATGATCTTGTACATCTTCTGCCCGGAACGGTCGATTGCTTCGATGAACGAGCGTTGATCCGGCGTGAGGGTATCCTGATCCTCGATCAAGATTTCAGCATAGCCATTGATGATCCCTAGCGGATTCCGCAAGTCGTGCGCCGCGATGCGGATCATATCCGTTTTGACGTGTTCCAGATCACTGACGCGCGTGTATAGGCGATGCAATTCTTCAAGCTGCTGCTGTGACACCTGATAAAGCTGCGCGTTTTCAATCGCCACCGTAATATGCCCGGCGATCAAGCCTAAAAAGTCGAACGCATCCTTAGTAAACAATTCGCGCCGCGTCGTCTTGAGGTTCAGCGCGCCGATCAGGTGGTCACGATGGACGAGCGGGATCGTCATTTGCGCCTGTACATCAGGAATGTCATAGAGATAATCGGCATCATTGATAACGTCAAGCACAAGCTGCGGCTCAAACGTCCGCATCGACCGCCCCACAATTCCCCGATTGGAGTCGTATAAGGAGTCGCGTTTATAAGCGCCTGCGGCATGAACGACACGCAGTTGATCGTTCTCGCCAATGCCGATGAATCCATGTTCAGCGCCCGTAGCGCGCAGGGCGGTATCCATCGCAATCGTCAGCACGCTGGAGAGATCGAGCGATTCGCCCAATTCCACTTCAACCCGCCGCAGAAAGGTCAAGCGTTCAATCGTTTTTTCAAGCATCTGCTCGACAACCACACGTTCGGTCACGTCGGTCGAAACGGCAATCCCGCCGATCACCTTTTGGACGTTGTCAAAAAGGGGCGATAAATAGACTTCGAAGTGTAATTCATTGCCGTCCAAATCGAGGTCAAGAACGGATGACGAAGGCTCACCCTTGAACATACGTTGAAAATTCTTGAGCAGTTCAGGCTGAGCCGCATAGAGTTCAAACACGGAGGTACCGACCGACTGATTTTCTTCTAAGCCGAGGGCTTCGAGTCCCTTGCCCTTTGACATCAAAACGAGACCGTTAGCATCAAAAGACGAGACAATGATGGGCGCATTCTTCAGAACCACTTCCATACGCTGTTCGGTTTCCACCAGCGCTTGGGTGAGCAGTTCATGTTCACGGATTTCATTGCGAAGTTCAATTTCGGTCATTACTGCGGCGGCGAGGTCGGTCATGGTGTCTATTTCTTGATCAGCCCATGCGTGTGGTTGACTATCGGTTACGCAGAATGAGCCGAGCGTGTAACCATCTGAGGTGATCAGCGGAATGCCCAAATAGGCGCGTACACCCAGTTCCAGCGTCGCCAAATTATCGAAAACGAGCGAGTCTTTGTGTGAATCCGGGATAGCAAGGGTATGGCTGGTTGCGACAACGTGCTGACAGTAGGAGTAGTCGAGCGGCATTTCTCGCTGCGACGCCCAAGGCTCATCTAAACCAATCTGGCTTTTGAGAAATTGGCGGTGATCATCGACCAGCGATACAAGCGCAGTGGGCACATTCAGAATTCGACATGCTAGCCGTGTCAGGCGATCAAATGCGGGATCAACTGGCGTGTCGAGCAGGCAAAGACGGCGGAGTTCCGCGAGGCGCTGCGGATTACCAAGCAGTTCAGGATCAGCGTTTGGCATTTAGACTCTCGAAATTCAAACCTACCTGCCTATTATACGCACCAAATAGACAATTGATGGCTTAATCTAACGATAATTTGTCAAAAATTAATCCTTTTTCAGCGGAAGCACCAACTGCTTATGGAAGTCGGTCAGGTCGATCAAGCTGCCATCGTCCGCAACGTAGAACAAATCCTCAACGCGCACGCCAAAGCCGCGTTCGGGATAATACAGCCCCGGCTCGATGCTGATGACGCTGCCCCGCTGAAGCACGTCATTCGCCAAGTGCCCCAAACTAGGGCGCTCGTGAATGTTCAAGCCCACGCCATGCCCCAAGCTGTGAACATAACCGACGCTGGTCGAGGGATTGCTGCGCGTCGTCGGGTGTCCTTTACTTTCGAAATAATCCTGCACCGCTTCTTGCAGCGCTTTCGAGGGCATATTGAT
>JBBSNT010000132.1:0-10305 GCA_038260485.1 Aggregatilineales bacterium | reverse complement strand
GATGTCCTTCCCGCTGCTGATTATCGCCATCGCACTGGTCGGCGTCTTAGGCTCAAGCCAGACCAACGTCATCATCGCGCTGGCGCTCGTCTCCTGGCCCTACGTGACGCGCCTAACGCGCAGTCAGGTGCTGTCGCTCAAGGAGCAGGAATACGTCACGGCGGCGCGCAGCTTGGGCGCGACCAATCTGTCGCTCATGTTTCGCCACATTCTGCCCAACCTGATTACGCCGATCATCGTTTACATCACGCTCGGCATTGGCGGCGTCATCCTCGCCGAAGCATCTTTGAGCTTTCTCGGCTTGGGCAGTGGCAATCAGGCGCAGCCAAGTTGGGGTAAAATGCTCGATGAAAGCCGCGATTTTATCCGTTCAGCATGGTGGATGCCGTTTTTCCCCGGCATGGCGATTTTGCTGACGGTGTTAGGCTTCAATTTATTAGGCGATGGTTTGCGCGACGTACTCGACGTGAGGAGTCAATAACATTATGGCAAACGTACTGGCAATCGGCGCGCACGGCGACGATCTGGAGCTTTTTTGTGGGGGCACGCTCGCCCGCTGTGCCGAGCGTGGCGATAAGGTCTATATGTGCGTCGTCACCGATGGGCGCGGGCGTCCGCAGGGCGACCCCGACCAGATCGCCGCGATCCGCAAGGCAGAGGCGCAGGCATCAGCCGACGTCATCGGCGCGGAACTGATCTGGATGGCGATCCCCGACGGCGGCTTGATGTTCAACGAGGAATCGCGTCACCAGTTCATCGAGGTTATCCGCCGTACCAAACCGGATGTGATCATCACCCATCCGGCGGACGACTACCACCCGGATCACAAGACGACCAGCCGTCTCGTCATGGACGCCGCGCAGATCGCGCGCACTGCTAACTATCCGTCGCAGTATGAGCCGCATCGCTTAGTCGTACCGCTCGCCTTCATGGATGCCGAGCGTGGCATTGGTTTCATCCCCGAAGAATACGTTGATGTGACGCCCGTTTGGGAGAAGAAACTGGCGATGCTCGACGCCCACATCAGCCAGCAAATGCCTCAACAATACGACCCGAATTACCAGCCTCCCGCGCCCGAAGATAACGTTTTCCACTACTATGCGATGGCGCTCAGCGGTTTTCGCGGCTTGGCGTGCAATGTCCGCTACGCCGAGGGCTTCAAGTGGTGGCAGGCGGCGAACCGCATCGTCACCCGCCGCATCCTTCCCTAATTCGCAACCCGTAAGGGCGCACCTGCGTGTGTGCCCTTTGAGGTTCGGTTTTACCCTTCGCCTTTCGCCGCGACCATCACGCCGTCCATCGCCCGATCCAGCCAATCGAGCGGGCGGCTCAGGTCGTTCGTTTCTAATCGTTTGACCACTGCGTTCGCGTCCGCCAGCATCTCGCTGTATGCCTCGGTCAATTCCGCCCGTGACATAGCCGCATAGCGTTGGAGTTCCGGCGCATCGACCAGCGCTTGCGCCTCGTCCTCGATCCTCCCGATCACCAGTCAGCGACCATTGTTCGGCAAGCTGACATACACGTAGCTCAGCATCGGCGACACAACTTGCACGACTTCTGCTCACTGCGCGAGGTAGCGCGACCCCCGTCCCCGCCCGTGACAGAACCGAATGGCGCGTTGTCACGCTCTGGAAACGCCGCGCGATAGGGCGGTACTAGATTTGACAGCGGCATCAGGGCGTGCTTAAAATTCGCCCTGCCGTATTCGAATGCAGGCGAACAATTTGCGATAAAAACTCGTTTAATAGATTGATCAAAAGGATGACTTTATGGCTGACCAACCGCTCGAACTCTGGGCATTTCTCGAAAATTCCGACTTTCAGCGGCTCAAAAATGGAGAGCTGTACCGTCAGGATGAAGTCGCGCTCATTCGTCACGACGAATTCCTCGACACCGACTATCGCCTGCTGACCGAGATCGGCTGCATCGGCGTCCGCGATGCTGCCCGCTGGTACGTGACCCATCCCGCGCCTCATCAATTCGACTGGACATGGCTTGATCAAGTTGTCGCCGTCGCGCGGAAATATAACCTGAAGCTCTATCTCGACCTCTGGCATTACGGCTATCCCGATTGGCTTGACTTGATGAGTCCTGAGGCGGTCGATCATTTTGCCGAGTTCGCGCAATCCATCGTCGAGCGCTCTCCGTCGCTGATCTACTACTGCGTTTGCAACGAGCCGAGCTTGATGGTCGAACGCGCGGGCAAAACTGACGAGTGGCGTCCCTTCCTGACGCACGACGATCCGTCCGAAGTTCGCCGCCAAATCTGCCGCATGATCATCGCCGCCTCGCGTGCGATCCTCGCCGTCAAGCCCGATGCGCAGCTCGTCTTGCCCGATCCTTGGCACGCGACCGACACCCACTCCGAAGCTGATCAAGCCGCCGTTATCGACACAGTACTCGGTCGCCGTGATGCTGATCTCGGCGGCAGTCCTGAGTTGATCGACGTCATCGGCTTGAACCACTATCGCGACTCGACGCTGCCGCCGTTCCATAAGCTGATCCTCAACGCGCAGGAGCGTTGGGCAGGTATTCCGCTCTGGATCACGGAGACGTCGGGTCCGCCGACAGGCTGGCAGCAAACCGAGTGGTTCTGGTGGATGCTGGCGGAGACGCGCTTGGCGAACATCGCCGGCGCGGACATCCCCGTTCTGACGTGGGCGCCGACCATTTCGATGTACGATTGGGTCGATGAAACCATCCATCTCGCCAACGGCGTCTGGATCATCGAGGCGGACGGCAAACGCGCCCCTAACGGCAAAATGCCCGAAGCCATCGCGCTTGCCCGCAGCTGCGGCTACCTGCGCTAAGCGCCTATCCGCATCGTTCTTGTTTTCGCACGGTGCAGTTCTGCTTTATCTGGAGTCAGCGTCCGAAACAGAAATGCTTGCTCCCTTCCCTGAATTCGGGGAAGGGTCGGGGATGGGGTCAGCTTTTCTTTTGATAATCCATCGGCTTAGCACGAACGTGAACGGCAGCGTCAGCACGATCACGAACGCCGGAGCAATCGCCGCGTCGATCTCCATCCCCTCGACCAGCAGCGCCGTAAACCCGATTCCCAGCACGTATTGCACCCCATAGACCAGCGGATACTGCAGCGCTTGTCGCCAATTCAGCGGACGGCGAAACACAAATCGCGCGCTCAGGAAATACGAGAGGAAAATTCCCGCGATGTACGTTACTGTGTAAGCTGCCGCGTAGCCCATCAGCGGCAGCAGCAGCAGATACGCCGCGTAGGTCGCCGCCGTGTTGAACCCGCCCGCGATCAGGTAGCGCAGCGACTCGCGTGCGAGTGCCTGTTCAATAAACTTCATCGACCACCGCTTCGGGGCGTTTGGTCACTTCGTCGAAAATTCGCCAGACGTATTCCCCGATGATCCCCAAAAGCACGATCACCAAGCCGAGCAGGAAGCTGATCAGCGCCACCAGCGTCGGGAAGCCCGCCACGTCCGTGTAGCCGAACGCCGCGCTGATCACGATATACGCCCCATAGGCGAACGACAGCAGCGAGACGAGGAATCCGATTGCCGAAATGATCCGGATCGGCAGCACCGAAAACCCCAAAATCGAGTCAATGAAGTAAGTCAGCTTCTTGGTGAATGTCCAGCGCGATTTACCATGCTGGCGTTCACGCCGCTCGTAATGGACGATCCCCGGCGTGTAACCGAGCCAGTACGCCAGCAGCGTTGTATTGATGTTCTTGCTGCTGTCGCGGATGTATGGCACGATTGCCGCGTCCATCAGCGCGATGTCGAAGCCGCCCTTCGGGTAATCTGGGCTGATCATCCGCGTCACCAGCCAGTGATAAACGTTGGCGAACAGCGTCGTCAGCGGCGGATCGACCCGGCTCTCGCGCAGGGCGATCACAAACTTCGACCCCGCCAGCCACACGTCGGTCATCTCGATCACCAGTTCCGGCGGGTCTTGCAGGTCGGCAGCCAGCCACATGAAGCAGTCGCCCGTGACGTAGTTCAGCCCCACTTTGGACGAATGCACCGCCCCGAAATTGCGCGCCAGCTTGACCACCCGCGTCGCCTCGCGCTGCTGCTTGATCTTCAGCAGTTCGATCATTGAGCCATCGCCCGAACCGTCGTCCACAAAAACCAGTTCCATCGCGCACCCGCGCTCCTGAAGCTGCGCCTCGACTTTTTGCAGTTCAATGAACAGCAGCGGCAGCGATTCCGCGTTGTAGTACACCGGCACGACTACCGAAACCGTTTTCATGACCCATCCTGCGTAGTGTTGAGGCGATAAGTATCGCAGACTACCGCCCGCCCGCCGAATTCCTCTTTCTGCGTGATCAACCCGATGTTCAGCGCACCGCTGGCTGGCTCGTGCGACGTGCCGAAGTCGAAATAACGTTTGTCGGCGTACACCTCATAGATCAAGCTGTCGAACAGCAAATCGAGCGCACCCACCGCCTTACCCCGTTCGCTGGCGGCGATATACTGCGCCCGCGCCACACAGTTGCTCTCGTAGATCAGCACTCCCGCGACCATCTCGCTATCAGCGCAAGCCGTATACAGCTTGATGTTGTCGGGGAAGCGCTCTTGCAGCAGTTTCAATTCGCTCAGGCTGTGAACTGGATGCGCTTGATGCGTTGCCCACAACACATCGTCGAGCAGCGCCCAGTATCCCGCCAGATCGTCCGACGCGCCGACGCGAACGCCCGCTTTCTGCGCCTTCTTGACGCCGCGCGCCCGCCGCTGCTGAAAGGGCAGTCGTTCGCGCTGGTCGATCACCGTGATCACGCGGCGGTCGATCGGGTCGGCATTATTCAGGTAGAGGGCGTAGCGATCCTCATCGGCGGGCAGGCGGTGAAATAGATACGGAATCGCTTTGTAGATTATCTCGCTGATGCCGTGTTCGCCGCAGTAAGCCCGTAGCTGATCGAACACTTCCAGCATGATCGGCATTTTCATCGCCGCGTCGGTGATCAGCCCGCCATACGTCAGCCCGCCGTGACTGACCAGTGCTTGATCGCGTTGATGGGCTGGAAGCAGCCCGATTAGCCGTTCGTTATCGTCGTAAACTAGCAGCGAGTGATCGGCAAAGCGGTCAGCGTGGTAATCCATGTAGCCGCGCTCGAATAGGAAGTGTCCGTTCTTGCTCGCCCGCACGAACGCATCCCACTGGGGCAGATCCGCAGCCTCGTACTGCCGAACGACCATCACGGCTTGATCATGATCATGTCTTCGCGTCGGTTCGCCATCGGCAGCGTTTCCGGCTGCGGCACGAGGTAGCTGTCGAACCCTGCCATGCGGCAGCGGAGCAGCAGCGCGAACAGCAGCGCGTCGTCAATCTGCCCCTCGTCCGGCACGTTGAAGTTGACGATTGGCGTGTCAGTCGTCTGCATGAATTCTTGGTGAAAGCGCACGCCCTTAGGCGAACTAAAGAAGCGCTTGCGCTTGGAAACGTTCGGAATATCGCCGATTAACCACTGCGCGCCCTCAGCCATCAGCGTCAGCGTTTGGTCGATGAACGGGAACAGCAGCCCCTCCGCGAAGATGATCTGCATCACGCTGTACGCCAGCACGACGTTGACCTTGCCCGCGTAGTCTGTGAACAACTGTGGGCACTCCTTCGGGTAGTATGCCGGAATCTTCTCGATGAACGGCGCGTCCGGCAGTTGATCCAGCATCTCCGGCGCGTCGATCAGGATCAGTCTGTGACCTTGCCGCTCGCAGAGTGCGATCAACGACTTCGGCAGGTCGCTGCACCCCGGACCAATATCGACGACGACTTGATTTCGCAGCGCGAGGTGCGGCAGCTTGGCGCAGATGTCCGCGAAGATCGCCGCGCCATAGCCCTCGCGGTACGAGTCGGGGAAACCGATCTTTTCGTAGCTGCTCAGCGATTCATCCTGTGCCATTTCGCGGAACGACGCATACGTTAGGTTCTTGAAGCGGTCAAAGCTCGGTTTAGGCATCACTTTTCACCATGAACTTATCTAAATGGAGTTTGTCTGTAAGTCATTTAACCTTCACCTATCCGAACGAATTTGGGTGTTCCCCCTCTCCACACAGTGGTGAGGGGAAGGGCAACCGAAGATTACACGGGGTGAGGTTACCAATAATGCGCCCGATTCAGCCGATAAAACGCGACCGCTTTCGCCAGCCCGTCGTGCAGCGATGTGCGCGGCTCCCAGCCAATCATAGTCTTGATCTTCGTTACGTCGGCGTAGAAATCGCCCGGTTCTTGCGCGGCGCGTTCCGGCGAAAATTCCGCGAACACCCAGCGCCCCGTCTGCGCGACTTCGACCAGCACTTGCGCCAGCGTCACGAAATCCAGCGGATCGCCGGTCGCCACGTTGAAGATTTCGCCATAGGCGTCGTCACACTGCGCGCACATCAGCATCGCGTCGATACAGTCGTCGATGTACAGGAAATCGCGCTTGATTTGCCCCGTGCCGAACACCTTGATCTCCTCGTCGTCAATCGCCTGCCGGATGAACCAGTTCGCGACGCCGTAGCGCGAATGGCGCATTTGTCCGCGCTCGCCGTAGATGTTGGTCAGACGCAGCATCACTGAGCGCACCCCATGCACTTGATGATACATGTGGGTGATCTTCTCGGCGGTCAGGTTCGAAATCTCTTGCAGCACCTTCGGCATCGTCGGCGCATTTTCGTCCACCGGCAGCGAGGTTGCTTCGCCGTACTGTCCGCGCGTCCCCGTGTAGATCACCTTGACGGTCGGGTTTGCGTGACGACACGCTTCCATCACCGTCGCCGTTCCGCGAATGTTGATGTCGATGTCGGGGTAGGGGTCGTTCAGGCTCGTAACGTGATCGACGTGCCCCGCGAGGTGGAACACGTAATCCTGATCTTTGACCAGATAGCCCATGATGTTCGCGTCGCGCACGTCCGAGAACGTCACCGTCACGTTATTGCGAATCGGCGCGATATTGAACAGGTTCGCCCCGTGACCGGGCAGCATGGCGTCCATCAACGTGACCTCTGCGCCCAGTTCCACCAGCCGGATCGCCAGATTGCTCCCGATGAAGCCCAACCCCCCCGTGATCAACACCTTCTTGCCGGAAAACTGCGTCGTTTCGAACATGGTGTTTCCTTCTTAGGCGGTCTGTAGGCAGGCGATTAGCGTTTCCGCGACCGTCTCGGCTTGATCGATGCGCAGCCCTGCGTGCATCGGCAGCGACAAAATCTCGCCTGCGATTCGCTCGGTGACGGGCAAGCTGCTGGGCAGATTGCCTTTCGCGTAGCCGAGGTCGGCATACGCCGCTTGCAGATGCACCGGCACGGCGTAATGGATCAGCGTTTGCACCCCTTGCTCGTACAGTCGCCGCATCAAATCATCCCGCTTGGCGACGCGCACGACGTACAGGTGATAGACGGGTTCTGCACCCGTTCGCACAGTCGGCGTGATCACCGCCGCCTGATCAGCGAAGGCGGCGTCGTAGCACTGCGCCAATGCTCGCCGCGTCGCGTTCTGTGCATCCAAGTGCGGCAGCTTGACCCGCAGAATCGCCGCTTGCATCTCGTCGAGTCGGCTGTTGACGCCCCGCTCTGCGAACTCGTAGCGGTTGACTTGTCCGTAATTCCGCAGCCGTTTGAGCTTTTCGGCATAGCCCGCATCGTTGGTGATCACCGCGCCGCCGTCGCCCGCCGCGCCGAGGTTCTTGGTCGGGTAGAAGCTGAACGCTGCCATATCCCCGAACGTCCCGACCAACTGTCCATTCAGGCGCGCGCCGTGCGCCTGCGCGCAGTCCTCGATCAGCAGCAGATGATTCGCCCGCGCGATCTCGACCAACGCAGGCATATCGGCGGGCTGACCATACAGATGTACCGGCAGAATCGCCCGCGTGTGCGGCGTGATCGCTGCCCGTACCGCCGCCGGATCAATCGTGTAGGTATCCGGCTCAATGTCTACCAGCACAGGTGTAGCGCCCGCCCGTTCGACCGCGCAGACCGTCGGCACAGCCGTGTGCGAGACGGTGATCACCTCGTCGCCGCGCCCGATCCCCGCCGCCCGCAGCGCCAGTTCAATCGCGTCCGTCCCGTTAGCGACACCCACCGCGTGCTCGACGCCGTGATACGCCGCGAACTCCGCTTCAAACGCGCTCACCTCCGTGCCGAGGATATACCATCCACTGTGCAGCACGCGCAGCGCCGCCGCGTCGATGGCGTCTTGCAGGTCGGCATTCGGGGTCAGCAAATCATTAAACGGGATCATCATTTTCCTGTGCTGAAGCAGCATGTTTGTCAATCCGCTGCGGCTAAAAGCGAAACCCGCACCCTAAATCTTGTCTCAGTAAGGCATTTTTAGCGCCCTTGAGAGGGTGCTGTCCTTCGTAGCGACAGGTTTAAACCCGTCGCGTCGCTCATCGAAGATGGTCAAGCATCTGCGCCACCCTCAAGTCTTACTCTCGCTCATTATATGCTAAGATGTTGCGGGATTTCGTAAACGCGCGCCTCCCGAAATTATCCGACCGCGTGACCTATCTGGCAGCTCTTGATGCGTAACCCCCGTTTCGCGCAAATTTTCGAATGGATCATCAGCGCAGTGCTTGCACTGCCCGTGCTGCTCTACGCTTACGCCGGAACCTTCAGCCGTTACATGACCGACGACTTCTGCATCATCAACGAGAGCGTCCATACCGACATCATCAGCGAGACGCTCAGTTGGTACAACACATGGGGTGGGCGGCTCTCACAGCCGGTCGCGCTGCTCAGCGCGCTCAAACTCGGTCAGGCTTTCCCGGCGATCTCGCCGCTGCTCCTGATCGCTGCGTGGATGGTCGCGCTGGCGTGGGCGCTGGTCGAACTTGCCCGCTGGTTCGGTGTTGAACGTCCGTTTCTGAAAGGCATCCTCGTTGCGCTCCTGATCGTCTACGCGACGCTCGCCGGAACGCCGCAGCTAGGGCAGTCGCTCTACTGGCTGTCTGCTGCTTATGCCTACACCGCGCCGCTGCCCTTGTTCGCGCTGATGCTCGCCATCATCTTCCGCGCCGCCCGCACCGATCAAATGCGCGTGTGGATCGTCATCATCGGGGCGCTGCTTGCCTTTATCGTCGGCTCGTTTGCGGAACCCGTCGTCACCTTCGAATTGATGGCGCTGCTGCTCTTATTCGCGGGCTTCTGGGCGTTCATGCGAACAAACCGCGCGGTCCAAATCGTCCTCGCCGCGCAGATCATCGGGGCGATCATTGCGCTCGTGCTGATGGTCGCGTCACCCGGCAACGCCATCCGCGAGGTCAACTTCGAGGCGTCACCCTCGTTCATCCACACCATCCTCTTTTCGTTCGTGGATGGCATTAGTTATCTGCTGCTCTTTGCGCCGACGCTTGCGTTGGGCGCGGTACTGGGCAGCGTCGGCTTGGCGGCGTTACTAGCAATCTACACCCCCTCGCGCCTCAACGCTTTTTCACCCTCGCGCCTGCTGCTGATCCTGCTGGCGTGGCTGATAGTCAACGTCATCATCAGCGCCGCGTTCATGGCACCCGGCATCTACGCCACCAACGCGCCGCCGCCCGCCCGTTCGCTGATCGTGATCCAGTTCAACGCGGCGATATTTTACGCGGGCGTGGGCTATCTCGCGGGCATCATCCTGCGTCGGCAAATGCGCCCTAAACAGCCTGATGGTTGGCGACCGTTAGGCATTGCTATGGCGGTCGTGCTGCTGCTGATCGCGCCGTTGGGTACGACGCTGACGTTCAGCCGCGAGGCACAGGTCTACGCCCAATTCTCCCGCGAGTGGGATCGCGACGATCAACTGCTGCGCACGGCAAACGCCGATAGTGGAGTCGTTAGCTTGCCCCCGTTCACCGTTGATGTGGCGCGCGGCTTAGGCTTGGACTCGCTCTCCACCGATCCCGCAGGGTGGGTCAATCAATGCGTCGCCGAATACTATGGCGTCCAGTCCGTCGCCCTCGACTCCTAGCACTGCTTCCGACGCGCCTCTATCTTGACGCTTTTGCTTCTCATAAATTGTGATCACAAATTGAGGAAATGACCTGCTTTAAGCGCCCCTTTAGTGGGCGCTGATTTATTGAACGGTGGGTTTCAACCCGCCGCGTTGCTACCGCTACTCCACGCCCTTCAACCCCGCTCCGCATGACTCCCGCACCACGAGGCTGACCGGTAGTACCTCCTGCTTGGGTTTGCGTCGTCCGTCGATCTGCTCTTTCAGCAGCAGGTACGCCCGCTCACCGACTTGTCTGCCCGGTTGAGCCACCGTCGTCAGCGGGATGTGGAGATGAGCCAGCATTTGCACGTTGTCGAAGCCGACGACGGCGAGGTCTTCCGGCACGCGCAGTCCCACTTTAGCCGCGTTTTCGATCACGATGTT
>JBBSNT010000131.1:0-10404 GCA_038260485.1 Aggregatilineales bacterium | reverse complement strand
GCGCGAAACCCTGCCAGATGGTAGCCGCAATCCTGAATGGCGCAAGTATCGTCGTTTTGATCTGTATGCCGACATCATGCTAGCGTACTTCGAGCTGTTTCATGCTAATGAGGGCAACCTCAAGCAGACATGGGATCAAATTGAGGCAGAGGGTCCTTACTTCCCCGACATCACAGCTGATATGGTTCCGGCAGGCTTCAAAACAACTGACCACCTGAAACGGCGTTCGCGCATCACAGGCTACCTGACACCCTCAATCAGTGGGCTTCAGCACATGCTGATCAATGTAGCGTACATCGGTCACTGGATTCATCAGCAGGTGATCGTGCAGTGGCACAACCACGAAGCCATCATTCCGAATGACCTGTTCATGTATGCCTACAATCGTATTTCTTCAGTAGACTTCTACGGTGAGCCGAATGAGCTGTACGTCCCCTATCGTCCGTGGACACGCCACAACAAAGCAGATCGTCCTGAAGTACCACCCACTTATTCTAATCTGCTGTATACGGATGACCTAGAAAACCACCCTCACCATCGACTGGCAACCGTCTGGAACACTGGAGCGCAGAAGTATCAGTATCAGTTGTATGATAACAGCCAAAATCGGTCAAATATCTGGAATATCAAGACATACATCGTGGACAAGATGTTGCTGGAACGGCTGAAAGCGACGACCATCGACGAAGATGTGTGGCAGACCGCACTCAGCAGTATCGATCATGGCGACCATGCCGAAGTCAGACGACTGGAAACTGCCATCAAGCAGGCGAAAACATCGAAGGACAACATCATCAACAGCCTGACCACCCTCTCGCATCCTGAGATGGTCGAACGGGCGGAAGCACGCTACAAGGCACTGGAACAAGAGATTGAGTCGCTGGAAGCAGAGCTACGGCGGTTGAAATCAGGTGAGAAAAAACGTGTGGATCTGGCAGAAGCCAAGCCCGTGCTGGAAACAGTTATTGCCCGTTGGGACGATGTGCCACGTCAGGAAAGACATGATCTGTTTGAGTCATTTGCATCACATATCCACCTCAGCAAAGTGACCCGTCACACTAAAATCCTTACTGTTCACTGGCGTGATGGTTCCACCGTGTCGGAAAAAGCCACCCACCGCAGTAGAGGTTACTTCTGGGATGACGACGACCTGCAAAAGCTGTCCTCCATGATCGAGAACAATGTCGATCAGGTGTGGATTCTCAAGGAATTTCCCACTTATAGCTGGCGGGCACTCACCGAGCGGATGCGCTATCATCATGGCAAAGGTTGGTGGAAGACTTATACAGGCGAGAAGAAGTATGTCGCCGATACCAAATGGGCAGATACCGAAGAAGCCAAAGTCGAAGCACAGGCTCACAAGCGTGGCAAATCTCAAAAATCACAACTTATGGCGAGTGGTGGCTCTACTGGTGGATCGCCGTGTTTTAAAGGGTCGTTCGTGGGTGCTTAGTTCAGGCTAGGTTGAGCCGTCTTGACCGGAATGGTGCGCGGCTGCGCTTCGGCGGTCTTGGGCAGAGTCAGTGTAAGCACGCCGTTCTCAATCGTCGCTTCGACATTATCCTGCGCGACTGGCAGCGGCAGGCGAATGCTGCGCTGAAACTTGCCGTAGCTGCGCTCTAGCAGCAGCGCACGGCTGGTTTCGTGCGTCGGCTGCGGCAGTTCACCGGAGATGGTCAGGACGCCATCGTGCAGGCTGATATTGACTGCATCGGCGCTGACGCCGGGGACTGCTGCATTGACCACGTAAGCGCTGTCACTTTCATGGACGTCAAGCGCGAGCGCGCCCGTCTCAGCAGGAGCGCGTGTATTGTGCCATGACTCGTCAAACAGACGGTCGAGCGCACCCTGCATTGTTGCCATTTCACGAATTGGATTCCAACATATAACAGTCGTCATGATTTGAGTCTCCTCAAAGATTTGATAGGTTTGATTTGCGAATACCTCTCTACGTTAACGCGGCTGTGTATGAGCAATATCAGAAGATGTGTAAGAGATTTATATGCGTTGTAGATAGGGGATCAGCAGAAAACCGAGCTGTGATAGGGGCGGCTGCGTCACCACCCCTAGACTGTACGCGACTAGACGGAGCGAGGCTTGCCGTGTTCCGCCGGAACGCGGGCATAGAGGCTGATCATTGCCGCGAGCCTTCCCTTTGAAGGTCCCTCGAACATACGCGGGGTAGCGCGCCATGACCAGTTGCCCGCCGCTTTGCCGGGGGTGTTCATACGTGCTTCTTCGCCTAAACCGACGATATCCTGCATCGGGATAATCGCCGTATGCGCGACCGACATCATCGCCAAGCGGATCAATTCCCAATTCGGCTCGACGATGCGGCGGTCAAGGTACTGCGTCATGTGGTTGCGGATCACGTCGTCGATTTCATCGGTGAACCACCAGCCATTGGTCGTATTGTTATCGTGCGTGCCCGTGTAGACAATCGAATGCGGGCGGTGGTTGTGCGGCAGGAAGCGCGCCTCGCCAGCGAGATCGCCCCACGCGAACTGAAGGATGAGCATCCCCGGCAGGTCGAGGGTGTCGCGCATTTCCTCGACGGGCGGCGTGATCACGCCAAGGTCTTCTGCGATAATCGGCAGACCGCCGAGCGCCGCTTTGACGACGTTGAAGAAGGATAAACCGGGTCCCGGCATCCATTCGCCTTTGATGGCAGTGGGTTCGGTTGCCGGCACCGCCCAGAATGCCTCAAAGCCGCGAAAGTGGTCGATGCGCACGATGTCTACCTGTGCCAGCGTCGCCTTGAAACGCAGAATCCACCAGCGATAGCCATCGCGCTCCATCGCGTTCCATTTGTAGAGCGGGTTGCCCCAACGCTGCCCGGTTTCGCTGAAGTAGTCCGGTGGGACGCCGGCGATGATGGTCGGATTGCCGATGTCATCGAGGTAGAACAGGTCGCGGTTTGCCCATACGTCGGCGCTGTCGTGGGCGACGAAGATCGGAATATCGCCGATTAAGCGGATGTGCTGGCTGTTGGCATAGTCTTTCAGTGCCGTCCACTGGCGCGCGAACAGCCATTGACGGAACTTGTACTGCTCGATGCGCTCGGCGTGGCGCTCCTGCGCGTCGACCATCGCCTGTGGTTCGCGAAGGGCTTCGTCCGAGGGCCATTCAACCCACGCATGACCTTCATGTTCCTCTTTAAGCCCCATGAACAGCGCGTAATCATCAAGCCAATAGTCGTTGTCTTTACACCATGCGCGAAACGCATCGACTTGTTCGCTCGTGCTATTGTCCTCGAAGGTGGCGAAGGCGAGGTCGAGCAGATGGCTGTGATAGGGAATCACGCTGCCGAAGTCAACATAGTCTTGCGGGAAATCGGGTAAGTCGCTGACGTCGTCGGCGGTGAGTAAGCCTTCTTCAATCAGGGTGTCAATGCTGATCAGCGTCGGATTTCCGGCGAAGGCGGAGAGCGTCTGATAGGGCGAATCGCCGTAGCCAGTGGGTCCAAGTGGCAGCACCTGCCAGACCGTCTGCTTGGTCGCCACCAGCCAATCGACGAACTGGTATGCCCATTCACCAAGGTCGCCCATGCCGTAACGCCCCGGCAGCGAGGTAGGGTGAAGTAGTATGCCGCTGGAACGGGGAAATAAGTCCATAACGGTGTCCTTTCTATGTGCCAAACTGACGGTAAACATAACACAAAAGCCGCCTGTTGTGATATAGTTTGAGACTGCGCTACGCTTAGAAAATCGTTAGACAAATGGAAATTTTGAAGGGGACGGTAGAGCGCGTCACGTTCTACAACGAGGAAAACGGGTACAGCGTCGTCAAGATTAAAGCGGATAAACGCTACCCGACCGCCGAAGCCCGTGATGGCGTCATCACCGTCGTGGGGACGATGCTCGAAATCAAAGTGGGCGAGAGCGTTCAATTCGGCGGCGACTGGATCGAAGACCCGCGCTACGGTAAACAGTTCCGCGCCGAGACGGTCACGCCGATTATGCCGACGACTGAATCGGGCATTGTCAATTACCTGAGCAGCGGGATCGTCAAGGGGATTGGTCCAAAGACGGCACAGAAGATCGTCGATTTCTTCGGCACGGAGACGATTGACGTGCTTGATAATACGCCAGAACGTTTGCACGAAATCCCCGGCATCAAGCGCGAACTGCTTCGCGGGTTGGTGACAGCATGGAATGAGAATCAAGCTGTGCGCCAAACGATGATCTATTTACAGGGATTCGGCGTCACGGCGAAGATGGCGGCGCGAATTTACCAGCATTACGGTTTTGCTACGATCAATACCGTCAAAGAGAATCCATTCGCGCTGGCGGACGAGGTGTTCGGGATTGGCTTCATGCGCGCCGACGCGATTGCGCAGAGCATGGGGATCGACCCTGACGCGCACAACCGGATTCGCGCGGGGCTGCACTTCGCGCTCAATCAACTGGCGCGCGAGGGGCACGTCTACTCGCCGTGCACAAACCTCGTCCAGACGGCGGCGGAACTGCTCAAGATCGAGAACTTCGAGCGTATCGAGGAAGTCCTCACCGCTGAAATCAAGCGCGACCTGATCAAAGACACGATCACGCTGGATGATGGCGAAAGCATCGAGGCGATTTATCTGCCGCTGTACTTCAACGCTGAGCAAAACGCCGCCGAGCGGCTGCGCGATCTCGCGGGATTTAGCTCACCGATCACGGACGAGCTTAAGACCGTCCGCTGGAGCGAATTTCTCGCCGAGTTAGCGCTCGAAAACAACGTCGCGTTGAGCGATCAACAGCAGGGCGCAGTCCATGCGGCGCTGGCAAATAAAGTCTCGATCCTCACGGGTGGACCGGGCACGGGCAAAACGACGACTCTGCGGATGGTAATCCACGCGCTCGAAGCGCTCGATTTCGAGTTCGCGCTGGCGTCACCGACCGGACGCGCTTCCAAGCGGCTGAGCGAGGCAACCGAGCGATCTGCCAGTACGATTCATCGTTTGCTCGGCTACATTCCCGGCGAGGGTTTCGATTACGACGAGGATAATCCGCTCGACGTCGATATTCTGATTGTGGACGAGTCTTCGATGATCGATCTGCTGTTGTTCAACGACGTGCTCAAGGCGCTGCGCCCTGAAGCGCATCTGATGCTGGTCGGCGACGTCGATCAACTGCCGAGCGTCGGCGCGGGCAACGTCCTGCGCGACGTGATCGCCAGCGGGGTGGCGCACGTCACGCGGCTGGATACGATCTTCCGGCAGGACGAGGGCAGTCACATCGTCGTCAACGCGCACCGCATCAATAACGGCGATGCACCGTTCATGGACAACAACAGCCAAGATTTCTACTTCTTCGGTGAGGAAGACCCGGCGCGCGCTGCCGAGTTGGTCGTCGATATTGTGCGCAGTCGGCTGCCGGAGAAGTTCGGCGTTGATCCGATTGACGAGGTGCAGGTGATCGCGCCGATGTATCGCGGTCAGGTGGGTGTTCACGCTCTCAACGAGGCGCTGCAACGCACGCTCAACGGCGACAAGCGAGTCGCCGAAAAGCAGTTGAGCGGGCGCTTGTTTCGCGCGGGCGATAAGGTGATGCAGACGCGCAACAACTACGACAAAGAGGTTTTTAACGGCGACATCGGGCGTATTCATGGCATCAACTTCGAGGACTCGACGCTGGAAGTCACTTTCGACGGGCGCTACGTCTATTACGATTTCATCGAAGCTGACGAACTGATCCACGCCTACTGCATCAGCACGCATCGCAGTCAGGGATCGGAATATCCGGTTGTTGTCATGCCGTTGATGACGCAGCACTACATGATGCTTCAGCGTAATTTGCTGTATACAGCGGTCACGCGCGCGAAACGAATCGTCGTGCTGGTGGGCAGCCGCCGCGCCGTTCACATGGCGGTGCAGAACAACAAGGTTGCTGACCGCTTCAGTGGCTTGCAGCAGCGGCTGCGCGATTTCTGAGTGATAGACTTATCAGAAGGGCGCGCTAGCCCGCGCCCTTCTGATGTGTGGAATTAGCCCTCGATTAAGAGGCGTTCGGGGTCTTCGACCAGTTCTTTGACGCGGACGAGGAACTGCACCGCCTCGCGCCCATCGACGATGCGGTGATCGTAGCTCAGCGCGACGTACATCATGCCGCGAATGACGACCTCGCCATTGAGTGCAATCGGACGCTGCTCGATCTTGTGCAAGCCCAAAATGCCGACCTGCGGCGGATTCAAAATGGGCGTGCTCATCATCGAGCCAAAGACTCCGCCGTTGGTGATCGTGAAGGTGCCGCCGCGCAGCGCATCGAGTGAGAGCGTACCGTCGGTCGCTTGCTTAGCGTAATCCTTGATCGCCTTCTCAATTTCTGCGAACGACAGGCGGTCCGCGTCGCGCAGCACGGGGACGACTAAGCCGTCTTGCGCGCCAACGGCGATGCCGATGTCGTAGTAATGCTTGAGGATCATCTCGTCGCCCTGAATTTCGGCGTTGAGGCGCGGCTGATACTTGAGCGCACCGAGTACCGCCTTGACGAAGAAGGATGATAAGCCGAGACTGACGCCGTAGCGATCCTTGAAGTCCTCTTTGCGGCGTTCGCGAAGTTCCATCACACCTGTCATGTCGATCTCGTTGAAGGTCGTCAACATGGCGGCGTTGTGCTGTGCTTCGACCAAGCGCTGCGCAATGGTGCGGCGGCGGCGCGAGAGCTTGACCCGCTGCTCGATGCGGTGATCATCAGCGGATGCGGCTGGCGCTGATGTCGGGGCAGGTGTTGGCTTCGGCGCTGCCGGAGCGCTCGGCGTGGCTGGTTGGTTGTCGATATAGCGCTCAACGTCGGTCTTGGTGATGCGCTGACCCGGTTTGCTCGGCTCGACCTGCGTCAAATCGACTGAACGTTCGGCAGCGACTCGCTTCGCGACAGGAGTCGCTGCTGCCTGACTATCTTGCGCTGGGGCGGGGGACGCGGCAGGTTGTGGCGCTTCCGTTGCAACGGCGGGCGCTGCCTGCGCTTGAGGTTGGGCGGACGCACCCGAGTCGTCGATTATGCCGATGACGTCGCCCACCTTGACGTCGGTGCCGTCAGGTTGCTGGATATTTGCCAGCACGCCCTCTTTCTCCGCGCCGACTTCGAGGTCAACCTTTTCCGTTTCGAGTACGACAACCGGTTCACCAACAGAAACGGCGTCACCTTCCTTTTTGAGCCAGCGGGCAATGGTCGCTTCGACGACCGACTCGCCTAAATCTGGTACGACGATGTTGAATGACATAAATGCGTCCTCACTTGGTGATGGATACCGGCTCGCGCTCCGGCTTACGCTTCGGCTCGTGCTCCGGCTCGCGCTGAGACGGTTTTGGCTTCGCGGTTGAATGGCTCGCCTGCAAATGCTTGCTCGATCAGCGCGGCTTGGTTGAAGCTGTGCGCTGCCGATGAGCCTTCGGCGGGGCTAGAACTGCGCGGGCGACCGAGATAATGCAAGGGCAAATGCCCCGGAAGCCGCCCGTCGAGTAGATCGGTCAGCAGGGGACGCGCGAACTCCCACGCGCCCATGTTTTCGGGTTCTTCCTGTGCCCACACGATTTCTCCGGCGTTGGTGTAGCGCTCGATGATCGGCGCGAGGTCTTCGCTGGGGAAGGGGTACAATTGCTCAACGCGGATGAGCGCGACTTCTGGATGATCGGCGCGCTGTTTGCTGGTCATCAAGTCGAGCATGATTTTGCCGCTGCCAAGAATGACGCGGTGAATGGCATCGGGCTTCGCGTCAATGTCATCAATCACAGGCTGCCAGTGACCGTTTGCCAGTTCGCTCAACGATGAGGCGACCAGCGGGTTACGCAGCAGGCTTTTCGGCGTCATGACGATCAAGGGCAGCGGGTCGGTGCCAAGCAGGAGCGCTTGACGGCGCAGCAGGTGGAAATACTGCGCGGCGGTCGTCGCATTGGCGATGCGCAAGTTGGTATCTGCCGCCATTTGCAAGAAGCGCTCTAAGCGCGCGCTTGAATGATCGGGTCCTGCGCCTTCGTAGCCGTGCGGGAGCAGCATCACCAGCGACGGAGTCTGCCCGAACTTGGCGCGCGCCGAGACGACGAACTCGTCGATGATGGTTTGCCCGCCGTTGTCGAAGTCGCCGTACTGCGCTTCCCAAATCACCAGCCGGCAGGATTCCTGCACGTTGTAGCCGTACTCGAAGCCAAGCGCCGCGCCTTCGGAGAGCGGACTGTTGTGAATTTCGTAGGCAGCAGTCGCTTGTGGCAGCGCTTGCAGTGGGGTGAATGTGCTGCCCGTTTTCACGTCGTGGAAGACCGAGTGGCGCTGGCTGAAGGTGCCGCGTTCGGCATCTTGCCCGGTCATGCGAACCGCTGTGCCTTCTTCAAGGATGCTAGCGAGCGCGAGGTCTTCGGCGGTCGCCCACTCGATCACGTGGGCGCTGCTGTCGTTGAGAGCATCACGGCGGCGCTTGGTCGCCTTGACCAGCTTGGGGTGCAGGGTGAAGTCTTCGGGGAAGGTCAGCAGCGATTGGTTGAGCGCGCGCAGTCGCTTGATAGGCACGGCAGTCTTGACGCGCCGCGCCGTTCCCGGCACGGGGGCTTCAGGACGGTAATCGACGATGTCTTTTTCTGGATCGAGCGACTCGAAAACGTCTTGAAGCGCCTGCATTTTGGCATCGACCAGTGCGTGCGCGTCCCCTTCCGTAATCGCACCGCGTTCCACCAGTTCCTCTTGCCACAAGGCGCGAACCGACGGATGCTGATCAATGGTCTGGTACATCAATGGCTGGGTGAAGTTCGGCTCGTCGCCTTCGTTGTGACCGTAGCGTCGGTAGCCGATCAAGTCGATGACAAAGTCCTTACCGAAGCGCCGCCGATAGGCACATGCCATGCGCGCGGCAGCGATACAGGCTTCTGGATCATCGGCATTGACGTGGACGACGGGCATCTTAAACCCCTTCGCCAGATCGCTCGCGTAAAGCGTACTGCGTGCGTCGGTTGGCTCAGTGGTGAAGCCGAGCTGGTTGTTGGTGATGATGTGAATCGTGCCGCCTGTCCAGTAACCGGGTAGCTGCGACAGATTGAGCGTCTCGGCGACAATGCCCTGACCGGGGAAGGCGGCGTCACCGTGAATCAAGATCGGCTGCGTGATCTTCGGGTTGAATACGGGCGCACCGGCTTTGCTGGTGTCTGTTCCGGCAGCGCGCGCCATGCCCTCAACGACCGGATTGACGGCTTCAAGGTGGCTTGGGTTGGGCGCGAGCCGTACCATCACATCGACTGGCACGCCTTCGTGCATTTCGCGCGTGCTGCCCATGTGATACTTGACGTCGCCCGTCCAGCCGAGATCGTCGCGGAACTTGCGCGGCTGCACCGGGTCTTTGAATTCAGCCAGAATCTGCTTATAGGGTTTGTCGAGGATGTGCGCCAGCACGTTCAAGCGCCCGCGATGCGCCATGCCGAGCAGGATATTCCGTTCGCCTTGCTCCGCCAGCGTGCCGACAATCGTGTCGAGCATGGGCACGAGAATGTCTAATCCCTCAATCGAGAAGCGGTGCTTGCCGGGGAAGATGCGGTGAATGAAGCGCTCGAAAACCTCGACTTCGGTGAGTTGTTCGAGCAAGTCGCGGGGATCAGGCAGGGATGCGAACTGCCCGGTTTCGACGGCGTTCCGCAGCCACTCGCGTTCTTCAGGCAGGCGAATGTGATCGAAGTCGAAGCCGCTGGTCGCCGCATAAATTCGGCGGAGCTGCTCGGTTGCTTCGAGCGCGTTTTGCGCCCTTTGCGCGAGTGGTCCGCCGATCAAGCTGGCGGGCAGGCTGCGCAGGTCGTCAGCGCTGATGCCATGCGACGCCATTTCGATTGCCGGATCGCCGGGCGGTGGCGTTCCAAGCGGATCAAGCTGCGCACCGAGATGCCCATATTCGCGGATTGACTGGGCGTAGTTGACTGCGCCGACGATTTTGTCGATAGTGGGTGCGCTGATCGCCGCAGCTACAGCAGCGCCGTTGGACGATGTTCCGTTATTCTGTGCCAGTTCTGAAGCGGACGGTGTCCATGATGCAAAGAACCTCCGCGTTGCCTCGTCAACCGACGATGGGTCTTGCAGGAATTTATCGTATTGCTCCAGAACGTAACCGGAGTTAACCCCAGCAATGGCGTTACGAGAGGTCATATAACCTTGTTCCAATCTTCCAAGTATATATTTATCTTAACGTTTTTTAGACCAAAACGCGAGACTGATTCGGGCAGATCGCCTTAACGAAAACGCCTAACATGGTCGCTGTACAGGTGCGTGGTTTGTGCCTCTGATCGCTGTGATAGTAGGGCACAGCGTATCTAAGCCACTGACCGAAATTTATCCAACAGACGTAGGCGATTGGGGTGGTGCAGAGTGTTCTGTTGCTGCATCACTTCATCGACCGAGACTTGGAGTGTTGCCAGCGAACGGTGCATACGATTGGCGACCGCCAATTGCT
>JBBSNT010000130.1:0-10408 GCA_038260485.1 Aggregatilineales bacterium | reverse complement strand
TGCTGGAAATGTTCGTGACGCTGAGAACGCCGATCACCTGACCGCGAATTACAAGCGGTGCTGCCGCAATGGAAAGCGGCGCGCGCGGAGCACGTTCAAGCTGTTCCGGCGTAAGGATCAGCGGCTGTCCATTTTCGATGACGTGCTGAGCGACTGGATCTTCGTTCGGCGTGTTAATCGCCTGTGCCCGCGCCATATTATGCTTTTTCACCGCTCGGCATAATAACTTCTCCTCCTCTAGCAAGCACAATGTCCCCTCCTCCGCTCCCGTGACTTTGATTGCGGCATCGACAATGCGCGGCATCAATTGATCCATGTCCACGAGGCTGGTAACAGACTTGCCGACACTGTAGAGGATGTTCAATTCTTGCAGGCGATGTTGAAGCTCCCGATTGGCTTGAATCAGACGTTCAGTCAGCGCATCTTTCTCGTGGCGCACGCGCACGTCGCCGAGGCTGCGTTCGATGGCGAGCAGCATTTCATCGACCGAGAACGGCTTCTTGACGTAATCACGAACGCCCAGTCGATAAACTTCGACAGCAACTTCCTCCGAACCGTAAAACGTCATCAAGATGACCGGAATCGTCATCCCCCGCTCTGCCATCGCCTGCAAGACCTCAACGCCATTCATACGCGGCAGTTGATAGTCGAGTAGAATTAGGTCTGGATGCTCGGCAATCGCCATATCCAGCCCCTCCTTGCCATCTTTCGCCATCAATGCCTCGAAGCCATTGGGCTGAAGAATGTATTCGGCGATAAATTCCCGGTTTTCACGTCCGTCGTCGATGATTAGGATACGTTCCAAAACGTGCCTCGTTCAGTTGGATTCATCCTTGTATTCATTCATTATAATGCGAGACGCGAATCAGCGTGAATAAGCGACTCTAGACAAAGCATAAGAAAACACAGAGAAAGCCAAGTTCGCATTGTTCGTGACCCCATGCGGGTTTATAATGCGGGGAGTTACGCTTGCAGAAACGAGATGCAGCTTTGCAGTCAGCACCGGCGGAATCACTCTCGCGCCCCCAGCTTCACTATGGAAGATCGATTACCAGCCTCCGAGAGATAGGCGAAACCATCATCTTGGTTGTGATGCTTTACGCGCTGGTCAATCTGGCGACTGCACGCTTCGTTGTCGATGGACCAAGTATGCAGCCCACCTTTTACACTGGGCAATTCTTGATCGTCAGCCGAGTGAATTATCTTTTGGGCGAACCAGAGCGCGGGCAAATCGTCGTCTTCGAATATCCTGAAAACCCGGAAGAAGACTACATCAAACGGGTGATCGGGCTGCCGGGGGATACGATTGAAATTCGGGATACGCAGGTCTACGTCAATGGCGACCTGCTTGATGAACCCTACATCAACGAGCCATGCGACGCTGGACACTGCCCGAATCGCCTATGGGAACTTGGTGCGGATCAATATTTCGTAATGGGCGATAATCGCAACCACAGTAGTGATTCGCGATCTTTTGGACCCGTTCCGCGCGAGAATCTAGTCGGCGAAGCACTCGTTCGTTACTGGCCGCCCGAAGTTTGGTCACTACTACCGGGTCATAGGCAGGAGCCTTGATGATTTCTGATTCATTCGCAGCGGCAAGACCGGAACTGAAACCTCGTCCGAATTTGCAGCGGTCAACTTTTGTGCGCGAACTTCTCGAAACGATCATTTTGATCGGCTTATTTTACACACTCGTCAACCTCGCCTCGGTGCGCTTCTTCATCGAAGGACCGAGTATGCAGCCGAACTTCTGGGCGGATCAGTTTTTAATTGTCAGCCGAGCAAATTACCTACTGGGAGACCCGCAGCGCGGCGATATCGTCGTCTTTGATCCACCCGGTGATGACGGCACGCCTAACGAACCACTGCTCATTAAACGGCTAATTGGGCTACCGGGTGAAACCGTCGAACTGCGCGACGGACAAGTCTACATCGACGGCACCGCTCTAAACGAGTCTTATATCAAAGAACCCTGTACGCGCTCGTGCAATGATCGCTCATGGCAGTTAGGCGCGGGCGAGTATTTCTTTATGGGCGATAACCGTAACAACAGCCGCGATTCTCGCGTCTTTGGTGCGGTCACAAAAAATCGCATCATCGGCGAAGCGGTCATTCGCTATTGGCCTCCGCAAGACTGGGGCATCGTCACCCGTTACCGCTTTCCCGAACAGTAAGTAGCACGTACCTAAGGAGGGGTTTGTTCCTATGACCGAAAAAGTGGCTTGCCCTCGCTGCCAGATTGGTTTTTTGCAACCCGAACTGGCGACTTATTCCTGTGTCCATCATGGGATGCTCCTCAGCGTGCCACAGATGCCTGCATGGAAGTGTGATATTTGTCAGTATCAAGAATTCAACTACGATGCGATCACGCGGATCGAAGCACTCGCCGGTGATTTTGGACTGCCTGAAGACCCGGTGCGTCCAGCATCCAAGCAGCTTCCGGTTGATGCCGACATCGCGGAGAGCAATCTCCCTCACCGGGCGAAATCCTAGCAGAGATTAAGCTTCAAGGTACGCCGTCTCTCGACGTACCTTGAAGCTGTGCTTGCCCGCAGCCTATGCTAGACTAAATCTAGAGTCAGCCCGTCGCAGGAGCAATCGACTTTGTCACTGCAACACGTCTTGAACGCGCTGTCAAGTTTGATCACCGCCGCGTGCGTAGGGGGGCTGCTGCTCAATTTAGCAGCGCAAACCGCCGCCGCACGTATGACATCCACGCGATTGCTAGCGTTAATCGGCGCGGCTCTTCTGTTGTGGGCACTGATTGATGTGGTGTTGGTCGATACCAAACTAGAAGATCGCACCCAGATCGCGGCTAGCGCTATGACTTTGACAGTGCTTGTCTATTTCGTGTTCATCAAGCGCTTTGTGCATTCCGAAATGCTATTGGCACCCCTGCTCACCTTGGCAGTTCCGTTCGTATTTGCTGCCAACCTGCTGATCATCTGGGTGACGAGCGAGAATGCGCTAGGCTTCGTCTTTATTCTGCTCACAGTCTATGCGGCAGCGGCATTCTGGTTGGTGATGATTTCACGCTACTACAACGCCCCGCCTCTGCGCGTAGCAAGTCTAATCATCGCCATTGCTTGCGCCAGCCCGCTGGTCTTTAGCGATTGGCTGTTCAGCGGCACACTGCTGCTGGTGGGAGTTGGGATAAGCTGGATCGGTTGGAGCATCCTACGGGCACAAACACTTGAACCGCTGACGGCACTACGCGAGGAACTTCGTACCGCTAATTCCGATCTGCGACAAGCGACCAGTGAAGCCGCCCGCCTGCGCGCGCAAAATGAAGTCTTGAACCGGGAACTCCACGCATCAGGACAATATCGCAGCGATTTCCTCGATCAACTGGGACACAAACTGCGAACCCCTCTGAATTCCATCGCCGGATACACGGAACTGCTGCAAAGCGGGCTGTACGGCGACCTTAACGAGACACAGCATGATCGCCTTGCTACCGTCCAGCGAAACGGCAGTACTCTGCTCGATGTGATCAGCAATATGCTTGATCTGAACAAAATCAACGCCGGACGGCTGGAACTCAAACGAACCCAAGTCTCCATCAACCCTTTGATCACGCAAATTTTGCAGCCTCTCGAAGCGCAATACAGCACAAAAGGGCTAACACTCAAAATCGATCTCGATCCTGAGCTGCCAACAGTTTCCGGTGACGAGATCCGCATTTGTCAGATAATCACCCAACTGATCGACAACGCGCATAAGTTCACCTGTGTAGGCGGCATAACTGTTCGCAGTCGCTGCATTCACGTCCAGAACGGCGTTTCAACCCAGTTCGCGCTGCCGATCAAAGGCTGGCTGACGGATGGTGCGTGGGTTCTGGTCGAGGTCAGCGACACCGGCATCGGTATCACATCGGAAGATCAAGCACAGGTCTTCGATGCCTTCTATCAAATTCCCGATCCGCGCACAGAGGAGTACTTTGGTACCGGTCAAGGCTTAGCGATTGCCAAGCGGCTCACGGAACTTCACGAGGGCGTATTGTGGCTCAAAAGTGCTCCTGAGCAAGGCACAACCGTCTTTCTCGCACTACATCCCACGCGCGCGTGAGCAACGCTCGACTCGCCTAATTTTGTAAAAAGCATAGAATAGAAATCTTCGTAGACACACATCCATTGGCATAGGTGGTTAATGAGGCATATTCTCGTCGTCGAAGACAACAGGGACAATATGGTTCTCATTACCGACGTGCTCAAATCCATGGGCTATGCGGTCATCCCGGCTAAAGATGGAGAAGAAGGAGTCAAGTCGGCGCGTTCCAACAGACCCGACCTGATTTTAATGGACTTGTCGCTCCCGCGCGTCGATGGTTGGACGGCGACACGTATGCTCAAAGCCGATGATCAACTGAATATGATTCCGGTGATCGCGCTCACAGCCCATGCAATGTCCGGTGACCGACAACGCGCCCTTGACGCGGGCTGTGACGATTACATCTCCAAGCCAATCAACCTGCGTGAACTCCGGGACAAAATTCAGAAGTATCTCGCTCACCTAAGCGACTCTTCGAGCTAAATTTTCAATGCTTGCCACAAGGCTGCAAATCTACCTCTGCCGTCTCGCTCACAATCGTATAGACAGTGCCATCAACCACGCGGGCTAATCCCCAGAGTCCAGCCACTGGCGACTCTAAAGATGCCGACGTTTCCAGTGAAAAACGCTGCCAATCAGCCGAGAGTTCTGACAGGAGGCGACAGTTCACTGCGCGCGGATCAACGCGCAGACCTATTCGCAGCGCTTTGAGTGCCGCCTCTTTGCCACACCAAATTGCCGTGATCAGCGTTTCGTTTTGCGATGATGCTGTGACCAGCCTCTGTTCCGCCGACGAGAAATAAGCGTCGGTAAAACCTGCAACACGCGGTGCAACCTTTTCTACATCGATACCAAGCAGCCCTGATTCGCTGACCGCACAGAAAGCGATTCCATTCGCGTGGCTAATCGACAGCGAAAAGCGCTGCTTACCCCTGACGAACACCTCTGACGCGCCGTCGGATGTATTAAGCACGGTGATCTCGCTGAGTGCATAGGCTGAGCCGATGCTGGCACAGATCAGCCTTTTTGCCGTCCAGCGCCCTACCAGCCAATCGCGCAAGCGTGACTCACGCAAATGCACCGACTGTTCGCGCTCCTGCGGCGCAAGCCAATCAAAACGATCCGGCAGGTCGTCGCGTGTTTGCGTCAGCCAATAGATCATGCGCATTTACTGACTTGCTGTTAGACCCATCCCGCATCATCGGGATATACGTTCATGAACTTCGTACTCGTCCGGGTCGCGACCATCATCTCAGCGATAGTATCGCGCCACTTCATATAATGGGCGGTCTGCTTATGAAGGTCGGCGTCGGCGGGCGTGCGATAGACCTCGACCAAACGAAAATGCTCGCCCTGCTCGTTATCTTGGAGCACATCGAAGCGCACAATTCCCGGCTCCTGAATACTATTGCTGGCATTCTCGACGGTTGCTTCTTGGAAAGCTGAGACAAAATCGGGCTTCACTTGAATATCAACGTGGACGATGTGCATTTCGGTTCACTCCTCGCTTAATCCAATCGACTACATACCATCACAGCATACCCAATAAATCGATCTTCTGTCGCCATTACTTTTCGCGTCAGCGCCAGATACGCAAACAGGAGCATTCGTGCTCCTGTTTGTCTGATCATTGACTTGATAACACCGCGGAAGCTAATGCGCCATGACAGCGACTTGTTCACCTTCCGGTACTTCGCGTTTTGTATTGGGCAGCAGCAGCGACGAAATCGCGCCGCCAACGACGAAGATCGCAGCAGTAGCGGTCGCGGCGCGTGCCGCCTGCGAGAAACCCACACCAAGCGGTTCGAGTGTATCGGCTGCCAAAATGTCGAGGTCGGGCTGCAAGTCGCTGCGAATCTGCGTAACGACCGCCGGATCATCTAAATCAACGCCTTGCAGTTTCAAGCCCGTGCGAGCAACCGGCGGTAGGTTCGCCATAATCATGTCGAGCGGATCCACTTCACCATCGAAGCCTTCGTTGTTGTTCAACTGCTCGATGATAGCACTTTTCGCAGTGTCACCGAAGCTGCCGATCAACGTGCCGATGGTACGTGATGCTGGCGCGATATTCGTTTCAGCCGCAACACGCGCGCCGAAATCTCCGAAAGCGGTGCTCTGCTCGACCAGCGGCGTCGCGGCGCTGGCGAACGTTCCGAACATGACCGCGCCAATGATGGCAATACCGAGCGCCGCACCAATCTGGCGGATGGTATTGGTCGCGCCAGAAGCAACACCCGCTTTATTAAAGGGAATGTCCGAGAGAACGAGATTCGCGATCTGGGCAATCGACAAACCAAAGCCCGCGCCGTAGACCATCAAGGGCGGCGTAATCGCGCTCAGCGGCGCATCGAAGTAGAGCACGCGGCTCATCCAGAACAATGCAATCGCTTCGAGAGTCATGCCAGCAGTGATGATCCACTTCGTGCCGATGCGGCTGGAGAGCGCGCCTGCCAACGGTGCAGCGATCACCATCACGCCCGCCGAGGCGAGCAGTTCGACGCCCGTTTCAAACGCGCCCATGCCCTTCGCAATTTGCATGTAGAGCGAAAGCACGAGGAACGTCCCGAACTCACCCAGCGTCGCAATCGAAATCGTCAGCAAGCCGTAGCGGAAGCTGAGATATTTCAGGAGGTCAAATTCGAACAGCGGCTCACCGCCGTTCTTCTCCTGCCGCCGCTCAACGAAGATAAAAGCGATAAAGAGTAGAATACCCGCGAGGAACACGAAGGGGATAAAAGACACTGTCCCTGCTGGAACTGCCGTCACACCCGCCGCGAGCGCGGGATAGGTGATTGGCCCCAGTGTGAAGACTTTACTAGCTTCGAGCCAACCGTAGTTCTGTCCTTCGATTGCCCCGAAGACAACCAAGCCAAGCGACAATGTGATCAGAATGATACCGATGACGTCGATACGCGGTTTTGCATTAGGGTCATGACTTTCGCGGATTGCCCAGAAGCTACCGGCAATGGCAACAATTGCGATTGGAATATTGATCAGGAACGCCAAGCGCCACGATTCGGTCATGATGCTTGTGCCGTATTCAATAAACCAGCCACCGAGGATCGGTCCAATCGCTGCTGACACACCCGCCGTCGCGCCCCAAATCCCGAAAGCGATTCCGCGCTCTTTGCCCCGAAAGGTCGCAGAAACGATTGAAAGCGTCGAGGGCGACATCATCGCTGCGCCCAAGCCTTGCAGCGCACGGCTCGCAATGGCGACACTGATCGACGACGCCGCACCGACGCCAAGTGACCCAACTGCAAAGACAACTGCACCAGCAATGAAGATATTGCGCCGACCATACTGATCGCCGAGCTTACCCCATGTGATTAGCAGTGCGCCGAAGACCAGCGAGTAAATCGAGTTAATCCACTCGGCGTCGGCATAGGATGCGCCGAAAGTTTCGCGGATCGATGGAAAAGCGATGTTGACGACCGTGCTGTCGATCACGATGATGATCAAGCTCATACTGAGGATCAGCAGCGCGATCCAACGGCGCTTATAAGCGCGCTCTTCTTCGGCAGTCGCAAAAGAATGGTCTGCAAGAGCCATTGTGTCTCCTTTACCTAGATTGATTTGGTTGATTGGTTTGTTTACGTTTGAAAAGTGAATTTACCGGATGAGGTTTGCTGCACGTCAGGTTGATCGACGGAATCAGCAACGGATTGGGTGCTGGTTTGAGAGGCGTTTTCGTAGACGGCACGTTCGAACAACAGCACAACGCCGTCGATCCACGTCGCTAAGGTTTGCTCGTCGCCTTCTGCGTTGAGCGTGGTCAGTGCCACTGCCGGAAGTGTGGTCAGTTTGATAAACATGGCGCTGATCATCAAGCTAGGGACGGTGACCGTCAGTTCGCCGCAGGCTTTACCCGCCTCGACAATATCGGTCAATTGCTCAAAGACCTGCCGTTTCGCGGCGATAACGTCAGAGCGTTTGTAAAGCGTTGAGACGAGCAATTCGTTCTCGAAACCTGTCAGCAGGCAATTGCGCGAATAACGATTGACGAGCCAATAGCGCAGTGCGGTTTTGAGACGCACCAACGGTGAAGACTCGGTCATGGCAGCGACATACTGCCCAAGTTCGATGACGCTCTCGATGAGCACTTGCGCGAGCAAATCTTCCTTGCTCTTAAAATGCTGGTACAATGTGGGCTTCGAAATGCCCACCGAATCAGCAAGATAATCCATGTTCAGGCTCGATGCACCCTCTGCTTGAATCATCTGTCGAGCGTTCAACATTATTTCATGCTCACGCCTCCGCTTCGACCGCTCTTTATAGGACAATTTCGTCATCTCACGTCGCGTTCATATTCTTACTCACTCGTTAAAAATACTACCGTTCAGTAAAGCGGTCAACTGGTCGAAAGTATAGGTCTTATAGTGAGCAGAACCATGCCTATTTATGGCGGCTAACCTGTCTCGAGTGATGGTGACTTTCATGTCTATGCCGCAGCGAGCAATTCGGTTGCCCTCGCTAGAAAATTGGACTAACTGCAGGCGAGCGTGGTATGCCTAGCGCGCTTCCGGCGCTATACTCGGCGTCGATCTGGAAGAGGAGTTCACTTGAGCAGTAGACGCCGCGCAATCACGCTGATCATCGCTGGGCTAGTCATATTGATCGCCCTTGTGGTGGTGGGAATCAGCCTGCCTGAAATCTCGACGGTCGAGACGACAATTTTATCCTGTGCGAACTGCTTGCCCTTCCCGGTGATTAGCGGGCAAAATCTACCGGGAGAGGCATTCACTCTCCCGGCGGACTTCAGGGGCGATCCGGTGCTCGTGATCGTGCCGTTCGACGAGGAGCAGCAGCAGCAGGCGCAAACGTGGCTGCCGCCCGCGCGCGAAATCGTCAGTGAACAGCCCGGATTCGCGTACTACGACGTCGCCGTCTTCCCTGACACCGCCGCTGCCTTCCGCGTTGTGATCCGTGCCGGGATGAACATCGCTATCAGCGATGCCGAATTGCGTGCTGTGACGATTACGGTATTTCTGGAAGACCGCGATCAGTTCTTGGGGGCGCTGGATATTGCCGACGCTTCGACCTTACAGGCGTTCCTGATCGACGGCAGCGGCAACGTTATTTGGCGCGGCGCAGGCATCTTTACAGAAGCACAAGGCAAACATTTACGGGCGGTACTTGGTACATAATATCGATTATTGAGAGGAAATTATCATGCGAATTGTCGTGATTGGCGGCAGCGGGCACATCGGCACCTATCTAATTCCGATGCTGGTTGAGCGAGGTCATGAGGTCATCAACGTTACGCGAGGGGAACGCGCGCCCTATGTTGCGCATGGGGCGTGGCAAGCCGTCCAAGCGGTTCAGGCGGATAGGACGGCGGAGGATGCCGCCGGGACGTTCGGGGAGCGAGTGCGCGACCTGAAACCTGATGTGGTCGTTGACTTGATTTGCTTCACTGAAGCGAGCGCTAAGCAACTGGTTGAGGCGGTGCGAGGCGAGGTACAGCACCTGCTCCACTGCGGGACGATTTGGGTATACGGGCACAGCACCGTCGTGCCCGCACGGGAAGATCAGGCGCGCAACCCGTTCGGGGATTACGGCATCAATAAAGCGGCAATTGAAGCCTATTTACTGGATCAGGCGAGGCGCTGCGGCTTCCCGGCGACCATCCTGCACGCGGGTCACATCGTTGGAGAAGGGTGGGTGCCCCTCAATCCGGCAGGGCACTTCAATCCGGAGATATTTGTGCGCTTAGCACAAGGAGAGACGATTACGCTGCCGAACCTCGGCTTGGAAACTATGCATCACGTCCATGCGGCGGACGTCGCGCAGGGATTCTTGAAGGCGATGACGCACTGGAGCAGCAGCGTCGGGGAGAGTTTTCACGTCGTTTCGCCAGCGGCGATTACGCTGCGCGGCTACGCCGAAGCGGCAGCCGGCTGGTTCGGGCAAATGGCGCGCTTAGAATTCGCTGGATGGGACGATTATTGCAAGACGGTGAGCGAGAAAGAAGCTTCCGCGACGCTGGATCATATCTTGCATAGCCCGAACGCAAGCATCGCTAAGGCGCAGGAAATGATTGATTATCAACCGCGCTACAGCTCCTTAGAAGCGGTCTACGAGTCGGTGCAATGGCTGATCGCCCATGACGTGATTACCCTTTAGGGGCGTATTTCGGGACGAAATGTTTGACCAAAACGTGATATGCTGAGGGAAGAAATAGATCATAAAAAGCGATCTCATGTGATCTTTTACGATCATCGTGATCACTAGTGGGTCACTTGGGACGCAGCCTGGCATAAAGGCGGGGTAGAATGGATTGTAGCGCCAACAGCAGGGGATAGGAGATGTAGTTGATGAGTCGACGCCAGGAGCATCCGCTACGCAGAATAAG
>JBBSNT010000129.1:0-10426 GCA_038260485.1 Aggregatilineales bacterium | reverse complement strand
GTTTGCAAAACGCGCTGTTGGCGATTGCGATTGTCTCGATCCCTGCTTATGCGCGACTCGCGCGCGCCAGCGTGCTGTCGGTCAAAGAGTACGAGTACGTGCTGGCGAATCGGTCGCTGGGCGCAACGCCGATGCGGATTCTATTCGTCCACATCTTCCCGAACTCGCTGACGCCGCTGATCGTTCAGGGGACGCTCGGCATCGGCACGGCGGTGCTTGATGCAGCAGCGCTCTCGTTCCTCGGCTTGGGCGCGCAGCCGCCGACGCCGGAATGGGGTGCAATGCTGAGCGAGGCGCGCAACTACGTGTTCACCGCGCCGCACATGGTCTTCTTCCCCGGCTTCGCCATCATGCTGACCGTGCTGGGCTTCAACCTGCTCGGCGACGGGATGCGCGATGCGCTCGATCCTCGACTGAACCGTAATTAAAATTTTTCAGCCGCAGAGGACACAGAGGTAAAATAGAAAAACTCTGTGCCCTTTGTGATCTCTGAACTAGGCGAGATTGTGATGAAGAACTACAAACAAGCGATTGATCGCTGCAACGAGGCGAACACCCTGCGCGAGGTACTGGGCGAACTCGCGGACGAGATCGACGCGCTTGACAACATGCCCTATGAAGAAGCCAGTCATCTCAATCGCATCCACGACCTCGAACTGCTGCTGCGCTATGGCGAACAGAAGCTCGCGAAGCTGCTAGCGTAAGCGACTTCATCCGTCCGTGTGGTTTGCATCATCCGCGATAATCTCCCCTGCTGCTGCCATCAATTCCGCGCGCCGCGTCTCGCCGATGCCCTTGCTGATCAGGTAGCGTTCGAGCAGTTCGGTGTCGCTCAAGCCTTCGGGACTCGCGCCCAAGCGTGCCCGCGCGGGCTGATCGACCTCGCGGCGAATGCCCGCGATGTAAGCCGCTCCACCGCGTAAAAGCGCATCACGGACAATGCCTTCGTTGAGCTTGGCTTCTGTTTCTGGCGTTAGGTCGAGGATCACGCGGACGACCGCGCCTTCCAGATCGTATGCCTCGACCTCATCGACCGCTTCGCGGGTCGGGTCGAGGCTAGCGCGTAGGTCGGCGCGAATCGTCACGAACGGGCGGGCGTTGAGGCGGTGGAACTTCCATTTGGTCTGCTGGCGTTCGAGTTCGACCCAGCAGAAGCCCTTCGGATCGTTCTCCTCACCGAAGTCGATCCGCTCCAGTGAGCCGCTGTAAACGACCGGCGGCAAGCCCTCGCGCCCGGCGGTGAGGTTCTGGTGCTTGTGGATGTGACCAAGCGCGACGTAATCCCAACGATCATCTGCCAGCGCCGAGGGCATCACTTCTACGTCCCGACCGAGCATGATGCCGCGTTCGCTGCCCAACATTGAGCCGGTGACGGTCAGATGTCCGGTCAGCAGGCGCGGCATATCGCCGTGCTGGTCGGCGGATTCCGCGAGTTGATCGAGCAGCACCGTCAGTTCACGCTGGAGCAGTTGATCGGTTTCCTTGATCGTCAATCCGGCGGTTTTGACGCCGTCGAGGATGTGGGAGCGCAGCGGATAAGGCGCAGCGCCGACTGCCACGCTGCCACGCTTAGTCTCGATCACGCGCAGTTCGTATTCGTTGGCGACCCAGACGTTGGGGATCGCCAGCGTGTCGTAAATCTCGACGCTCGACGCCTTGAGCAGGGTTGGCGGCACGTCGTGATTGCCGATCAGCAGCACCAGCGGTGCCAGTTCAATCAGATCACGCACGCGGTGGGCGAACTCGCGCTGATAGGTCGGGTTGGGACTGCGGGTCTTGAAGGCGTCGCCCGCGAAGATCGTCAGGTCAACGTCGTTGTCCTTCGCAAAGGCGATCATCTCGTCCATGCGGCGCAAAAAGTCACGGACGCGGCTGCTCAAGCCGGTTTCGGCGTCGGTCTTGCCGTAATTTTCCATGCCGATGTGAATGTCGGCGAAGTGGAGCACGCGGATCGGCTCGCGCTTAGGTTCGGTCATTTTGTACCTACGATCACGCTAAAAATTTGTTCGCGCTTACTTTACCATAGATGGCGATTAGCGGTTAGCATTTAGCGGTTAGGTGTTCATGTAGACGCGTTATATAACCATTGGTGCTAGTTTCCCTCAACCCGTGCAAACTTCGTTCGCCTCCCCCTCCCACGCAATCTTGGGGAGACGACGGTTTTTCGGATTAAGGTTTGTTTCCCCTCAGGTCGTAGTATTCTCCCCTCTCCCCGCTTGCGTGGGAGAGGGGTCGGGGGAGAGGGGGAAAGACGTAAATAATCGAGCACCAGTGGTTATATATAACGCCCTACCATCTCACAGCATAGGAGCGATGATCATGCCAATAACGATTGTGCGCTTCGGCGCGGACGACATTCGCGCGCATTTGGGTGAGTTCGTCGATCTGCTCGGCGACGTGGTTGAGCACGGGGCATCGGTCAACTTCCTGTCCCCGATTGATCCGGATGAGGCGGCGGCATTCTGGGACAAGGTCGCGGGGATGGTTGAAGCGGGCGAGCGCATCCTGATCGCCGCGCTGGACGCCGATGGGCGCGTGGTCGGCACGACTCAGCTTGTGTTGGCGATGCAGGCGAATGGTTCGCACCGCGCCGAAGTGCAAGAAGGTGTTCGTCCACAGCAAGGCGCGACGTCAGCGAGTCGGGATGCAGTTGATGATCGCCATCGAGGGCGATGCTCGTGGCGGTGACGATTGTGCGCTTCGGCGCGGAACGCGACAGCGCGGGTGAAAAGCTGTATGAGCGGGTTGGCTATACGCACGTTGGCGTGATTCCGGGGTTCGCGCTCAACCACGACGGGACGAAGCTGATCGATGCGGTGCTGTTTTACAAGAGGCTGAAATAAAGCTTTGAACCGCCAAGTCACCAAGTAAAACAGATCATCTTCTTGGTGTCCTTGGCGACTTGGCGGTGAATCGTTTTTACGCTTGCGGCATCGCCGCTTGGACGACTTCGAGGATGTGGTCGTGGTTCTGCCCGTTGCTGACGACCATGCCCATGTTGTTCGACAAAATCGCGCCGGTGGTGAAGTCGAGCAGCGAGCCGTCGATGTCGGTGACGACGCCGCCCGCCGCCTGCACCAGCGCCGCCCCCGCCGCGTGATCCCACGCGCGGTGCTTGGGCTTAGCTTCACGGGGCAAGCGCAGATAGAGATCGGCGTCACCGCAGGCGAGCATGGCGTACTTGTCTTGGCTGTCGATGCCCTCGACCTGCTTCTCGGCATTAATGCCGAGTTCGCCGTAAATCTTCGCCATCAGTTCGAGCGCCGAGTGATCGCGCTCGACGCTCTGGACGACCCTCAAGTCGCGCGGCTTGCTGCGGGTCGAGACGGCGACACGATTCGCCTTGCCGCCCGCCATCGGCTCGACGTAAGCCGCGCCGCGCTGCGCGTGAAAGAGCAAGCCCTTGCCGTCCGGCGTCGGGTAGCCCGGTGAACCGAGCACGCCCGCAATCACCATCCCGCGATCCAGCAGCCCGACGGCAATCGAGTAGCGGCGCATAGCGATGAAGCCCTTCGTCCCGTCGATGGGGTCGATCACCCACGTCCGTTCAGCGTCGCGCCCACGCCCATGATCGAGCCAGCCGATCACGTCGGCTTCGGTGACGGGTTCGCCCAAGATTTCACCGACGAGGCGCACGATCTCGGCGCGCTGATCGTCGGCGACGAGTTCGCTAAACTGGCTGCCGGATTCTTCGGCAAGCACGGCGTCGTCGGGAAAGTCACGGCTGATAGCACGGCAGAGCAGCGCCTGAGAGCCGTAGTCGGCAATCGTGACGGGTTCTTTACCCGCTTTTTCGCTGTGGGCGAGGTGAATCTCCTGAACGCGCCGAGTCAAGCCGCTGGCTTGACGGACGGCTTTAAAAATCGGCTGTAGGTCGATCAAGACGGTATACTCCTAAATAAGCGCTGCAAACGGCGCTAACTTTACATCACCGCGCCCGCTTTGCACAACACGCCTTACACGAGGGTAGAGGGGATCATGTTCACGAAATCGGCAGCTTTCTACGACGCCATCTACAGTTGGAAGGACTACCCCACCGAAACCGACGTGCTGGTTGGCTTCGTCCGCCACTACAAGCGCTCCGGCGGCGATACCCTGCTTGACGTCGCGTGCGGCACGGGGCAGCACCTTCAACACCTGCGCGACGCCTATCAGGTCGAAGGGCTTGACCTCGACCCCGAATTGCTGAAGATCGCCCACGAACGCCTGCCCGATGTGCCGCTGCACCACGCGAACATGATCGATTTCGACCTCGGCAAAACCTTCGACGTCGTCACCTGCCTCTTTAGCAGCATCGGCTACGTCAAGACTGACGTTCACCTTGACCAAGCGCTCCACACCATCGCTCGCCATCTCAAACCCGGCGGCGTCGCTATCGTCGAACCTTGGTTCGCGCCGGATCAGTTCACTGAAGGGCACGTCGCCGCGCTGTTCGTCAACGAGCCGGAATTGAAGATCGCCCGGATGAACGTCAGCCGGATCGAGGAAGGCGTCTCGATCCTCGATTTTCATTACATGGTCGCCACGCCCGACGGTATCGAGCATTTCAACGAGCAGCACGAACTCGGCTTGTTCACGGACGCCCAGTACCGCACTGCGTTCGCCTATGCCGAACTGGAGACGCATTACGATGCCGAAGGGGTCGATGGGCGGGGCGTCTATATCGGCGTGAAGCTGTGATAAATGGGTAAAAACACGAATACGTCACAAACAATTATAATCAACCCTACGGGGAAGCGATTGTGGTTTTTGGAGTCCAAATCTTGCCCGAATTGCTGGTAGCGCACCGCTAACATTTGCCGATGACCGCACCGATCCATCTTCTGTTTATGACGACTTACGTCGGGCTAGGCGGCGGCGAAACCTCGCTGCTGACGCTGGTCGAGGCGCTCGTCAAGCACAATCCTCGCCTACAGCCGCACCTGCTCGTCCCTCACGAGGGGCAGTTGGCGGATCGCTGGCGCGCGAACGGCTGGACGGTTCACGTTGATGGCTGGCGCGGTGCGACGACCCTGTTCGTCCCAGCGCTGTGGGCGCGCTTCCCAATCACGGGAAGAATCGCCCGCCTCATCCGCGATCAGGGCATCCAAGCCGTCCACAGCGATTATCACAGCCTGCCGTTCGCGCTGCCCGCTGCACAAGCGGCGGGTGTGCCGCTGGTGTGGACGTGCTGGGGCTGGTGGTTCAAGCCGAAAGCATGGCAGCGCGGCTTCTTTCGTCAGCCGGACGCGACTTTTGCGTCGTCTTGGGCGATCAAGGACGGGTTTCTCGGCGCTCCGCCGTTCATGGCGCCGGAGCGCGTCGAGGTGCTGCCGCCGGGAGTCGATACGGCGCGCTTCAAGCCGGGGATCGACGGGTCAAGTGTGCGGGCAGACGCCGGAGTCGCGCCCGACGCGCCGCTGGTCGCGCTGATCGCACGCTTTCAGGACGTGAAGGGACACGACACCTTTCAGGCGATGGCGCGATTGGTCGCACAGGCGATCCCCGACGCGCGCTTCATCGTCGCGGGCGAGAACGTTCATGGACAATCCGCCGACGACGCCTACAAACAGCGGATTCTCGCCGCGCATCAAGCAGATCCGCTGCTGCGCGAACGGCTGGTGTATCTCGGTTTTCGTCCCGATGCCGAGCGAGTGATGGCGGCGGCGGACGTGATCGTGTGCAGTTCGCAGTTCGAGAGCTATGGCATGGTCAACGTCGAGGCGATGGCGTCCGGCAAGCCGGTCGTCAGCACGCGGCGCGGCGGTCCCTCCGAGACGGTGGTTGATGGCGAAACCGGCTTTCTGGTTGACGCGGGCGACGCCGACGGGCTGGCGCAGCGGGTGATCGATCTGCTGCGCGATGCTGATCTGCGGGCGCAGATGGGCGCGGCAGGTCGAGCGCGAGTCGAACAGCGCTTTTCAGCGGCGGCGATGGCGGCGCAGTTCGCGGCACGGTTGAATGTTATAATACGGGCAGAGTAGAAGGATTTGCCGTATGGCTGTGCAAACCGAAATCGGGATGTCGCTGGATGACTTCATTCGCCAGTACGACGAAGCGCCGTTCGAACTCGTCAACGGCGAGAGGATTCCGCTGATGCCGCCTGTTGCTGAACACGGTGAAATTATCCGTCTTTTGCTGGAAATGCTGTACGGATATAAGCAGTTGAATCCGACCATCGTGGTTTACATAGAAATGGCTGTGATCCAAGAGGACAAGCCCAACTGGGTCAAAGGATCACGCGTGCCGGATTTGATGATCTACGACAAAGCGCGGCTAGACGACTACAAAGCGCGTATGCCGGACTGGAAAACCAAACCGTTCGTGCTCATCCCTGATTTATGTGTTGAAGTAATCTCCACGAACGACGTTTATCTCGACGTGGAGGATAAGGTCAGCGATTATCTTCGGGACGGCGTAGGTATGGTTTGGGTGTTCAACCCGCGCCGGAAGATCATCACGAGCTATACGCTCGAAGCGATCAAGATGCTGAAGATTGAAGACTCAATCGACGGCGGCGATGTACTGCCGGGTTTCAGCGCGCCCGTGAATACGCTGTTCCCTGAATAACCCCCTGTGAATATTCTGCTGATCTCGCGCTGCCCTCCGTACCCCCTCTATTTAGGCGACAGGCTGATCGTCTATCACCTCGTGCGCCAATTGGCGCGGCGCGGGCACGTGATCGACCTACTCGCCTTTAGCGACCGCTTCGAGGACATCACCGAGCGCGGACAGTATGCCGATCTGTTCCGACAGATTACCATCGTTGCTGATCCGCCGCGCACGTCGTTCGATTACGCGCTGCGGCTGGCGCGTCCGGGCGCGCGTTTCCCGCGTCAGGCAGAGCGGGCATGGTCGCCCACGATGTGGGAGGCGATACGGCATCAAGTGACGGCGAACCAGTACGACGTCGCGCACCTGTTCGGTGGGATTCAGGTTTACGAATATGCGCACGCGGTCGAGCCGCTGCCCGCGATTATCACGCCGTATGAGAGCTACAGCCTGTATCTGCGTCGGGTGGTAGAGAATGCAGAATCCGTAGGGGCGCAGCGCGCTGCGCCCCTACAACAGTGGATCGATCAGATCAGGCATCATCTCGAACTGCGCGCGGCGCGAAGCTTCGAGTCGTGGATGTTCACGCCTTACAAGCGCGTCGTGGTCGTCTCTGAGCGCGACCGCGAGGAACTGCGCGGTCTGAACTCCTCGCTGCCCGTCGAGGTGATCCCTAACGGCGTCGATCTCGATTATTTCCATCTGAACGAAACGCCGGAAAGCTTGCGCAAGCCGAATACGATCCTGTTCACGGGCAATTACGAGTACGCGCCGAATGTTGATGCGGCGCTGCACCTCGCGCGCGTCCTGTTCCCGCGCATCCGCGAGCGCGTACCAAGCGCGAAGCTGTGGATCGTCGGCAACGCGCCGCCGCCTGGACTCGAAGCGCTGGCGAACGACGCCATCACCGTGACGGGACACGTCCCCGACATGCGGACGTATCTGGAAAAGGCGACGGTTTTCGTTTGTCCGCTGCGGCTGGGTGCGGGCATCAAGAACAAGGTACTGGAAGCGCTGGCGCTGCGGCTGCCTGTGATCGCTACGCCGTTGAGCGTCGATGGCATCGCTGTGCGCGACGGTCACGAAGCGCTGATCGCGCACGGGGACGACGCGCTGGTCGAGGCGACACTGCGCCTGCTGGCTGATCCGGCACTGCAAAAGCAGCTTGGCACGAACGGGCGCGGGCTGATCGAGACGCGCTATAGTTGGCGACAAGTTGCGGAACGCTACGAAGCGATCTATTCAGAGGTCACGCTATGAGCGAATATATCGTCAAAACCTTCACCGAACGCTCGGACAAACTTGATGAGCATCGGCGTATTATCGGTGAAGGCTGGGCAGAATTCATGCTCTACGATCCGATTGCCAATACCTACTTTATCCGCCTCTACGAAGCCTTCCCCGATTACCAATTCATGCTCTACGATCCGGCAAAGCCCGATACGGTCGTCGCCACCTGCAACAGCATTCCGGTCGTCTGGGATTTAGACCCCGGTCACCTGTTTGACGCGGGCTGGGATTGGGCGCTGGAGAGCGGGTATCACAACCTTCAGCTCGGTTACGCGCCGACCACGCTCTCGGCACTGTCGATCACAGTGGCGAAAGACTATCTGGGCAAAGGAGTCAGCGGGCAGGCGGTGCAGGCGATGAAGGACATCGCCGTGCAGCACGGCTTCAATGCGTTGATTGCGCCCGTCCGTCCGTCGCAGAAGCACCTCTATCCGCTGACGCCGATGACGAAATACATCCGCTGGACACAAGCGGACGGCGCGCCTTATGACTCGTGGCTGCGGACGCATTGGCGGCTCGGCGGACAGATCGTCAAGGTCGCGCCGCACTCGATGGTGATCCCCGGCACGGTGGCGCAGTGGGAAAGCTGGACGGGTCTGAGATTCCCCGAAAACGGCGACTACATCATTCCCGGCGCGCTCAACCCGGCTTACGCGCTGATCGAGGCTGACCTCGTCAGCTACGTCGAGCCGAACGTGTGGATGCACCACCCGATTGACCGATGAAGCTGCTGTACGTCGCCAATATTCGCCTGCCCACTGAAAAAGCGCACGGCTTGCAAATCGTCCAGAACTGCGAGGCGTTCGCGGACGCGGGCGCAACGGTTGCGCTGTGGACGGCGCGACGGATCAACACGCCGGAACTGCGCGGCATTCGCGATATATGGGTGCACTACGGCGTCAAGCGCAATTTCCAACTGAAGCGCCTGCCGTGCCTCGACTTGATCGGACTCGTGCCTGATCGCACGGATCGGCTGGCGCAGGTGATTTTTCTGCTGCAACTGCTGACCTTCACGCTCTCGGTGATGGCGCGGGCTTTGTCTACGCAGGCTGACACCTATTACAGCCGCGACGAACTGATCCTGTTTGCGCTGAGCCTGATCAAGCCGCGTGAAGCGCTGGCATACGAGGCGCACACGCTGGCGAGCGGACGCTTTGGGCGCAGCTTACAGCGGCAAGTCGTGCGGCGGGTGGGGCACGTTTTCGCGCTGACGCGCAAACTGGCGGACGACCTGATCGCGTCGGGCGCTGACGCGGCACAGATGCAGGTCGCGCATGACGGTATTCGGCGGGATCGGTTTGCGGGGGTGACCGATCAAGCGGCGGCGCGGCGTGAGATCGGCTGGTCGTCGGAGCATTTGATCGTCGGCTACGTTGGGCGCTTGCAGACGATGGCGATGGACAAGGGCGTGGGCGTGCTGGTCGAGGCACTGGCGAGCGTCGCCAGCGACGGCGTCGGTGGGTGCGCGCTGGCGCTGGTGGGCGGTCCTGATGATCACGCTGAGGAACTGCGGGCACGCTGGCGCGAACTCGGTCAGCCGGACGAGACCTTCCTGTATGCGGGGCAAGTCGCGCCGGAGCGCGTGCCGCTCTACCTGAGCGCGTTCGACCTATGCGCGATGCCTTTCCCGTGGACAGCGCACTTCGCTTACTACGCCTCGCCGATCAAGCTGTTCGAGTATATGGCGTCGGGGCGGGCGCTGGTGGCGTCGAATTTGCCGAGCGTCGCTGAAGTCGTCACGGACGGCGAATCGGCGCTGCTGACGCCGCCGAGCGACGGCGCGGCGCTGGCGGAGGCGATCCGGCGGCTGCGGGACGATCCGGCGCTGCGGCAGCGGATCGCGGAGAGAGCGCAGGGAATCGTGATGGAGTCGTATACGTGGGATGCGCGGGCGGGGGTGATTATCGCGGCGCTGGGTGACAACTCATGAGTGACGAGACTCTGACTCCACCCCCTACCCCGCGCAACCTTCGGTTGCGTTTCCGAATTCAGGGAGGGGCGCGAACCCGTCCGTTTCTCGTGCAAGATTCGACTGTTAGCGATCCCACGAGGCACGAGGGCATTTTTCAACACGTTCATGCCTCGCCTCTACGGGTCGGGCTGCTGACTGCCGATTTGACGCACAAGGATGGTTGGGCGCACTACTGCCTGAGCCTCGCGCGAGCGCTGCGAGATGCGGGCGTGGCGCTGACGGTGATCGCGGCGCGCAACAGCCCGCCCCTCGACGGGATCGAGGTGCTGCCGATTCTGCCGACGGTTGATCCGCTGGAAGGTGGGATGCTGATCAAGCTGGCGCGGGCGCTGCCGACTGTCCGTGCTGCACTGCACAACTGCGACTTGATCCACTGTGCGGTTGAGCCTTACGCGCCGCTGGCGGCGTTGGTCGCTGGCAGTCGCCCGCTAGTGCTGACGGGACACGGCAGTTATGTGCTGACGCCGCAGCAGCGCGGCTTTCCGGTCGGGTCGATCTACGGGTGGGCGTACCGCCGCGCGCTGATGGTCTGCGTGAGCCACTATACCGCGCGCGTCGCGCAAAACGCGCTGCCGGGACTCAAGACGGCGATGGTCAACAACGGTGTCGATTTCGCCCGCTTCGGCGCGGCCG
>JBBSNT010000128.1:0-10461 GCA_038260485.1 Aggregatilineales bacterium | reverse complement strand
TTCGCCTGGATTGACAAGTTCCGAGCCTTACTCATTCGCTATGATCGCAAAGATGCCAACTTTCTCGGTGCTCATCATCTCGCTTTTGCGCTCATTAACCTACGTCATTTGTTCGCACAGAAAGTTTGAATCAGTTCATAGTTTATAAATAAACGGGTCGTCTACGGACTTGCAAAATTCTACGATTCACGTTAAAAAATGTATTACAAGAGCTGATTATTTCTGTGATTTATGTAAACCGCCCAATAAAATGACTATTTATGTTGTTTAATTGATATAACTGTGGTTTACCTGAATTCATTAAGAAATCCCGCTAAATTATTAGCAATAGTTTAAGGAAAAGCTATGACCATGAACACGGTTGCGCAAGCCTCAGCCCGATTAGGTGAACAGACGCTGCTAGAGATGTTCTGGATTATGCTGCTCAGCCGCCGCCTTGACGAGCGCGCTTGGGCGATGCATCGGCAGGGGAAGATCGCTTTTCACATGAGCGGAATGGGGCATGAAGCGGCTCAGGTCGGCGCGGCATTCGCCATTCATCGCGGCATCGATTACGTGCATCCCTATTATCGTGACCTTGCGCTTTCGCTGGCGGTCGGCATCACCGCGACTGATTTTATGCTGAGTCTGTTCGCTAAACAGGGCGAATACAGCAGCAACGCAAGGCAGATGCCCAGTCACTTCGGTTCGAAAATGCTCAACATTGTCAGTGGATCGTCGCCCGTAGCGACACAAGTTCCACAGGCGGCGGGGTTGGCATTTGCGATCAAGTATCGCCAGCAGACCGGGCTGAGTAACCCCAGCGACGAGACTCAACCGCGCCTCGCGTTGACGTCGCTCGGTGAAGGCTCGACCAGTCAGGGCGAGTGGCACGAAGGCATGAACTGGGCAGGCGTCCACAAACTACCCTTTATCTGTCTAGTGCAGAACAATATTTATGCGATTTCTGTGCCTATTGCATCGCAGATGGCGGTTACGGATGTGGCTGATCGCGCTGCGGCTTACGGCGTCGCGGGCGTGGTGGTCGATGGTAATGATTTGCTTGCTGTCTATGACGTCATGGCGACAGCGGTCGAGCGCGCCTATAACGGTGACGGTGCGACGCTGGTCGAAGCCAAGACCTACCGCATCGTCCCGCATTCCTCGGATGACGACGACCGCAGTTATCGTTCGCGCGAAGAAGTCGCGGAATGGAAGAAGAAAGACCCGATCCATCATTTTCGGGACTATCTGGAAGCGGAAAGCATCCTCACGGCGGATCGGTTGGCAGAATACGAAACGCGCGCCCGCGCTGAGGTCGATCAGGCGCAAGCCGCTGCCGAAGCCGCACCCTCACCAGAGCCGGACGATGTATTTGGTGACGTATACGCGCCGCTGGAGGAAGTCTGATGCCGCAAATGACGCTGATCGATGCGCTGCGGCAGGGCATGGATGAGGAACTCGCCCGCGATCCGCGTGTTTTCATCACGGGCGAGGATGTGGGTGTGCGCGGTGGCGTTTTCCGTGCGACGCAAGGCTTATACGAGAAATACGGGGGTAACCGCGTCGTTGATTCGCCGCTGGCGGAGCTTTCGATTGTCGGCGTCGGCATCGGCGCGGCGCTTGCCGGACTGCGCCCGATCTGCGAAATTCAGTTTGCTGACTTCATTCATCCCGCCTTTAACCAAATCGTCAACGAGGCGGCGAAGTTCTACTACCGCTCGGATGGTCAGTGGCGTGTACCGCTGGTGATCCGTTCGCCCTATGGTGGCGGCATTTCAGGCGGGCTGTATCACAGCCAGAGCGTCGAAGCCTTCTTTGCCCACTGCCCGGGCTTGAAGATCGTGATCCCCTCGACCCCCTACGATGCGAAAGGCTTGTTCAAGAGCGCCGTCCGCGATCCGAATCCGGTGCTGTTCTTTGAGCCGAAAAAAGGCTACCGCGCCATCAAAGGTGACGTGCCTGATGACGACTACACGGTGCCGATTGGTCCAGCGCGCATCGCTCGCGAGGGGCGCGACCTGTCGGTTTTTGCCTATGGGATGATGGCGTACTATACGAGTATCGCCGCAGAGAAAGTCGCGCGCGAGGATGGCATCGATGCCGAAGTGATCGATTTGCGGACGCTGCTGCCGCTCGATAAAGAGACGATCTTGTCCTCAGTTAAAAAGACGGCGAAGGCGCTGATCGTCTACGAGGATAACCGCACAATGGGCTACGGCGCGGAAGTCGCGGCGCTGCTGGCGGACGAAGCGTTCGAATACCTCGACGCGCCGATCAAACGGTTAGCGGGGCTGGACATCCCTGCTGTGCCCTACAGCCACGCCATGCAGGAGCGTTTCATGCCCAACCCCGATACCATCGCTGCTGCCATCCGTGATTTGGCAAGCTATTAGAGGAGCATGTGATGCCAACCAACGTAACGATGCCACAGTTGGGTGAAAGCGTCGTCGAGGGCACGATCAGCAAGTGGCTGAAGCAAGAGGGCGATGCGGTACAGGCATTCGAGCCGCTGCTTGAAGTCAGCACCGATAAGGTCGATACGGAAATCCCTGCGCCCGCCGATGGCGTGCTGCTCAAGATTCATGTTCCCGAAGGCGAAACGGTCGAGCATGGTACGCTGCTCGCTGTAATCGGGCAGGTTGGCGAAGTGCTGCCCGAAACCGATGAACCGGTAGAACCGGACAGCCGAGCACACTTACAACGCGCCAGCAACGAGGCGAAAAATGGCTCGCAGCCTGCGCCTCACAACGGCAAAACAGAATACACTGGACACGTGACTCCGGTCGTCGCGCGGATGGCGGTGGAACACAAGCTCGATCTCGCGCAGATCACAGGTAGTGGGCGTGATGGACGCATCACGAAGAAAGACGTCGAAGCCTATCTCGAAGCTGAACCGCAAATTGCCGTTGCTGAAGCGGAAACATCCGCTGCCGATCCATGGGAGACTCCGGGGAGCGGTGATTTGTTCAAGCCGACGGTGGACTATGGTTCGGAGAATGACACTGAACCGGCTCAAGATCATGCCCCTTTACCGACAGCGCCTACGCCTCAGCGCATCCATCCGGTCGAGTCGATCCCGGATGCAGCAGCAGGCGAACTGATCACGCTGTCCCCAATGCGCAAAGCAATTGCCGAACACATGGTACGGAGCAAATTGCAAATATCGCCGCATGTCACGACTGTGTTCGAGATCGATTTGGCGGCGGTACTGGCGCATCGAGAGGCGAACAAAGCCGCCTTCGCCAAGCAGGGCGTCAACCTGACGCTGACCGCCTATTTCGTCACCGCGTCGGTTGCAGCGCTGCACGCTATCCCAATGCTCAACGCGCAGTGGACGGATGACGGCATCTATCTCCATCATGTGATCAACGTGGGCTTGGCAGTTGCGATTGACGACGGCTTGATCGTTCCGGTGATCAAGCGAGCAGGGGATTTGAACTTGCTCGGTATCGCACGGACAGTCAACGACTTGGCGGTGCGTGCGCGCAATAAGCAGCTTAAACCGGATGAGGTCAAGGATGGCACATTCACGATTACCAATCACGGCGTGAGCGGCAGCCTGTTCGCTACCCCGATCATTAATCAGCCGCAGGTGGGGATTTTGGGCATTGGTGTGCTGGAGAAGCGCGTCAAGGTGATCACCGATGCAAACGGCAGCGACTCGCTGGCGATCCGTCCCTGTGTCTACCTTACGCTGACGTTCGATCATCGGGTGGTCGATGGCGCGACGGGCGACGGTTTTATGCTGACGCTCAAGCAGCGGCTTGAGGGCTGGACGTAAGTCTTTTCGCACAATTATTTCTTGCCGCAGCCGAATAACATTCCTTCAATCATCATGGCTTGTGGAAGACGTGATCAAGTTTAGTCATTTATGAAGAACGTAATTTTGGCGCTCGTTCCTGTTTCCGTGCAAGACACCGTAATCCCTGACCAACAGGCACTGCTCGCAAACGGGGCGTAATCAGCTTTGCTACGGGCATATTCAGACGCCGGTTCTGACCAAAAACACGAGTGAAAGCATCTTTGTGTCAGGGCTTACGCATCAAATTTACCATAAAGACTTCAACGGTTTTGTGGGGGCGAACCTACAACACATGAATGACCTGTTGTGACCTAAGCGACGATTTTGATGCGTTTGCCCTGACTTCGATTTAATCGTATCTTTGCGACTGTCCTACGGTGGTTTACAATAAACCTCTCATTTCGTAGGACATTTCAGGAGTTTCCTTCATGGCAAAACAATACGATGTCGTCGTGCTGGGCGCTGGACCCGGTGGCTATACGGCTGCCGTTCGCGCTGCTCAACTCGGCTTGAAAACGGCTGTCATCGAGAAAAAATACTGGGGTGGTGTCTGCCTCAACGTGGGTTGTATCCCGTCGAAAGCGCTGCTGCGTAATGCGGAACTCGCGCACATCGTCAAGAACGAAGCCGACAAATTCGGCATCAAGTTTGACGGCAAGGTCACGGTCGATTTCGGCGCGGCGTTCTCGCGCAGCCGCACGGTCGCGGACGGGCGTGTCAAGGGCATACATTTCTTGATGCGTAAGAACAAGATCGACGAGATCGACGGTTGGGCGACCTTCACGGACGACCACAGCTTCGAAGTCGCACTCAATGATGGCGGTACGGAAACCGTCAGCTTCAAGCATCTGATCCTCGCGCCCGGTGCGGTCACCCGCTTGATCCCCGGCACGGAACTGAGCAAGAACGTCGTCACCTACGAAGAGCAGATTATGGACGAGAACCTGCCCAAGTCGATCATTATCGCGGGCGGCGGCGCGATTGGCTGCGAGTTCGCCTACGTTCATCACAACTACGGCGTCGATGTGACGATTGTCGAGTTTCTCGATCACCTGCTGCCGCTGGAAGACGAAGAAGTCTCGACCGAGCTGGAGAAGCAGTATAAGAAGCTCGGCGTCAAAGTGATGACTAAGACCCGCGTCGATAAGATCGAGGACACGGGCAAAGGCGTCAAAGTCACGGTGACGACGGCAGACGGCAAGCAGCAGACGCTCGAAGCCGACCGCGTGCTCGAAGCGATTGGTTTCAAGCCGCGCACCGAAGGCTATGGGCTGGAGAAATCCGGTGTGAAGCTGACCGAACGCGGCGCGATTGAGATCAACGAGAAGATGCAGACCAACGTCCCGCACATTTACGCGATTGGCGACGCCACTGCTAAGCTGATGCTGGCGCACGTCGCCGAAGCAATGGGGGTGATCGCCGCCGAGAACATCGCCGGTGCAGAGACGATTGAACTCGAATTCGACATGATGCCGCGCGCGACTTACTGCCAGCCGCAGGTCGCCTCGTTCGGCTACACCGAAAAGCAGGCGCGCGACAAGGGCTACGACATCAACGTGTCGAAGTTCCCGTTTCAGGCGAACGGCAAGGCGCACGGCTTGGGCGATCCGGTTGGCTTCGTCAAGCTGATCAGCGACAAGAAGTACGGCGAAATTCTGGGCGCACACCTGATCGGGCCCGACGTGACCGAACTGCTGCCCGAACTGACGCTGGCGCGTTACGCCGAATTAACCCCCGCCGAGATCGGGCGCAACGTTCACGCCCACCCGACGCTGAGCGAAGCGCTCAAGGAAGCGGCGGAAGGGCTTGAAGGACATATGATCAACCTGTAGGACTGAGGGTCGAGGACTGAGGACTGAGAAGGGCGGGTGCTTGCAGAGCGGGCACCTGCCTTTTTGTTTGGCGCAACGGATCATGTGGCGGTTGCGTATAGAGCTGTATAGGGGAGGAGGTTTGCTTTATGCGCGGACGACAGATAAGCGAGCAACGCTGGTGGAAAATATTTCTGCTTATTCACTTAATTTGCTACGAGATATTCTTTCTGTATGCGCTTTTTGATTTTACGATGTGGTACTCTCCGCAAAGGGAATTCGCCATTTTATTGCTGTGGACTCCTGCGTTATTGATTCACGTCGCGGCGACCTACTACCAGATCGGGCGCGGGGAGATCAGCAAGGTGGAGCGAGATGCCTATCGTGAGGGAATCGCTGACGCGATGAAGCAGCTAGGCGCTCCGGCGGAGCGGATCGAGCGGCTGGCGTTAGACGACGAGGGCGAACTCGTCGAACTGCCGAAGCGCAAGCGTGATTGGTAAAGGAGAGCGAATGTCTCAAAAACGTACGCACCGGCTGGAAGCGGCGAATTTGCTGCTGGCTGTACATCTACTATTCTATACCATCATGTGGGGAATTGCGATTTACGGATCGGTCGTTGGGCTGTCGCCGAATATGTACAGCTATCGAAATCTAGCGGTCGTGGCGCTGCTCTGGCTTCCGGTGCTGGCGCTGCACAGCGTCCTCTATCTGCGTACTGCCGCGCGAACGACGCCTGATGCCGAGCGGCAGGCATACCGTGAAGGCTTCACCGACGCGATGGGTCGCCTCGCGGATCAGTCTTACGATGCGCATCGCCTGAGGCTCGACGACGAGGGGGAATTGGTCGAGTTTGAGGGGAAACGCAAGAGGCGTGAGGGTTAGCGTCCCTGCCGCGCGGCTTCGAATAGGATGATGGCGGTGGCGCTGGCGGCGTTGAGCGATTCGGTGTCGGCTGCCATTGGAATCGAGAGCCGCTGAGTCGCTAATTCTGTTGCTGCTTCGCCTGCGCCGTGCGCCTCGCCGCCAACGATCAGCGCCCAGCCACTTGACCAGTTCACCTCATCGTAGGGTAGGTCGCCATTCATATCGGCGAGATAAACCGCCAGCCCCATACAGGTTGCGCTGATCTCATCCCACTTTTGAGCAAGCACAGGGACGCGGAAGTGCGCGCCCATGCCGCTGCGCAGCGCCTTATCGTTGTAGGGATCGACGCAGCCGGGCGCGAGCAGCACGACTTCGACGCCTGCCGCTGCTGCCGTCCGTAGAATTGTGCCGAGATTACCCGGATCGCGCAGCGCGTCGAGGATCAGCACGCGGCGCGGGGCGCGGGGCAGGCTTGGCGTCGGCATCGGGAAGACGCCGACGATCCCCTGTGGTTGCTCGGTGGCGCAGATGTGTTGGATGATTTCGGGCGCGGCTTCGAGCGCGAGTTCGGCGGGAAACTCTAGCGTCGTGATGTCGATCACGGCGGGATCGTAGAGGACGAACTCAGGCAGATAGCCCGCCTCGACGGCATCGCGGATCAGCCGGACGCCTTCGAGCGCGATCTTACCCAGTTTGCGCCGTGACTTCGAGCCAGCGATCAGCCCAAATGCCAATTTGACGCGATCATTTTGCAGGCTGGTAATCACGGGCTATGCCCAAAAATGGCAAGGGCGCAGCATGCTGCGCCCTTACACGGCAATCGTAGTTGATCGATGTTATTGGTTCTGCTGGCTGAGTGCTGCGAGCTTGGTGAAGGTCGCAGCATCGCGCACGGCGATGTCTGCCAACACCTTACGATCCAATTCAACACCTGCCTTCTTCAAGCCGTACATGAAGCGGCTGTAGTTCAAGCCGTTGATGCGTGCGCCCGCATTGATGCGGACGATCCACAGACGGCGCAGGTCGCCACGACGTGCGCGGCGGTCGCGGTAGGCGTAGAACAGGCTCTTGAGCATTGCCTCGTTCGAGCGGCGGAACAGCCGACCGCGCGTGCCCCACTGACCCTTGGTCAGCTTGAGCACCTTCTTGTGATAGCGGCGGCGGACATAACCGGTTTTAGTACGTGCCATTGCATACTCCTAGCAACAAAGACCCAGAGCACTGGCTCTGGGCGGTATTGACGTGAAATTCCCGCAGGCGTTTACGACGGCGGGTTGGACTTATACAGCCGCAAATAAGGCGCGAGCCTCATGATGCGTTTGTGCTGTGAGAGCGTCTTGATGACCACCACTTTATCAAGCGACTGCTTCGCACGGGTCGAGCGACGGCGACGGAAGTGGCTCTTGCCACCGTTCGTCCGCACCACCTTGCCGCTGCCGGTTGTACGGAAGCGTTTGGCAGTCGCCTTATGTGTCTTGAGTTTGTACTTCTTTGCCACAGTCAGCACTCCAGAGTGATACGTTAATGCCTCTAATCATCGCGCATCATCTGCGTAGAGTAAAGGCTGAGTTTATTTGATCTTCTTCTCAGAGGCGGGCGCGAGCACCATCAACATGGTATTGCCTTCCATGTTGGGCATTTGCTCGACGATTGCCACATCCTTGAGTTCGATAGCGATTTTTTCCAGCCGGTCGCGCCCGATATTCGCATGTGTGATTTCACGCCCACGAAAGCGGATGCGTACCCGAACCTTCATACCGTCGTTGATCCACTTACGTGCATCGCGGACTTTGAAACCGAGGTGATGCTCGTCAGTCTTGGGACTGAGACGAATTTCTTTCACCTCAATCGACTTTTGCTGTTTACGCGCTTTGCGTTCCTTGCGCTGCTTCTCGTATTGGAACTTACCGAAGTCCATGATCCGGCACACAGGCGGATCAGCATTGGGGGAGACTTCAACCAAATCAAGGTTGCGAGCCTCTGCTACGGCAAGCGCTTCGTTTAAGGAGATGACACCGAGATTTTCATTGGTATCGGTGATCACGCGGACTTCATCGGCGCGTATCTGATTATTAATTCGCAGTGAATCTTGGGAGCTTATAGCTCAATTCCTCTCTGAATGGTGCGGACAATCGAAAAGAATAATAAAGAGACTTCCCGAAACTATGGGGAGTTTCTCTTGGTGCCTTATTCTCAAATGTAGGTTGACGAGAGCGTTGTTCTCTTGCAAACCCGCCGAGCCGACAGGCAGACCCACATTCAAAAAATTATAACATACGTTTACAGCCCCGCGCAAGCGCAGGTAGGCGAAGCATGTAAACCCGTCCCGCACTTGCAAGGTTGGGTCTAGTAAGGTATTTATGCGGCAAAACGCGCCCGCGTTTTGCCGCCGTCTCACGTCGAGACGGTGTTTAGAGGGCGGCTTTGAGGCTCGGTTGAATGCCAACTTTCGGATGTGAATCGGCAAACTTGCGCACGTCCACGAGCGCCTGCTGATAGAGGGCAATTAGTTCGCTGTCGTCGCCTTTGAAACGGCGCAGGGTTTGTTGTGCGCAAGCCAAGCAGCCGCGCATCGCCCGATAGCTATCCGTTTCACAGCTGACACAGCCGTTTAGCCGCACCATCATCAGCATGAATGCCAGCGTTTCTTCGTGAAATTCGGAGAGCGGCGCGACCTGCTCAACGAGGGTTTGCCACTCAGCACCGCGCAGTTTTTTCAGAGTCGGGATAATATAGTGCGGAAACATCAATTCATTGTTGGTATACATCTATTTAAAGTCCTTAAGTTTTTAGCGTATCTGTGACACGTTTTGTCACTCTAGGATAGGGTGGGACGTGTAGCGCAAGGAATAGGACTCCCGTACTAAGTTAAGTTGTAGTTGGGTTAAGAAGCTGCGATGATGACGAAAGCTCTGTTGTTTTTATGCTTGCTGCTGGCAGGATGCAGCGGCGGCGCGGTCGTCTTTGCGCCCACCCCGCTCCCCCCTGATCAATCGCTGATCCGTTACGATCATCCCAGCGGGGCATTTTCGCTGATTTTACCGCGACAGTGGGCAGTTTACACGCAAAATACGACGACACTGGCAACCGCTGCTTTCTCATCGCCGGATGCGGAGCAGCCCGCGCTGCTGTTTGCCGTGATTAATCTGGGGCGAGAGGTCGATTCGACTGAATTCGGGACGATCATCGAGCGGTATCAGACGCAGGTGCGCGCCGATACCGGACGCTACGTCGAGCAGAGCCGTGAGGCGATGGGCGATGGCAGTTGGCGTATGACGGGCTTGCGCGCTGGAGTTGGCGGTGCGACCGAGCGCGTGAACACGTTCATCGAGCGCGACGGGACATTCGTTGGCTTGGTGGAGGTGCTCGTGCCGGATGATGATGGGGCATTCGCGCCGCTGCAAGCGATCATTAACAGCCTGACGATTCACAGCGATGCCGCGCTTGACCCGACCGACTTAACGACGCTGGCATACGCGAAGGATGGCGGGCTTGGTGTGCTGCACGTCGCGACGTGGAATTCGCCTGCTGGTGTGTTTTTTGTCACGGGCGAGGTTGCCAACTACGGCTTGACCACGATCACGGACGTGCCGGTACAGGTCGATTTGCAAACGGCGGATGGCTTAACGGTCACGGGCGCGGTCGATCAAGTGATGGGCTATGGCATTCCACCGGGCGGTTTTGCGCCTTTCAGCTTACGCTTCGGGGGCGGGCAGCCCTCGCTGGCGACCGGCTATCGCCTGACGTTAGGCGCTGACGGTTGGCAACCCGACAGTGATGACCCGACGATCTACGGTCAAAATCAGATGACATGGACGGATGAGTCGAGCTTCGACAACTTGAATCGCTTGGTGGTAAGCGGTGTCGTGAGCAATGTCAGCGATCATATGATCAACCACCCGCGCGCGACCGTGACCATCTTTGACGGGGCGCAGAACGTGATCGCAGCGGGCTTTAGTGAGATTGAACCCACCGAACTCGCAGCAGGCGCGACAGCCG
>JBBSNT010000127.1:0-10464 GCA_038260485.1 Aggregatilineales bacterium | reverse complement strand
GCGACAGTGATCAGCCCCACCGCAAGACCTCAAACGGCGACAGCCACAACCGTCATCATGACCGCGACCCTGCGCAGCACGTCATCGCCACCGCCAACACTGTCCCGCGCCACAGCCGCTGCCACAAATCGAACAGCCGCGAATACGACTTTCTCGCTGGAATATCCGCTGCACGGCGAGTTCCTCGTCCTGAGTCGTTTCGGCGACCCGCAGTCCAATCTCCCCACGCCGCACGAGGGTATCGATTTTGTCAGCACGGAAGGCAAGCGGAAGGTGTACTCTGCTCACGCCGGCACAGTGAGCCGCGTGGCATCCCTCAGTCCCAATCAGGCGCGTTACGTGACAATCACGCACTCGTGGCAGGGAGAGACGTGGGTATCGTGGTACATGAATCTGGTCGAGACGAACGTGGTGGTTGGTCAGGACGTCACTGCTGGAGATTTGATCGGCAGCTATGGGACGGCAAGCAGCAGCAACGCGCCGTTCCTGCATTTCGCGCTCCAGCGGATCGGCGCGGGCTTGTCCGGCTACTCGCTCGAAGACGCGGTCGATCCCCAGCCGTACTTTGCATCCGAACCCACCGCCACTGCCAACGTCAGCTCGACGCAATCGCTGCGGTTCGTAGCAGACGTCACGATCCCCGATGACATGCAGATTGCTCCCGGCACAACGTTCAACAAAATATGGCGGATCGTGAACGCGGGCAGCGAGGAACTCAGTGGAACGCTCGATTTTGACGGCGGCACGCCCATGACGGACAGGCTGAGCATTCCGCTGCCGCCGCTGTCACCCGACGAAACAGGCAACCTCACCGTTATGCTGACCGCGCCGACCGAACCGGGCACGTATCGAAGCATGTGGCGCGCTCACGACAGCAATGGAGTCGCCTTCGACTACGAGCTGTACGTGCAGATTGTGGTCACTGACTAGTGGTATTACTGGCGCGCCTGCCACTCCGCAATCGCCGCCGTCAGATAATCGCGCACGTCCTCATCTGCGACTTCGCCAACCGACTCGTAGAACGCGCCATCGACCTCGATCTTTATACTGCCGTGCAGCGCGGGGCGAACGTGAATGTTCCGCCCGCTGTACTGCGGTGACCGTGCTAATTTGTGCTGGAGAAAACTCTCAATCGACGCGGCGATGTTGATCTCTGGAATCGGCTCGGCAGACGGGCGCTGTCCTCGCTTCGGCTTAACGATGGTGTCGGGGATGATGAACTTGGGCAGGTCACCGGGGATCGGTTCATCAGCCCTAAAACTCGGCATCGGCTCATTTGCTTCAAGAGTGATTTCGCCGGTTGCTGTTTTCGGCGGCGTGGGCGAGGTCGGTGTGGCATCGATAGGCGGCTGAGCGCCGGTCAGGTCACGCAGCGTGTTGTGATAGCGCCGCTTGAACTCGGCATCAGCGACGGCTGGCGGGTTGCGATAGGCTTTGTCACCGATGCGAATGATCAGCCCGCCTTCGGCAACGTCGCGCAGCACCGTAAAGACCTCGACCGCCTCGACTGCCTCACCTTCCGCAAGGCTAACACGATGCGCGTCTGGCGCTGCGGCTGGCGCAGCAGCAGGTTGAACAAGCACGGGTGGCGCTGCCGGAATCGGGACTTCGGGCGGATTTGGTTCGGCTTGAAGCGTTTCCCTATCCGACAACTGATCGAGATCGGGTAAATCCGAGAAATCGTCATCCATGCTGGCAGCGACTGGCATGGCGTCAGCGCTGACCGCTGGCACAGCGCCGCGCGCTCGACGATTGCGAACGGTGACAATGTAGCCAATTGCAAACACGAGCAGCAGCGCCGACCCGCAGAACATCAGGATGATTCCGGTCGGAAGCTGCTTTAATAAATCGCCGATGCCACTTTCCATCGCGTTTTCCCCTTAATGCTGGCAGGTCGGGCAGAAATGTGTGCCGCGCTGCGCTACCCGAATCTTGACAATGGTGGTACCACAGCGTTCACAGGGTTCGTCGCCGCGTCCATAAACATAGAAATGCTTCTGCGCCTCGCCCGATGTGCCATCAGGCTTGCGGTACCAACTCACGCTTGCGCCCTCGTGCATGATGCCCGCGTTGAGCGCGTCACGGATGGCGGCGTACAATGCGTCGATCTCGGCATCGTTCAGGCTGTTGGCGGCGCGCTGTGGGTGAATCCCCGCGCGAAAAAGCGCTTCGTCGGCGTAAATGTTGCCCACGCCGGCGACGAAGGCTTGGTCAAGCAGCAGCGCTTTGATACTCTTGCTATGCCGCTGCAAACGCTCGCGCAAAATCTCCGGCGTAAAAGCGGCTTCCAGCGGTTCAGGCCCGAGCGCGGGCGCGATCTCGTCAAACGAGGCGACCAGTGCGACGAAGCCAAACTTGCGCGCGTCGGAGAAGCGAAGCTGCGTGCCGTTGTCTAACTGCAAGCCGAAATGCACCCAGCGGTCGGCTTGGTAAACGGAGTCATCGGGCACGACGTAGAGCCGTCCGGTCATCTTCAGGTGAACGACGAGGATATCGTGCTCGAGTTCGCACAGGATGTATTTGGCGCGGCGGTTGATCGCGCGGAAGCTTTGACCGGCGATCCGTGCCGCGAAATTGTCAGGGTCGGGCGTTTGCAGGGTGCGTGACCAGTCGTACCACATGCTCTGCACGGTGCGCCCGATCAGCGGTCCGCGCAGCCCACGCACAACGGTTTCTACTTCAGGTAATTCAGGCATAGAACTCACGAGCTATCCGTAAACAGTGAAATAATTATAGAACACAACCCGTAAGAACAATATTCGCGTTCGTAGACAAAACACAGACGCGCCAGATTGACCGACACGGCACGACTAAATTCCTAGCGCCGCCATCAGTTTGAAGCCTAAAATTGTACGGAAAAGCCCGCCGAAGCGGGCTATATCAGCGTTAGTCATCTCACAGCCTGCTTCTAGCAGGCTTATATTTTTAGCCAGACGCTTTGAGCGTCTGGCGGGGAAACCTCAGTGCAGCGGGTGCGCGCTGAAGAAAGCCCACATGGTTGCGCTGGCGTCAATATCCTCACTGGTTTTGCCGACGAAAAAAGGAATGGGAAAACCACCGGGCCACGTATGCCCGCCATCGGCAATAGTGTAGAGCACGACTTCGGCATTCTCCGCGCAGCCAGTGTAACGGACACCCGTCACCGCTCCGACCGTTCCTTCGACCACTTGCGGCGTTGGGTCGCATTGATCACGCGCTGCCCAATCTGCCGCCCACGTCTGGATCGCCGGAAAGTTGATGTCGGGGTTGCCCTCGTAGGGGACAATCGGGTCGATGACGCCGTGAAAAGCGATCACAGGGACGGGGCGCGACGGATGACAGCCGCCGGGAAGCTCGGTATATGCTCCGGCGACCGTGCCAATCGCCGCGATGCGATCAGCCAGTTCGCAGGCGAGCCGGTTGGACATGCCGCCGCCGTTCGACAGCCCATTGACGTAAATCCGCGCCGGATCAATGCAGTAATCCGTCTCCAACTGGTCGAGCAAATGACCGAGGAATGCCACATCATCAACTGGCACTTCCTCGAAGAAGCCCGCGAGCAGCCCTGCCAGCGGGTTGTCGCTCGTTTCCTGCTCCACTTGTTGGGCATCGCCAGCGGGAATCGGGTGCTGTCCAGTGTTCCAGCGCGCGGGCGATCCCATACCCTGCGGATAGACGACAATAAAGCCTTCTTCGTCGGCAATCGTGTTCCACTGCGTCCACAAAACCTGCTGCGCGTCGCTGCTGGCGAACCCATGCAGACTCATAATCAGCGACACGGGCTGCGCCGGATCGTAGCGCTGTGGGACATAGACGATGTACTCACGAGCCAGCCCGTCAGAATCGAGCGTGTGTTTGCTCGCGCCCGTAACGACCGCTGCGCTAGCACAGGCAGAGGCAACCGTCGTCTCGCTTTGCGCCTGCACCACACTGAGCGAAGCCAACAAGACCACTGCTGCAATACAATAAATCAGCCAACGCTTCTTCATCATAATTCCTCTGAAACCTTACGATAAACTCAAGCCTAAAGGCGTCGGCAGCCCGTCGAGGCTGACGGCGTTCTTCTCACACTGGTACTCGACTAAGCCTTCTGCGCCTTTGCTGTCCGCCCAGCGATCCATCGTGTCGCGCTCACCGACATAGTCCATGAACGGCACACCGTAGCCGCACGAGGTCTGCGCCATGTCGATCTCCGCGAGGATGATCTGGCGAACGTTGTTGTAATCATCAGAGAACAGCACGCTCAACGCCGCCCAATCGGGGTCAGTCGGCAGGATAGTGATGCCCATCCCGAACAAGCGCGCGATGCGCGGCGCGCCCTCGAAGGCGCAGAACATGAAGGTGATACGACCGTTCTCGCGCAGATGGGCGGACGTTTCGTTGCCGCTGCCGATCAAATCGAGGTAGGCGACGCGGTTGGGCGACAAAATGCGCAAGCAGTCGCGCCCTTTCGGGGATACATTAACGTGACCCTCAGCGCTCAAGGGCGCGCTGGCGACGAAAAACATGTGCTGCGCCTCGATGAACTGCTGCAATCCCTCATCGATGCTCTCGAAAAACTTCGCCATTGATTGATCCTCACTGGTATGGTTATGCGGATTATAATCACGCCCGCTCAGAAACCTAGAGTCCAACCTTAAAATATTCACCGCACAGGTGTGCTGTGTTGTATACTCTAGGAAGTTAAAAGTTCAAGGTTAAAAGTTCAAAAACACATCGTGCCAGCCCACAGCCATATAACGAAAGTAAACCAATTTTAACTTGTCACTTTTAACATTCAACTCTGTCGTTATTTAGCAAAAGCTGATTTATGACCGATCAACCGTTTGTTCACCTGCACGTCCACACTGAATACTCGCTGCTGGATGGTTTCAGCCGCATCAAAACCCTTGTCGCCCACGCCGCCGAAATGGGACAGGAGTCGCTAGCGATCACCGATCACGGCGTCATGTTCGGCGTGATCGATTTCTACAACGCCTGCAAGAAAGCCGGAATCAACCCGATTATTGGCATGGAAGGCTATCTGTCACCGAACGCACACGTCGGGCGCGACCCCAAAGCCGACCGCCAATCCTTTCACCAACTGCTGCTGGCGAAAAACGAGACGGGCTACAAGAACCTGCTCAAGATCGCCAGCACCGCCCAGCTTGAGGGCTATTACTATCGCCCGCGCGTTGACCGTGAATACCTCGCCGTGCATTCTGAAGGACTGGTCGTCACCAGCGGCTGCCTCGCCGGACTCGTCCCGCAGGCGATTATGGGAGGGCGTGACCGGGAAGCCCGCGACACAATTGACTGGTATCTGCAAACCTTCGGCAAAGAGAATTTCTATCTCGAACTGCAAAACCACAACATCGACGAACTGAAGACCGTCAACAACTGGCTGATCGACAACGGCAGACGAGACGACGTTCAGTTCTTGGCGACCAACGACGTCCATTACGTGCTAGAGGATGACTACGACCCGCACGATACGCTGCTCTGCATCCAAACTGGCGCGCTCAAGAACGAACAAAACCGGATGCGGATGACCGATAACAGCTATTTCTTGACCAGCGCTGCCGAAATGTGGAGCGCCTTCGGGCACATCGACGGTGGCGCACCGCTGCTGAACACGGTTAAAGTCGCAGAAATGTGCGAGATCGATCTCGACCGCAAAGGCTATCATCTGCCGATCTTTGCCGTGCCGGACGGGTACAGCGCTGCATCCTATCTGCGCGCGCTGGCGGAAAAAGGCATTGGCTGGCGCTATGGCAACCACGCCGACGACGCTGAACTGCGCGAACGGCTCGACTACGAACTGAGCATCATTGGCGAAATGGGCTTCGACACCTACTTCCTGATCGTCTGGGATTTGTGCGAGTTCGCCCGCCACGCTGACATTTGGTGGAACGTGCGCGGTTCAGGCGCGGGCAGCATCGTCGCCTACTGCCTCGGCATCACCAACATCGACCCGATTGAGAATCACCTGCTGTTTGAGCGCTTCCTCAACCCCGGTCGCGTCAGTATGCCCGATATCGACCTCGACTACCCTGACGACCGGCGCGGCGAGATGATCAACTACGCCGCGCGCAAGTACGGCGAAGATAAAGTCGCGGCGATCATCACCTTTGGGACGCTCGGCGCAAAAGCTGCCGTCCGCGACGTCGGGCGTGCGCTCAACATCGACCTGACGCTGGTCAACCAAGCCGTCCGCTTGATCCCAACCGAGGCGAAGCAAAAGCCCGTCAAAGTCTACGTCGCGGACAACCCCGAACTCCAGAAGATGTACAACACGATCCCCGAACTCAAAGAGGTGATCGACGTTGCGGCGGCGCTGCAAGGCATCAGCCGGCACGCCTCGACCCACGCGGCGGGCGTGATCATCGCTGACCGTCCGCTGAATGAGTACGTTCCCCTGCATCGGCTGACTAAAGCCAGCGCCAACGATGACGGCGAAGAAGGCGGCGCGATGACGCTGCGGCAGGTGACACAGTTCCCGATGGAAACCTGCGAGTCGATTGGCTTGCTCAAGGTGGACTTCCTCGGACTCTCGACGCTGACGTATATGCGCCGCGCCTGTGACCTGATCGAGAAGCATCACGGCATCCGCTATGACATGTCGAACATCCCCTATCGTCCCAGCGGCGACGTAGAGCAGGATCGAATGCTCAAAGAGACGTTCGAACTGCTCGGACGCGGCGAAACGGTCGGCGTGTTCCAACTTGAAAGCAGCGGTATGCAGGGGATGCTGCGCGACATGAAGCCGACCAAGTTCGAGCACATCGTTGCGGGCGTGTCGCTTTACCGTCCGGGTCCAATGGACTACATCCCGACCTTCAACAAGCGCATGCACGGTGATGAAGAAGTGATCTATCACCACGAAAAGCTGCGCCCGATCCTCGAAGAAACTTACGGAATCTGCATCAGCGGCGACGCGCGTATTTTCGACGCTGTGACGGGTCAGCCTTACCGCATTGACGAACTCGCAGACCGCGCGGGCGATTTCTACGTGCAAGGGGTCGATAGTCAGCAGCAGCCTGCTATTGGGCGCGTCACCCACTGGTTCAATAATGGTGAAAAGCAGGTCTATCGCCTTATCCTGCGCAACGGCACGTCGATCAAAGCCACGATTGATCACGGCTTCTTGACCGAAACGGGCTGGAAAACATTAGCAGAACTCTGCGTTGGCAATTACGTCGGCACACCGCCCATCCTGCTCCAGCCAGATCAAGCGCTGCAATATACCCGTGAAAAGCTGCGCGTGCTCGCTTATTTGATTGCGGATGGCAGCCTTGCCAGTGGTCCTTCGGTCGATTTCGTCAACAAAGAGCAAGCGCTGATTGACGAATATCTCCGCTGCCTCGATATTTTCGAGGATGTGCAGCCCGTATTCACCGAGCAGATCCACGACGTGCTGCGCATTGGCGTTCGCCACAAGCACAGTCGCAAGGGAACGACCAGCCTGCTTCAGTGGATGCGCGAGCTTGGGTTCAAGCACGCTCCCGGCGTAAAACCCGCCGGGCTGCGCAGCCAAGAGAAGCATATTCCCGACTTCGTATTCCACTTGAACACGGATGACCTAGCCTTCTTCGCTGCGTCGTTGTGGGATTGCGACGGCTATGTCGGGCGCAAGCTGTGCCACTACAAGACCATTTCCGAGCAGCTTGCCCATGACGTTCAAACGCTGCTACTGCGGCTTGGTATCGCGTCGGTGATTCACACGAGCAGCTATATTTCTTCTCGCGCTGCGCGCACAGCTTATCAAGTCACGGTTTACGACACAGCCCGTCTGACAGCGCTGCTTCAGCAATACATGATCGGCGCTAAAAAGGATGTGCTTTGCGAAGCCATTGATCATCCGACGATCAGCCGCAGCCAGTTCATCCACGAACTGGACGCCACGATCACGATGCCGCGCCGCACGCTGATGACACAGTACGGCATTGATCGCCAGCACTTCATGAAGAAACGTCTCGAAACGGAACGCATTTCGGCGCACATTGTTCGTGATCTCGCCGCCACGCTGCCGCTGCCACAGACCAACCAACATCTGAACGTCGCTTGGGAACGTATTCAAGCGATAGAGCCTTGCGGCGTCGAAACCGTCTACGACATCACCGTCGAGGGGCTGCACAACTTCGTCGCCAACAATATCATTGTTCACAACTGCGTCTATCAAGAACAGATCATGCGCATCGGGCGTGAATTGTTCGGCTATTCACTTGGCGACGCCGACCTGATGCGTAAAGCGGTATCGAAGAAGAAGAAGGAAGACCTTCAGAAACACCGTGAAAACTTCCTCAAAAATGGACCCGAATTCGGCGTTGGTGAGGAAGCAGCCGGTAAAATCTTCGACGACATCGAGTTCTTCGCCAACTATGGATTCAACCGCGCCCACGCCAGTGACTACGCCGTCATCACCTGCCAGAGCGCCTTTCTCAAGACGCACTATCCGGCTGAATACATGGCGGCGCTGCTGACAGTCTACTTCGATGACGCGGGCAAAGTGACGACCTTCCTCGCGGAGTGCAGACGCCTGAACATTTCAATTCTGCCGCCGGACGTGAACTACAGCCAGCTTGACTTCGACATCCAGACTCAAGACGATGGCAAGCGCGGCGTTCGTTTCGGCATGGCGGCGATCAAGAATGCCGGTGTCGGCGCGCTTCAACACATCATCACCGAGCGTGACGCCAACGGCACGTTTGCCAGCCTTGAGGACTTTTGCAAGCGGGTTGACCTGCGCGTGGTCGGCAAGCGCACGGTCGAAAGCCTGATCAAAGTCGGCGCGCTCAAAAGCATGGGCAGCCGCCGCTCGCTGATCGCCGCGTTGGAGCGCATCATGAGCTACAGCGCCGACCATCACAAAGCGAAGGATGTCGGGCAGATCGGCTTGTTCGGTGAAGCGATGGATACGATAGGCGACCTGCTGCTCAACCTGACCAGCAGCGAAGAATACAGCCCGCGCGACTTGCTCAACTGGGAAAAGGAACTGCTCGGCTTATATATCTCTAGCCATCCGATTGATCCGCTGCTGGAGCAATTACAGCAACGCGGACAGTCGATCACGAGCACGCTGGAACTGAAAGCCGAAGAAGCGCGCGACGAAATGCCCGTCACCTTCGTTGGCTTGATCGCCGGACTGCGAAAAATGCCGACCAAAAACCATGACATGATGTGTATCGCGTCGCTGGAAGACCGTTTCGGCTTGATCGACGTGGTGCTGTTCCCGCGCACGTGGACGAAGTTCGAAGCCTTGATGATCGAGGGCGCAGTCGTCAAAATTCAGGGCAGGCTCGACCTCAAGCGCAACGATCCGCAGATCATCTGCGAATTGGTAGACGATAAACTCACATCGGTCACCAGCAGCGAAGCCTATCCCAGTCAAACGCCCGCGCCGATCACGATGAACTCGCTCCCAACCTTCGCTGAAACGGAGCGCAGTTACGACGATGCGCCGACCTACACAAGCAGCGAACCGCCCTCGTTCGACGAACTGCCGCCCGCCGGTTTCGAAGAAGAAGCGTTCTCCTTTGTGACACCTCACGAAGAAGAGCCTGACGCCCACCCGCCGCAAATGCTGCGCGTGCGCTTTGATCGCAATGGCGACGTTGCCCACGACCGACGACGGCTGGAACGGCTCATCGGCATTCTCACCTCACAGCCGGGACACGATCATTTCGAGATCGTGATCGTAGCGGACGGCGTCGAGACACACCTGATGGAATTCCCGAACGGCACGACCCAATACTGCGACCGCCTGATCAAGGAATTGAGCGATCTAGATGGTGTCGATCTTCAGTCTGCTGCTGGCGTTTCATAAGCGACGCTGTAAAATACAGGCGCACAGTGTTGACATTGGGAGCAGACGCTCGTGAAACGTATTGCAGTGATGACCAGCGGCGGTGACTCGCCGGGGATGAACGCGGCAATCCGCGCGGTTGTGCGTACCGGTATGGAAAACGATATGGAAGTTTACGGCGTTCGTCAGGCATATACAGGTCTGATCAACGGCGATTTTGAACTGCTGACCAGCGTTGAGGTCAGCGGCATTTTGCAGCGCGGCGGCACGATTTTGCAGACCGCGCGCAACGACGAATTCAGGACGACACAGGGGCAGCGACGCGCGCTGCGCCGCCTCAACGAAAAAGGCATCGACGCGCTGATTGTGGTCGGCGGCAACGGCAGCTTGACGGGCGCGCTCGCCCTGCACAATCTCGGCTTTCAGACGATTGGCATTCCCGGCAGCATCGACAACGACATTTTCGGCACAGATATGTCGATTGGCGTCGATACCGCTCTCAATACCATCCTTGACGCGCTCGACCGCCTACGTGATACCGCGTCGTCGCACCAGCGCGCCTTCTTGATCGAGGTCATGGGGCGCAACAGCGGCTACCTCGCGCTAATGGGCAGCATCCTCGGCGGCGCGGAGATCGTCGTCACGCCAGAGCGAGAGGTATCGATGGAAGAGATTGCCAAATCGCTCGAAGATGCTTACGT
>JBBSNT010000126.1:0-10503 GCA_038260485.1 Aggregatilineales bacterium | reverse complement strand
GGAACAGGCGGAGGGGTTGGCAGCGGCGGCTTGGGGATCGGCAACGGCTCAGCCCCTTTAGGTGGATGGCTACGGTCGATGCTCGACGCCTGTGTCGCGCTGCTCAGGACGCCGTAGCCCACCAGCGAGCAGTCGCCAACAATGTCGAGCAAATCGTCACGCATCCAGCCCGTGACGCTGTTGGCACATGAGAGGCGTAACCAGTTGCTGCCGTCGCCCGCCTGTACTTCGAGCACGCGGTAGCCGCTCACCCCCGCCGGAGCGATGCCGAGGATCGCGCCCGTATTTTTCGGTGCGACGCGGATGTATGCCAGCGTCTTCGCGGAGAGTTGGCGCACGGCTGCGGTACACGAAATAGTTGCCATCATCAACCGCCTTTCTCTAACATTTTGAGCAATGAGTGAGAAGTTTTTAAAAAAAACGAGCCGCGTCCGGACACCTATGCCCGCGTCCGCCACCAGATGCCCGTACACTCCGACAGAATCGTCAACTGTTCCGCGACGATCCGGTCAGCGAGTTCGTCGCCAAAAAAGAAGCGCAGCAATACCTGTCCCTCAGCCGGCGACTCGAATTGGTAGTCGGTGCGCAAGCTCGTCCGCAGGAATCCGTATTCGTCCTCGAAATAGGCATATAACGCCGCTAAACCCTCGTTGGGCGGCGCAGGCGTCTCGCTGCCCGTACCAAGCGTCTCTAGAACGAGTGCAAAACCGTCGGGGCGCAGCACCCGCAGCAGTTCGCCCAGCGCTTGATCAACCTCGTCGCGCCACGTGTCGGGATACCACTCGACCGAATGCGCGATGCTCCATCCAGCAATCGCCACGTCCGCGACCGCATCCGGCAGCGGCAGCGCGCGGTTGTCAGCGGCAATAGCAACCGCCGTTTCGCATCCGGCGATCTTGTCGCGCAGCAACGCCAACATTGGCTCAGCCACGTCGAACGCCAGCAGCGACCGCGCCATCGGCGCGATCTGCACCGTCAGCCGTCCCGTTCCCGCGCCCAATTCAACCACGTCCAGCCCGCCCAGCGGACAGATCGCGTTGATCGCGGGCAGCAGATTGCTCGCGTGATCCTCGCTCGCAACCATCTGGTCATACTGCGCCGCCTGTGTCTGATATATCAATTGATAGTCGGGCATAGAGAAGCTCTCAATGCACTGCCGAAAAACGGACATTACGCCGTTTAAAATCAACTCGACCGATCCGCTTTTGCTCTCGTCCCTCCTTGAATTCGGGGAAGGGAAAGCTCAGCAAAGCTGAGATGGGGGTGGAGTCAGCCTTTATTCGCTAAAAGCCACGATCTGGTCTTGCAGCCCGCTCGAATCAACTTCGGGATGCTGGTCGAGCAGCGACTTGAAGCGCATCATGTATTCGACCACCTGTGGCTTGTTGTACGCCTCGAAACGCATCGTAATCGCCGGCTGCGTATTGCTCGCGCGCACCAAGCCCCACCCATGTTCAAACACCGCCCGCGCCCCATCGACCGTGATTACCTCGTAATCTTTTTCAAGGCTAGCGGTCATCTCGTCGATGATCGCGAACTTCAGGTTATCCGGCGCAGTCATGATAATTTCCGGTGTGGCGACCAGCTTCGGAATTTCGTCGAACATTTCCGCGACTGATTTGTCGCTGCGCGAGATCAATTCCAGCGTCTTGAGCGCCACCAGCGGCGCATCGTCGAAACCATAGTAATTTTCGCCCCAGAATAGGTGCCCGCTGACCTCGCCGCCCAACGGCGATCCAATCTCGTGCATCTTCGCTTTCATCAGGCTGTGACCGGACTTCCACATCACCGGAACGCCGCCGTATTTACGGATTTCTTCCGGCAGCGCCAGCGATGCCTTCACGTCGAAGACAATCGGCGCGCCGGGGTTGCGCGAAAGCACGTCGCGCGCCAGCAACGCCAGCAAACGGTCAGCGGCGATATGATGTCCGTGATTGTCGATAAATCCGCAGCGATCCGAGTCACCGTCGAACGCCAAACCCAGATCAGCGCCGATCTCAATGACCTTCGCTTCGAGGTCTTTCGTCATCTCCGGGTCTTCAGGGTTTGGCAGATGATTCGGGTACGTCCCGTCCGATTCGCAGTACAAGCAGTGAACTTCGATACCTAGATCGCTCAAAACGGGCGGAATGCACGTTCCGCTAATGCCGTTGCCGGAGTCCATCGCAATCCGCAAAGGGCGTGCCATCTTTACCATGCCCTTGATCGTCTCCATGTGCTTGTGCAGCATATCGAAATCTTGATCGACCTGCCCGTCACCCTCAGCAAAGGCGTCGTTCTGGATGATCTGGAGCAGTTCTTGGATTTGCGTATCTGCCAGCGCCAGCGCGCCGTAAGCCATCTTGATCCCGTTGTACTTGGTCGTCAGGTGGCTGCCCGTGATCATCACGCCCGCGCCCTTCGGCCCACAGCTCGCAGACGCAAAGTAGACGGTCGGCGTCAGCACTTCGCCAATGTCGGTCACAGCCAGTCCCGTTGAGGCGACGCCTTCGATCAGCGCCATTTTCAGGCTGGGCGATGACAGGCGGTTGTCTTGCCCAACGAACATGTGATTGGTGTTGAACTCGCGCGGCAGATACGTGCCCAGCGCCTTGCCCACCAACCGCGCCAGATCAGGCGTCACCTGAATAGCATCGCCCGCGACCGTGCCTCGAATGTCATATTTGCGAAAAATACTTGCATCAACTTGAGTCATTACACTGTTCTCCTCACACCTAAAATAAAGATAGTACCGAGTGCTGAGTTAAGAACAAAGATTTAGTAAACTGCTGATCTGTAGAGAAAATTACGCAGTTTCATTCGATTGACTTGCCTGCCCCTCTCGATTGCGGGGAGAGGGATAGGCAACCGAATCAAACCGAAGGTTTTACGGTTGCACGGGGTGAGGTCTACCCCGTCCCGACTTTGACTTCTTTGCCATCGACCGTCGCGGCGAAGGTCAAGCCGCTGCCGTCCGCATCGATCATCACCTGCGTTCCGGCGGGCGGGTTCGCGCGCAAGAGGAAGTCCGCCAGCGGTTCGCGCACCGAACGCCGGATAATCCGCTTGAGCGGGCGCGCGCCATATTCCGGCTCATCGTTCTGCGCCAGCATCCACGTCTGCGCGGCGTCGGTGAATTCGAGCTTCAAGCCGCGTTCTGCCCCCATCTTGACTTCACTCTTGAGCATCAGCTTGAGAATCTCGCCGAGGTCTTCGTTCGAAAGCGCGTTGAACATGATCACTTCGTCAAGCCGGTTCAGGAACTCCGGGCGGAAGTAGGTGCGGACTTCTTCCATCGCCTCGTCGCGGATTCCATCGGTGATCACCGGCACGGCGAGTTCCTGCGAACCGAGGTTGCTGGTCAGGATGATCACGGTTTCGCTGAAGTAGGTCGTATTGCCGCGTCCATCGGTCAAGCGCCCTTCCTCGATCACCTGTAGCAGAATATCGAGGATGCGCGGATGCGCCTTCTCCACTTCGTCGAACAACACGATGATGTACGGTTGCTGACGCACGCGCTCCGTCAGTTGACCGCCCGCCTCGCTGTCCACGTAGCCGCTCGGCGACCCGATCAAGCGGTTCAGGCTGCTCTCGTCCTTGAACTCGCTCATGTCGAGCGGCAGCATCGCATCTTCGCTGCCGAACATGAACTCTGCCAGCGCTTTTGCCAGTTCGGTCTTGCCGACGCCCGTCGGCCCCAGAAACAGGAACGCGCCAATTGGTCGCTTGGCGTCTTTCAGTCCGACGCGCGCCGTCTTGATTGCGCGGCTGACCGCCAACACCGCCTGATCCTGCCCAATTAACCGTTCCTTCAAGTGCTCGACCATGCTAGCGTAGCGCAAGCGCTCGTCCTGCCCCAGCTTGTTGACCGGAATGCCCGTCATCTGGCTGGCGGCGAGCGTCACGTCCTCAGCATCGAGGCTTGACGAGTCGTTAACTGGATTCTTAAAAGCAAGCTGGCTCTGCTGGCTCATCGACACCATCGCCGCCGCCCGGTGCAAGAGCTGCTCGGCGCTGCGCGGCAGCGGGATGCTGTTCATATAGCGTTTCGCCAACCGTGCCGCGAGCGCCACCGCATCCTCAGACACGGTTAGGTTGTAGTCGCTTTCGAGATGTGGACGCACCACCTTGAGGATTTCAATCGTCTCGTCCAGCGACGGCTCTGGCACGCGCAAAAGCTGGCAGTTTTCAGCCACAGCGCTCACGCTGGCGAGCCGCTGGTTATATTCCTGCTCGGTCGTCGTCGCGATGATCACCGGATCATCATCGAGGAATGCCTTCTGGATCAGCGGCGTCGATTTCGAAAATTCCGCGCGCACCGGACCCCCGAAGAAGCGGTCAATGTGCGGGATAAACAGCACGCCGCCGCGCGCTTGGCTCAGCCCCGCGCGAATCGCCTTCTGGTCGTTGTCGAGCAGCGCCCCTTCATCCACTTGCACGAGGCTCTTAAGCTGCTTCGGGCCTTTGCCCTCGGACATCAGCAGCGCGAGGCTGTACGCCAACGTCCGCTTGCCCACGCCATCAGGTCCCAGCAGAATAACGTGGCGGTTGACCGCCTGCGTCAGGATGTTGATCAAGTCGCGCAGCAGGTCTTCACGGAAATAGACCGCCTTCAGCTTACCCGACTTCGCCCCCGCAACGAAATCCTGCGTCGTGCCATCTTTGCGGATAATCTGCGACGTGTCCGCAACCATGTCAGCGATGGCTTTAGGCGTGATTCCGTGCTGGCGCAGTAAGCCGCTGGTGCTCATGCTGCTTTCTGCAAGAATCGCCAGCGCGTGATCGGTATCGACGCGCACTTCATTTTGAGCATTAGCGAGGCTCAGCGCATCATCAATCATGATGATCGTCTGCCGCGAAAGCGGTACTTGACGGTTGCCTGTAGCGATAAAGTCGAGATTGCCGTCTTGATCGCGCCGCGTTTCGATGGCAAGCTGCGTCTGCCGCGTCAGGCGGTCAAGGTCAACGCCTCGACTGTTCTTGAAGACCTCCAGCAGCCGCGCCGCCGCCGTATCCTTGCTTTGCAACAGCGCCAGCAGCAGAATTTCCGGCATCAGCACCGTTTTCTTGTACTGGTCTTTGAGCGCGACGGCATCGTTCATCACCGAGTCGAGGTCTTTGGAAAGGAGATCGGGATTGAGCGTACCCATACTGAGTCCTGTATTGATGAAATGAGCCTATAAGGTAACCTGAAATGAAGGTGCGGACAAGTCAAACATCACAATAGTCGTCGTCCTCTTGATCGCCCACAGTGTTGCCAGCCTGTTCCATGTCGCGCTACGTACCAAACCCGTTCAGCCCATGCTTGACACCGCAGATTCTCAAACCTCGCTTAGCCAATAGCCCCACGATCCCCTTATTTTTAGGGTATTCAGCGACCGCCAGAACAGCGTACACTGATGACAATTCACTTGTGTTAGCCCTACACAGATGGACTTGAGGGGGCAAAATCGCGCGATTTCCAAGCCTCAGCCCAGCCCTAGAACAGAAGCATTTACACGCGCGTCGAGGCTTATGGCAGCTTAACGCGATCTGCATGAGCATCGGCTGGATAATCTGGTATGATCGAATTTATGTTCTGGAAATAACGAGCAAGCGTGAGTGCAACGCAGTCACAGCGAAACAGCCAATCTGCGGCATGCCTAACCTTTAGCACTGGATGCAATCTGAATGCCTCATGGAGGCAGAACGACATGAAAGTCGCCCACGATATTCGCAGCGCTATCGGCAAAGCGTTTGGGGAGAATGTGCAAATGATAAAACAAATCGACACCGAACCGCGCGGCATCGACATCCCTGAAGACTTGATCTGGGCGCTCGACGCCAACGAACAAGCAAAAACGAAGTTCGACAAGTTCGCACCGTCCCACCGCAAGGCGTACATTGAGTGGATCGACGGCGCGCGCAAGGCGGAAACCCGTCAGCGGCGCATCGAACAAGCCATTACCATGATTGTCGAAGGCAAGAAAAAGGTCTAGTGAATTGAAGCCGGTATTGTAGGAGTAGACTTAAACTCTGCTCCTACAACGTTACCGACTTTGGAGCTGTAGCTGCAAAGCCATACTCAAGTATTTTCTTCGGTCGACTCTGCGCAAGGATATCGATGTGGCTCTTGAGTAATTGCGCGCAACATTTGAGGTGCAGTGAATTCCACATAGACAACATCGTTGTCGCCCGCGAATTCAACTACGCCTGTTCTTGAAGTAAGTACCCACTGTACATCATATTGAACAGAAGTTCCCGACGCAGCACCCATTTCTAATTCGTAAGTTTCAGTTAATGGACTACTTTCAGCCGGATCAAGGTCTAGTCCGGTGTTAATAACACCAATGATTGAATTTATGCTGAGACTGAAACGTGCTGAGTCGAAATCCATCAATGTCGGCGTGCGGTCAGCTTGTTGTGTGAAGCTACGTCGCACCGTCAAATCACTACTACCATTGCAGTTTGGGAGTGTAACTGGTTCGACCGAAATAACTCGATCAATCGTCGTACTGGAAACCGTAACATCTCCAATCTGATAAGTGGAAGAAACTTCAGGAGGAGTAACAGTTGGCAAAGCGGGTTTACCGCTAATATTAACACTCTGAATAGCGGAACACCCTGAAATACATAGAAGAAAAATAACACTCCAGATCATCACATGTTTCATATCAATATTACCTTAATAAGCACTAGGCAGAAGTCGGGACAGAACTAAATTCTGTCCCGAAAACCTCGCCACTGCTCTCTTTGACTAAGAAGAGGGGAGAAATACGAGATAGCGAATCACCGCGTTAGCGAATTTTGATTAGCATTTTCTTCGATGTACCACTCTAATCAGTAGTTCTTTGATGCGAATGATTTCTATAATAACGATACTGTACTCGCATTGCTGTCAATTCGAGTCGTGGCTGCCAGCGGGTAAATCTACCCGCAGCGTGATCGGCAGGACGCCCGTCTCAGGCTGTGCACCGAACAAGACCGCACACGCCGCTGGCACCGCCGGACGCGCAGGCGTATACGTCGCCACGTAAGCGGCGACATTCGGGAACGTCTGCCAGTCATACACCGACCAGATCGAGACAGCAATCGTCTTTTCCGGCGGCAGCGCATTGACGAGGTTCTGCTGATCCGGATTTTTATCGGCGTTCTGCGTCCACACCACCACCGTATCGGCGTTTTTGGCGTTGTCGAGCGCCCAACCGATCTGCTCCGCCGTCGGGTTATCCGCCACCCCCGTCCACGTAATATTGCTGCTGTACTGCGAACATTCCGCCTGAATTTGATAGCGCGTCGCCAAAAAGATCATCGCCACACGGCGATCCGCCGGAATCGGCACGAGATTGTTGCGGTCGTAAGCGACCGTCACGCCTTTCTGGTATATTTCGTCGAACAACTGCGCGTGTGCCTCTAAATTAACCCGTTCCGGCGCGCTCGTCGGTTCAAGCGCCTGCCAGTTCAGAATGCCGTACTGCTGCTTCGTTTCCAAAATGCGCCGCACTGACTCGTTGATCCGTTCTTCAGGAATATTCCCCGCCCGCACTTCATCGACCACCCGCTGCATCGCCGCCTCGAACACCTGCTGTCCGATGCTCGGACCCATCGCCAGCAAATCGACCCCCGCCTGAATCGCCATCACGATAGCGTCATAGTAGTTGAAGTTGAGGTCAACCGCGTTCATGTCGAGCGCGTCAGTCATGATCAGCCCGTCATAACCCAGTTGATCGCGCAGCACCCCCGTGATCACGTTACGCGAAAGCGATGCGGGCAGCCCCACCTGTGGCTCAAGCGCCGGATACCAGATATGGGCGACCATCACGGCGGCGACGTTCGCGTTAATCGCGTACTCGAACGGCACGAACTCGACCGATTGCAACCGTTCCAGCGGCAAATCAATCGTCGGCAGTTCGCCGTGCGAATCCTGCCGCGACTCACCATGACCGGGGAAATGCTTCGCCGTGCCCAAAACGTTGAGCGACTGCATCCCGCGAATGAACGAGGCGACTGCCTCGCCCGCCATATCAGGGTCGCTCCCCCACGAACGGCGGAAGATGATCGGGTTGTCTTTGTAGGTTTCAAGGTCGGAAACAGGCGCGAGGTTCATGTTGATGCCGACCGCGCTCAATTCCTGCGCCACCGCCACACCCACCCGATACGCCATATCGTCGCCCGCCGCATCGATCAGGACGGGCGCGGGAAACATCGTAAAGCCGTCAGTCAGCCGCGTGACAACGCCGCCCTCTTGATCAATCGAGATCAGCAGCGGCACACCATCCTCAGCGGTAATCGTGCTTTGATAGGCATTGGTTAAACGGGTGACGGCGGCGGGGTTGCCGACGTTTTCGCCAAACAGGACGACACCACCGGGTTGCCAGTTACGAAGGTCTTCTGCGCCGACTTCGGTCAGCACCGATCCGTGCAGCGTGACCATGAACATCTGCGCCACGCGGTGCTCCAGCGACATCGAAGCGATAAGCGCGTCAATGTCGGCATCCTGCGCACGTATCGCGGTCGTCTGAACCGACAGCGTGCCGATCAACAGCGCGCACAGGAAAGCTATACAATTAGTTCGCTTCAAGTTTTAGTCAGCCTGCTCACTGAGCCGATAGCCGATCCCGCGCACGTTCACGATCAAGTCGGCATCCTGCCCTGCCTGCTTCAGCTTGCGGCGTAGGTTGCTCACGTGAGGGCGAATCACCTCGCGGGCTTCCGCCTCATCGACGGCATAGCCGCGCACTTCGCGCACGAGTTCATGGCATGATACCACTCGCCCCCGATGGGCGGCTAGGTAGAGCAGCAAATCGAATTCTGTCGGCGTCAGGTCAATCGGCTGATCTTCAACCGAGATTTGATAGCGACCGGGGTAAATCGTCAAGGGCCCTAACGTCATCACGCCGTTCACTGTCGATTCACTGACCAATTCGCTCGTCGCCAGCTTTTCTGCCGACGTCAGCATTTCACGCTGAGGCACGCTCGGCTCTTGATTGCTGCGGCTCAGTTCGCTCACGTTGCTGCGAATCGCATCCAGCAGGGCGCGGCGGCGTTTGAGGTTGCGCGCGCGTTCGATCCCGCGTGCCACGCTCGTGCGAATGTCTTGGCTCGAACTCGGCTTAATCAGGTAATCGTGCGCGCCCAACCGCAACGCTTCGACCGCAGTCGGCAGGCTCGGATAAGCGGTCATCAGGATCACAATCGTATCGGGGTCGGTGTCTTTGATGCGACGAATCAATTCAACGCCGTCCAAACCCGGCGGCATTCGAATATCCGTCAGCACCACGTCGAAGGCTTCGGCACGGATAACGTCGAGGGCGTCCTCTCCGGTTGCGGCTTCGCGCACGCTGTAGCCAACGCGCTGTAAAGTCTTGCTCACCGAATAGCGGATAGCTGCCTCGTCGTCCACGACAAGGATAGAGGCATTCTCATTATTATCGATCATCGGTTTATGAGCCTAATTTTTACTTTATGGAGTTAATTTATGCTTTCTTAAGCATACAAGTTTTGAAATAAATTGCAACTTTGCATAGCAACCGACTTACGGAAATTGTCCTAGTCTTGTAAGAAATGGACATAAATAGCTTCGTCGCTGCTTTCTCTAACAAAAAAATGGTGATCTACGAACCAGCCTTTCCAGTAAATCGCCGCGATCCGGTCGTCGACGACCAGCAGCGGCACACGGTCGCGCAGGTCGCGCGGAACTTTGCGGTCAATCATCCATTTCGACAATTTGTGCCTGTGACCATCCAGCCCCGGCGGCGCGAATCGATCACCATTGCGTCGTCCGCGCAGCACCAGCGATAGCCCCGCATCCACCTTCACAAAGCCGCTTTCGCCCGTGTGATCTTCTGGCGCCGCAGTCGTTACCGCCACGCGCCAATGATCGCTCAATACTGTCTCGCCGGGAACGTTCATTGGAATTATCGCATAGAGCGCCAGCAACGGTAAGTCGATAACGGCTTGCGCAGATGAGCGTTCGATGTGGACAGCCTCGTAATCAATACGCAGTTGCAGCCCATGCGGAAACTGCGCCACCGCCCCCACCTGCCCCGTCCGCGCGAGATCAACAGCGGCGCGGAGGTGAATAGATGAGGCATCGGCGGCGGCAAGTTCAGCCAATGCGCTTATAATGAAGCGACGCTGCAATGCCGTGTGCAGGGTTACAAAGACGGCGCGCGGCAGCGATACGCGATCCGGCGTGCGGGTAACCTGCGCCTCGACCGCTTCGCGCAGCGACTCGGCGGCAAAATCATCCTCAACCGCCGCGATTTCGGAGAGCTGAAGTAGACGGCGTTCAACCTGCGGCGAAAGGTCACGTAGGCGCGGCAGCAGATCGTGACGCACGCGGTTGCGCGTAAAACTCTGGTCGTCGTTGCTAGCGTCGTGGTGCGGATGCAGGTCGTGCTGACGGCAGTAGGCTTCGAGTTCGGCGCGCGACACTTCCAGCAGCGGGCGAATCAGCAGCAAATCAGGGTGCTCCGGCAGCGGCGCGCTGGCTGCCATCCCTGCCAGCCCTGTAATGCCCGACCCGCGCAGCAGATGCAGCAG
>JBBSNT010000125.1:0-10520 GCA_038260485.1 Aggregatilineales bacterium | reverse complement strand
CTTTGACCGCAAAGATGCCAACTTTCTCGGCGCTCACCATCTTGCTTTTGCACTTATTAACCTTCGTCATCTGTTTGCTGCAAAAGGTTGAATCAGTTCATAGTTATTACTGTTTCTTTAGAAGTCCACAGATGAAACAATGTCCTCGCTAACTGAACTTCAAAAATCCTACTATGTGACCGACTGGCTCGACCGTCGCGCCAAGCTCTCGCCGGAACGCATCGCCCTTGAGGACGCCGCCAGCGGGCACGAGGTCAGCTACCGTGACTGGAACGCTGCCGCCAATCAAAGCGCCAACTATCTGCACGCGCTGGGCGTCGAACGCGGCGACCGTGTCGCCGTCTACGCCAGCAACAGCCTCGCCTATCTGGATGTATGGATGGCGTGTGGCAAAATCGGCGCGATTCTACAAAACCTCAACTGGCGCTTGACCACGACCGAGCTTCAGCAGCTTCTCGAAGACGCCGCGCCCGTCGCCCTGCTCTACTCGGACGATTACCGCGAACAGGTCAATCAACTACGCCCACATCTGCCGAGTGTGCGCCATTTCGTCGCCTTCGGGGGCAGCGCCAGCGATTACGATCACTCCTTTGGAGAACGCTATAGCTATCCCGCCACGCTCAACGACCGTCCCGATCTGCGCCCCGACGACGCATGGATCATCTGCTACACCGGCGGCACAACCGGACTGCCGAAAGGCGCAATCCTCACGCACCGCAACGTCGCGTGGAACAGCGTCAACACCGTCACCAGTTGGGGCTTGGATCAAAACGACGTGACCATTCTCAACGCGCCGCTGTTCCATACGGGCGGCTTGAACGTCTTTACGCTGCCGCTGGTTCATGCTGGCGGCAAAAGTATCGTCTGCAACGCCTTCGACTGTGACGCCGTCTTCGACTTGATTGCGCGCGGCGACGTGACCATCTACTTCGGCGTCCCGACGATGTTCGTCGTCATGCAGGCGCACGCGCGTTGGCAAGCTGCCGATTTCTCACGAATGAAGCTCATCATCAGCGGCGGCGCGCCCTGCCCGCTGCCTGTGTTCGAGCGCTTCTGGGCGAAAGGCGTCGATTTCAAGACGGGCTACGGACTCACTGAAGCCGGACCAAACACCTTCTGGCTGCCGCCGGACGAAGTTCAGCGCAAACCCGGCGCGGTCGGCTACCCGTTGATGCACGTTGATGTCAAAACCGTTCGCCACGATGGAACCGAGACGGATGCGGGTGAAGGCGGCGAACTGCTGATTCGTGGCGAACACGTCACCCCCGGCTACTGGAACAACCCCCAAGCGACCGCGAAAGCGATCATTGACGGGTGGCTGCACACGGGCGACCTCGCCCTCTGCGACGCCGACGGCTGCTACACCATCGTCGGTCGGCTCAAGGACATGATTATCAGTGGTGGCGAGAACGTCTACCCCGCTGAGGTCGAGAGCGTCCTGCACATGCATCCCGCCGTCGCCGAAGCCGCACTGATAGGCGTGCCGGACGAGAAATGGGGTGAGGTCGGGCGTGCCTGCGTTGTCGTCAAGGCGGGCGCGGTGCTGACCGAAATCGAATTGATCGCCTTTGTGCAGCAGCGCTTAGCAAAATACAAAGTGCCGAAATCGGTCATCTTCGTCACCGAACTGCCGAAAACGGGACCCGGAAAAATCGACAAAAAAGTGCTGATCGCGCGGTTTAGTTCGCCTACCGAATAATGCCTCGGTCAGCGGATCAAGCAGGAGCGGCGCATCTTGTATTATGCAACTTCCAATCCATTTAAGTTTCGCTATGCAGCCAAACAGCTTCAGCCGTTTGGAATCGAATTAGAGCAGATTCAGCTTGACCTCGACGAAATCCAGTCCAATTCCGTAGAAAAGATTGCAAATTACAAGGCATTGGCTGCTTATCTTGAACTAAAAGCACCAGTGCTCGTGTCGGACGCGACGTGGAATATTCCGGCACTCAATGGCTTTCCGGGCGTGTTCATGGCTTACGTCGATTCGTGGCTGAGTACCGCTGATTTCCTGAGACTGATGCAGGATGTCGAAGATCGGCGGGTCATTTATACTGAAGTGGTTGCCTATATTGATCAGCATCAAAGCAAACTATTTTCAGACTCTGCCGAAGGCATCATTTTGCAGGACGGCATCGTCACGGACTACAAAGCGTTTGATCCGATTGTGTCATTTCGATCTGACCAGAAATCGTTGAGCCAAGCGCGTTTGGAACAACTACCCACTTTTGACCACGACCTCGCCCTGTGGGATGCGTTCGCGCGCTGGTTCATTTCATTACCTTAAAGCGGAAACTTGCGGACTTAAAGGCTTTTTAACCGCTAATTGGTGAAAGGTAACAGAAAAATTGCCACGCGAGCCGAGATGTGCGATGCTATAATCGAACTAGAATTTGGTTAATCATCCAAAGTATTTATTCGTAAGATTAGCGTTATTAAAGGATGTCGCTTATGTCTGTCCCCACGCTCCCCGGCGTCACCGCGAAAACGATTACAACTAACCGCATCAAAACCCGCGTCTTGTTCACGGGCGCAGAGGACGGCATTCCGGTGCTATTTCTGCACGGGAACGCATCGTCTGCGACTTATTGGGAAGATGTTATGCTAGCGCTGCCTGCGGGCTATCGGGGCATCGCCCCTGATCAGCGCGCTTACGGTGACGCTGACCCGGCTCAGAAGATCGACGCGACGCGCGGCATGGGCGACCTTGCCGAAGACGCTGTCGCCCTGCTCAACACGCTCGGTATCGAGAAAGCACACGCCGCCGGACACTCGCTCGGCGGCTCGGTGATCTGGCAATTGTTGATTGACGCGCCCGACCGCTTTTTGACCGTGACGCAGGTCTGTCCCGGTTCGCCCTACGGCTACAACGGCACCAAAGACGTAGACGGCACCCCCTGCTACCCCGACTTCACCGGATCGGGCGGCGGCGGCGTCAACGCGGAGTTCGCCAAACGCATGGCGGCGGGCGACCGCTCGACCGACAACCCACAGAGTTCGCCGCGCGTGGTCATGAACACTTTCTACTGGAAGCCACCCTTCGTCCCGGCGCGCGAGGAAGCCCTGCTCTCGTCACTGCTTTCGGCACACGTCGGCGCGCAGGACTATCCCGGCGACTCCGAGAAGTCCGAGAATTGGCCCTTCTTCAAGCCCGGTATGTTCGGTCCCTCGAACGGCTTATCACCCAAATACTGCGGCGACGTGAGCCGCCTCTACGACATCGACCCCAAGCCGCCGATCCTCTGGATTCGCGGCAGCGACGATCAAATTGTCGCTGACGGATCGCTCTTTGACGTGGCGACGTTGGGCAAACTCGGCGCGATTCCCGCTTGGCCCGGCGACGACATCATGCCGCCGCAGCCGATGGTCAGCCAAACGCGCGTCGTCCTTGAGCAGTATCAGGCGGCGGGCGGCAAATTCCGTGAAGTCGTGATCGAGAACACAGGGCACACGCCCTACGTCGAGAAGCCCGAAGAATTCAACCGCGTTTTCCAATCCTTCATTGGTATCTAGCTGGAAACAATGTTACTTTGGTGTACATCGGGGCAGCGCTTCGGCAAACACCCGCTGACAAAATTGAACTTTCTGTAAATTTTATGACAAGGAGATTGCATGATCCGCAAAATAGCATTATTGGTCGTCGTGGTTGTCCTCGCGCTGGGCGCAAGTCTGGTCGCTGCGCAGGATGAACCCATCAAGGTTGGTCTGCTGACCGACGAATCAGGCGCGCTGGCGATCTACGGCGTTGAGCTGGAAAACGGTTTCAAGCTCGGTCTGCTTTACGCCGCTGGCATCGACCCGACCGAGTACGACAGCGTCGATGACGCATTGGCAGACCTGACCATCGACGGGCGTCCGGTCGAAGTCCTCGTCCGTGACAACGGCAGCAATCCTGACACCGCCGCCAGCCAAGCGCGCGAACTGATCGAGCAAGAAGGCGTCGAAGTCTTGGTCGGCGCGCCGTCATCCGGCGTGACCGTCGGCTTGCAGCAGGTCGCGGCAGATTACAACGTGATCCTTTTCGCCGCCCCCGGCGCATCCCCCGCCATCACCGGCGCGAATTTCAACGTCAACACCTTCCGTGTCTGCCGTAACACCTATCAAGACTTCAAGGCGATGGCGAGTTACGCCACTGGCAATCTCGGCTCGAACTTCGTGATCCTCGCCGCCGACTACGACTTCGGGCATTCGTCGGCAGCCGCAGCCGAAGCCACCTACACGGCAGCGGGTATCACCTTCGTGCAGGACACGATCTACGCTCCGCTGGAGACGACCGACTTCACGCCCTACATTCAGCAGGTGCTCAACAGCGGCGCGGACGTGCTGCTGCCGATTTGGGCGGGGGATACCAGCGTCGCGCTCTACCAGCAGCTAGACGAACTCGGCGTCCGCGACAAGATGACCGTCCTCGGCGCGTTCAACTCCAATGACATCGTCGCCGCCAGCGCCACGCCCACCAATATCGGTGACATTAGCTGGATCATCTATCACTACACGCTGCCGAACAACCCGATCAACGACTGGCTGGTCGAGAAACACGAAGCCATGTACGACGACGTACCTGACCTGTTCACCGAATGCGCCTTCGCCACCGCGCAAGCGCTGACCAACGCGCTTACGGCAACCGGCGGCGACACCCTGCCCGAAGCGATGATTCCGGCGCTCGAAGGTATGCAGTTCGACGGACCGAAGGGGATGTACACCATCCGCCCCGGCGACCATCAGGCGCTCGTGCCGATGTACATCGTCCAGTTGGCGAACATCGACGACCCCGACTACAAGTTCTACACCCTGCTTAAGGAAGTCCCGGCACTCGACATTGCGCCGCCTTGTGAAGCTCCGGCGGATCGCTGCGAAATGAACGACGAGTTTATGAGCATGATGCCGACTCCCGAAGCTACCGACGGCATGTAAGCATCTTTACCCTAGGGGCGACCTATCAGGTCGCCCCTATTCACAGCATTTTGGAAAACAACAATTACTTTGATGAATAATGTCATTCTCGAAACCCAAAATTTACGCAAGGAATTCGGCGGATTGGTCGCCGTCGATAGCGTCAGCATTCAAGTCGCGCGCGGCAGCCTGCACTCGATCATTGGACCGAACGGCGCGGGTAAGACGACCTTCTTTAATCTGTTGACGGGCAACTACTTCCCGACCAGCGGCGTCGTTCGCTACAACGACACCGACATCACGACCACGCCGCTGCACCGCCGCGCCCATCTCGGCATCGGGCGCTCATTTCAAATTACCAATATTTTCCCGAACCTGACTGTCCTCGAAAACGTACGCTTGGCGGCGCAGGCGTTGAGCAATATCAATTTTCGCTTTTTCCGCCGTGCCGACTCGTATCAGCAGTTGATTGATCGCGGTCACGACGTACTTGAACTGGTTGGGCTAGGCGCGCACGCCAATTTACCCGCAAATGTGCTGCCACACGGTGGCAAGCGTAAGCTCGAACTCGCTATTTTGATCGCACCTGACCCTGAACTGCTGCTGCTCGACGAACCGACGGCCGGCATGGCATCCGAGCAAGTGCCCGAACTGATCGCCACGATTGACGCCATTCGCCAGCAGAGCGGCAAAACCATCGTCATGGTCGAGCACAACATGAACGTCGTCATGGGTATCTCGGATCGCATCACCGTCATGAATCTGGGCAAGGTGCTGGCGGAAGGCGCGCCCGCCGAAATCGCCGCCAACAAGACGGTACAAAGCGTCTATCTCGGCGAACTCTACGGCGATTTCGACACCATGACCGGGAGCAAAACGTGAACTGGAGCGAAGCGTGAACGTCCTCGAAATCGAGAATATCCACACTTTCATCGGGCAGTTCCACATTCTCGAAGGCGTCTCCGTCAGCGTGCCACAGGGCAGCATCAGCGTGCTGCTGGGGCGCAACGGCGCGGGCAAAACGACCACGCTGCGCAGCATTATGGGCTTGACCCCGCCGCGCCAAGGCGCGATCAGCTTTGAGGGCAAACGCATCGACGGCAAGCGCGCCTTCGAGATCGCCAAGCTCGGCATCGGCTATGTGCCGGAACACCGCGCCATCTTCCGCGACCTGACCGTCCGCCAAAACCTCGAAATTGCTCAGCGCAAGCGCGACGATCTCGCCCGCAAAATGGATTTTATTTTCGAATTGTTCCCTGACCTTAAACGGCTCGATCACCTACCCGGCGGCAATCTCTCCGGCGGGCAGCAGCAGATGTTGGCAATTGCCCGCGCGCTCGTGCCGGATAACCGCCTGCTGTTGATCGATGAGCCGAGCGAAGGACTCGCCCCTGTGATCATCGAGCAGTTGATGCACGCGATTCGGCGGCTTTCGGCGCAGACGACGATTTTGCTCGTCGAGCAGAACTTTCGCATGGCAAGCCAGCTTGCCGACCGCTTCACGATCATCGACGAAGGGCGCAGCGCCGCTTCCGGCGCAATGCCCGACCTCGTGAAAGATGCCGCGCTGATCCAGCGCTATCTCGGCGTCGCCTAAATATTGCTTAGCCCTAACCTTAAGGCTGTCGATGAATAAGCTTTCCAGTGTCGAGAGAAGTCATCTCAGAATGAAAGATTGGCAGCAAGCGTATTGCCGGTCGGGGCAAGCCCCTTTAGTGGGCTTCCCGACCGAAACTATAGCCGGAGGTTTAAACCTCCGGCGGCGAATTCGAGGAGGGAGTAGGCTCAATGAATCGTAATGTCCTGCTCGTCATCGCCATCACCATCCTGCTGCTGGCGTTCGGCTTCTTCACCGCGCCGGACGTGGGCAGCTTCGGCATCACGATCATGTCCGGCTTGTTTCAGGGGATGCTCCTGTTTCTGGTCGCGTCCGGCTTATCGATTGTCTTCGGCTTGATGGACGTGCTCAACTTCGCGCAGGGGTCGTATTTCATGGTCGGCGCTTACGTCAGCTACGCCGTCCACCACTCCGCCGGTGTAACCGCCGCCATCCCCGATCCGAACGTGCGCTTCTTCATCGCTGTGCTGTCAGCGACCGCCGTCGGCGCGGTACTCGGCGTCATCTTGGAGCGCGTTCTGCTTCGTCCGCTCTACTCGCGCCCGATCTTCCAGATCGTCCTGACATTCGGCGTCGCCATCGTCCTTACCGAAGCGGTCAAGTTCATCTGGAGTACCACGCCCTACAGTTGGACAGCGCTGTTCGGTTTCCGCGAAGGCTATTTCCTGCTCTTTGATCAGCGTTTCAGCACCTATCGCCTGTTCGTGATCGCCGTCGGCTTCATCTTGATCATCGCCATCGCCCTGCTCTTGCAGCGCACGCGCATCGGCATCATCATCCGCGCGGGCGTCGAGGACAGCGAAATGGTCGAGGCGCTCGGCATCAACGTGCGCGCGGTCTTCACACTGGTGTTCACGCTCGGCTGCGCCATTGCCGCCTTCGGTGGCGCGATAGCCGCGCCCTTCCTCGGCGCGTCAATTGGCTTGGCGAATGCCTTCCTGCTCTCGTCGATTGCGGTCGTCGTCCTCGGCGGCTTGGGATCATATGGCGGAACGGCAATCGGCAGTCTGCTGGTCGGTTTAGCGGTCGCGGTCGTCGCCAACTTCGCCAGTTCGCCCGGCATCAATCAGCCCGTCTTTGCCAGCCTCACCCCCATGCTGCTGATGGTAATCGTCCTGCTCGTCCGTCCGAGCGGCTTATTCGGCAAGGAGAGCTAGCTGATGCCGAACACGCTGCGCCGCAACCTGCGCTCGAACTGGCTCTACGCCATCATCGTCCTGCTGCTGATTCTGCTGCCGCATATCGTCGGCTGGATCACGGGCGATAGCCCACTTGGTGTACGGGGTCGCCCCGTCGGTCAGTCGATCTACTGGCAGGGTATCCTGATTGAAGTGCTGATCCTTGCCGTGCTGGCGATGAGCTATAACCTGATCTTTGGCTTCACGGGTGTGATCTCGTTTGGACACGCGCTCTTTTTCGGCATGGGCGGTTACGTACTCGGCATGGTGCTCGAATACACCGAACTCGGCGCGAACGTCGGCTTGGTCGTCGGCATCCTGCTGGCGCTCGCTGTGACCGCCGCGCTCGGCTTCGTCGTCGGCTTAGTCTCGCTGCGCTTGCGCGGCGTCTATTTCGCCATGTTCACGCTCGCCGTCGCCGAGATGTTCTACATCTTCTTCGGGCGCTTCTCGCTGACCAAAGCCGAAGATGGCTTCAGCCTCGGCACGCTGCCCGACCTCATCGACCCAACCCGCAGCCGTTTGAATTTCTACTACATCGCGCTGGCGCTCTGCGTGCTGACGTTCATCTTCATTCGCCGCTTGATCAGTTCGCCGACGGGCGCGGTGCTGCTCGCTATCCGCGAAAACGAGGATCGTGCCAAGACGATTGGCTACAACACGCTCAACTATAAGCTGCTGGCGATCACCATCGCGGGGATGCTTGCCGCCGTCGCCGGAATGCTCCAGATCATCTTCAACAAAAAGGTCGGACCGGAACTGCTGAGCGTCAGCTACACGATTGACCCGCTGTTGATGACGATCATCGGCGGTGCGGGGACGTTCGCCGGCCCCATCATCGGCGCGGCAGGCTTACAGCTCAGCGACCGTTTGCTGCGTGACCGTGTGATTACGATTGGCGCGACCACTATCGACATTGGCGCAAGTTGGACGCTGATTCTCGGCGTGCTGTTTATCCTCGTCGTGATCATATTTCCCTACGGCATTGTTGGAACATGGGCACGCTGGCGAGCGAAGCGCAAGCAGCCGCGCTTTCCCGAAATCCGCTCAACACCCCGTAACCACGAGGAGCAAACTTCGCTATAATCGGCAGCGAGTATAAGACCGTAAAGTAGCAAAAGTACCAACTGATTGAAGTGACTATGCGAAGACTACTAGTAATTCTCGTGCTGGCGATTTTGGGCGCTGCCTGTTCACCCACAAGCACCGACACCACCGTCGGCGGCTATCTGACCCCCTATCCCGCCCCCGACTTCACGCTGACGGCGCTCAACGGCGGCTCGCTCAGCCTGAGCACGATGCGCGGGCGTTGGGTCATCCTCAACTTCTGGGCGACGTGGTGCGTTCCCTGCGGCACGGAAATGCCCGCCTTGCAGACCATCGCCAATGAGCGCTCCGGGGAAATCGCCTTGTTCGGCATCAACATGCGCGAAAGTGACGACGACATTCGCAATTTCATGTCGCGCAATCGCCTCACGTTTCCCATGCTCACCAACCCCGATGACAATCTCCTCGCCAACTACAACCTTGAGGTCGGCGTGCCGCAAACCCTGATCATCTCGCCAACCGGAGAAATCGTCTATCATGTCTACGGCGCGATTGATCTCGACAAGTTTCGCGGCATCCTTGATCAGTTTCTTGCTCAAAAGACTTAATCATGAACCATAGGAGAAAATCGCTGTGACCTTGTTTGACTTCCCTTTAGATAAACTGCAAAAGTATCGTCCTGAGCGCGAAGAAATGCCCGATTTCGACGCCTTCTGGAGCAGCACGCTTGCCGAAGCGCGCGAGTACCCCATCAACGCCCAGTTCGTCGAGGTCGATTACGGCTTAAGGCTGTTTCGCACTTACGACGTGACTTTCTCCGGCTTTGGTGGGCAGCCGATCAAGGGCTGGTTTGTCATCCCGCGTGCCGCTGATAAGCCGCTGCCCTGCGTCGTCGAATACATCGGCTACGGTGGCGGGCGCAGCTTCCCCCACAACTGGCTGCTCTATCCAAGCGCGGGCTTCGCCACGCTGGCGATGGACACGCGCGGTCAAGGCAGTTCGGGGACGCCCGGCGATACGCCCGACCTGTTCGACGGCGCGAATCCGTTCTATCCCGGCTTCATGACACAGGGCATCCTCGATCCAAAAAACTACTACTATCGTCGCGTCTTCACCGACGCCGTGCGCGCAGTCGAAGCCGCTCGCACCAATCCCTCAGTCGATAGCGAACGTATCGTGATCACGGGCGGCAGTCAAGGCGGCGGTATCACGCTGGCAGTCGCCGGGCTAGAGCCAAACCTCGTCGCCGCCATGCCCGACGTTCCTTTTCTCTGCCACTACCGCCGCGCGACCACCATCGTCGATTCCTCCCCCTACAACGAAATCGCCAAGTACTGTCAGGCGCACCGTGAAAAAGTCGAAACCGTTTTCCACACGCTCAGTTATTTCGATGGCATCAACTTCGCCACCCGCGCCAAAGCAAAAGCTCTATTCTCGGTCGGCTTGATGGATGAAACTTGCCCGCCTTCAACCGTCTACGCCGCCTACAATTACTACGCCGGTGAGAAGGAAATCCGCACCTACACCTTCAACCATCACGAAGGCGGCGCGATCTATCAGAGTGTCGAAAAAGTCAACAATCTGATCAACCTATTCGGCGATTAGCGCTAACAGCGCCGCACCGATCACGGGCGGATGTTTCGGCACAGGCAGCGACGACAGCCCCAACGCCGCGCACAACCCTATGCTCAACAGGTTTTCTGCGCTCAAGAGTCCCCCGGCGAACGCATACGTCGGGGACTCGATCTGAAGCTGCTGCACGACCGTTCGCGCCAGCGCCGAGAGTT
>JBBSNT010000124.1:0-10650 GCA_038260485.1 Aggregatilineales bacterium | reverse complement strand
GCTCTCGTTGTCCGCTATGTTACTTCCATGCACATTGGCGCTAAAATACAGCTACGTATGCATCTTTGTTCAAGAGGCAGCTATGACTCAGCAGCGCTCAAACCAAATTTTCGGCGGAACGTTTTTGATCGGGCTGGCAGTTCTGTTTCTAACCAATTGGTGGTGGCCCGGCATCCTGTACGTGATCGGCATCGCGCTGATGACGCGCAGTATCGCTGAGGGCAAAAGCTGGATGCAAGAGCGCGGCGGCATCGCCATCCTGTTGATCGCCAGCTTCTTCACGCTGTTAGACTTTCTCAGCAGCTTCACCTTCAATTTTTGGCCCGTCATCTTGATCCTGATCGGCTTATACCTTCTGTTCGGCAAGCGCAATCGGGTCAGCAGCAGCGGTGATAATGCCAGCAGCAAGCGTAAAAACGATTTCGTCTAGCCGCACTACCCTTGCCGCCGTAGGGCAACCGCATCTGGACGCTCATCCACGCTGCCAGTATAGTAGACCCTGAAATACCGAACGCTGGAGAAGTGGGTTAAAAGCCAGTGACAGCCTTAAATTTTGCGCGCAAGTTCACGCCCCGCGCCATCTTGCGTTCTATCATTCTTGCCGTGAGCGCTGTGCTGCTCGGCGCGTGCAGCGGCATTAATCTCGCCGCCGATTCTTCCGGCGCAGCCGCGCCGATCATCCAGATCGCCCAATCCCCTGCGGATGTCGTGCGCAGCTTCCTTGATGCGTGGGGGCAGCACAACTATCAAGCGATGTACGCCCTCTTGAGCAGCAACAGTCAAGGCTTGACCGCCTTTCCCGTCTTTCAGACGACCTACATCGACGCCGATAAGACGCTTGCCACACAGGGCGTGGACTACACCATTCACGACACGCAGGAACAGGGCGACAGCGCCGCCATCAACTACGACGCGAGCATCCAGTCATCGGTTTTTGGCGCTATCGAGGACAATGGGCGAACAATGCGCGTTGTTCGCGCGCCCGATAATTCGTGGCGAGTCGCATGGTCGAGCATGGACATCATCAACGGCTATGCCAGTGGCACGCGCCTTCAAGTCGATTCACAGCGTCCGCCGCGCGGCAATATCTTTGACCACAACGGGCAGTTGATGGTCGAACAAAACGGTGACGTCATGGAAATTGACGTTGCCCGCGCCAATATGCCTGATCAAGCCCGCTGTATCGATGTACTCTCGGTCATCCTGCGCCGCACGCGCGCCGACCTCAACGCCGCGCTCGACGTTTACGCGCCGGAAACCGTCGTCCCGATTGGTGACGTTGACCCGGCGATCTACAACGCGCGCGCCAACGAACTTGATGCCAACTGCGCGCCACAGACGTACACCCGCACGACCCGCCGCTACGTCGGGCACGGTATCGCCACGCACTTGATCGGCTACATCGGTGATATTCCGGCAGAAGAAGAACAGGATTATCTCGACAATGGCTACGCGACCGGCGATTTGGTTGGCGTGGCAGGCATCGAGAAAATCTACGAAACCGATCTCGCCGGCAAGTCACAGCGCGTCCTGCGTGTGATCGAACCCGGCGGCATGATCGTGCGCGAACTCGCCGGAACGTCCGGTCAGCCCTCCCACGATCTCACACTGACGCTCGATCTCAACTTGCAATGGGCAACGGCACAGGCGCTCGCTGACGCCTACAATGCGGCGGCGAACAACTGGGCATCGGCTCAACACTCTCCCGGCGGCGCGGCGGTCGTAATCGACGTGCATACCGGCGCGATTCTCGCCCTCGCTAGCTATCCAACCTTCGATCCGGGCATCTTCAACGGCAATGACACGCCGATCTTTCAGGTCGGCAATTACATCGCCCAACTACACAATTCACCCGACAGTCCCTTTTCCAATCGCGCGACGCAGGAGCAGTATTCCCCCGGCTCGACCTTCAAGATCATCACGCTTGCTGCTGCCGCTCAGGAAAACGTGTTCAGCGCTGACCAGATGTTCGACTGCACCATGATCTGGAACGGTCAGCAGTACGGCGACACGTTCGAGCAGCGCTTCGACTGGCGCTACACTGAAGAAGGTGATCAGCAATTCAATACCGGACCCGTCACCATGTCTGAAGCGCTCACCTCATCCTGCAACCCGTTCTTCTATCAAATGGGCGCGGAACTCTACAACAAGCGCGCCCCGACCACGCTCGCCAATTACGCCCGCCAGATGGGGCTAGGCACAGCAACCGGACTCAACGCCGTCGAAACCGAAGCCAATGGCAGCATTCCCGTGCCGCGTGCAGCAGATGAGGCGATTTCGCTGGCGGTCGGTCAGGGCGATACGCAGGTCACAGCGCTCCAGAGGGCACGCATGGTCGCTGGCATCGCCAACGGCGGCACACTCTACAAACCCTACGTCGTCCAGCAGATCGGCGGCGAAAGCGGCAGCGATCCGGTTATGGTTGCACAGCCTACGCTTGTGGGTGACATGGGCTTAAGCGACTCGACGCTCGCCCTTGTTCGTCAAGGGATGTGCAACGTCACCAGAAGCAATGCTGTCAACCGCACCAACGGCGATCCATTGGGGACGGCATGGTTCGTCTTTGACGACCCCAGCACGACCGGAATCGCGCCCTATTCGGTCTGCGGTAAGACGGGCACAGCGCAGACCGCCCGCTCCGAGCCGAACGGCTGGTTTGTCGCCTTCGCACCCGCCGACAACCCGACCGTCGCAATTGCCATCGTCACGCAGTATTCGCGCGAGGGATCGGAAACGTCCGCGCCGATTGCCCGCCGCATCCTCGACGCCTATTTCGGTGCGCCGCAAGCCCCGTGGCCCTCGTGGTGGACGCAAAACCCGTACTACGAACTTAACATTCCCGAAGGCAGCACGGGCGGGTGATCAAAAACTGTACCGGGTACTGGGTACTCAATAAAGAACTTACAGGAGTCGACACCCATGCAAATCGTTCGCTGCGCCGCCTGTGATGGCTACGGCTGGCTCGATGACGAAGACGAAGGCGAAATAGAGTGCCGCTGGTGCAGCGGGATCGGCTACGTCTACCGCGATGATCAAGGCATCGACCGCCGCATCCCCGAAAGCGATTACGAGCAGCACGCCGTCGAACTCGAACGTCTCGAACTGGAGCGCCTACGCGAGATCGGCTACACCGGCACAGCGAAAAAACCTTGGGAGCAGGCGATCCGTCAGCAGCGTAAGCGCCACGATTCATAAATCGCTGCCAGAACGCTGCACCTTCAGCGTGCAGCGCAGGCGCTCGCTCGTCTCTCCTCTTGTTAGGGTGAGCGGTTGGGGGTGAGGTCGTCGGGGCTTCTCCCGCCCGGTTCAGCGCCCGCCGGAATATTGAGCGCCTGTTCTAACGGCGTTGGCGCTTGCTTGTCCTCATTGCGCTCTGCCAGAATACCCGCCAGCGCGTCGGGGTGAATTAAGCCGAGCTTGGTGGCGTGTTTGGCAGCTTCGTATGAATCCGGCACAACCACCATCGAAATCCCCGTCCCGATTACTTCATCGACCAGCTTTTGAATTTCTTCGTCGCGCTCTGGAGAAGGGCTCACGGCGCGAATGTAGATCGCCTTCACACGGTCGGCGTACTTCTGTGTCACCTCGCGGTAGATCGACGGGTCTTGCTGCGTGCTGTCCCCGATCAACACGAACGGCAGATCAGGATACATCGTCATGATCCGGTCGATGGACTTCATCTTGTGCTCGTGATGACTGGGCATGATGAACGTGTTTTCATCAAGGTTGTACTCGGTCAGAAAAAACGCGCCGAGCGGAATCTCGCGGACGACGAAGAAGTCGTGCAGCACGTCATATAAGTTCCACGCGCTGCTAGAGACGTAGAAGATCGGGTTAAAGCTCTTGCCGCTCTTGCCACGTCGCAGGGCTTGATAAAATTTAGCCACGCCTTCGAACGGCAGCCGTGTATGAGCGTTTTCCAGAAATGTATTCCGCACCAGACTAATGATGTCCGTGACGTTCGAGCGCAGCACCGTGTCGTCGATGTCGCTGATTACGCCGAACTGTGCGTCGGCGGGCGGCACGATCACCTGCCCCTGCGCCTTGAATTCGGCGGGTTCAGCCGGATTGAGGTCTTTGCCGGGGTAGTCGATCAGCTCAAGCTCGATCAAGCTAATGTGATCGTCGCTGGCGGGCAGCGCGTCAGGGATCAGGTGGAACTCGAAGAAGCCTTCGACCTCAGTTGTCGTATCGACCGACAGATTTTGAAAGGTCGCCCGCACCTTCGCACCGGGAATTTCGTCACTGTCGAAACGCTTATACATATCGACGAGGTTGGTCAGGATGCTGGCGTTATCCATCGGCTCGTGGATGCCTTTATCGCGCAGCACCCGCCCGCGAATAATCAGTTCTTTATGCTCGCCAGAGCCTGTCCCATAGCCAATGTATGGCACGATTTGCAGCTTGCCCAAGCCGAGCCGCTGCTGCAATTTGAACTTGGCGGCGTCAAAGCGATCCTCGATCTCGGTCAGCGCCTTGAGCACGTCGTGTTTAAGGTCGCTCATGCGGCGCACACCGCAATATGTTGATTGATCATCCCATTCTCCGGCTTCGCTGCTATAGTTGAGGCATTATCCAGCCGCCCGCTCCGCGCGCTCAGATTTTGATTTTGCTAAAAGCGAACCACTGATAGCGAATGGCTAGACTCAGTACATTATACCCATGAAAGCCTACTACTCGGACGTTTTCGTCCTGCCGCTGCCGCCGGATCATCGTTTTCCGATGGCGAAATACCGCCTGCTGCGCGAGCGTATTCTCGCCGAAGGCATTATCGCGCCGGACGATCTACACATCCCCGACGCAGCCACCGACGATCAACTGCTGCGCGCTCACGATCTCGATTATCTGGAGAAGGTCAAAAGCGGCGGCTTGAGCGCCCGCGAAATCCGGCGCATTGGCTTTCCGTGGACGCCGCAGATGGTCGAACGCTCGCGTCGTTCGGTCGGCGCGACGATTTGCGCCTGCCGCAGCGCGCTTGACGAAGGCGTCGCCGTCAATCTCGCAGGTGGGACGCATCACGCCTTCCGCGATCACGGCGAAGGCTACTGCGTTTTCAACGATAGCGCCGTCGCTGCCCGCGCCATGCAGGACGAAGGGCGCGTCCGCCGCGTCGTCATCCTCGATTGCGATGTTCATCAGGGCAACGGTACGGCAGCGATCCTCGCGGGCGACCGCTCGATTTTCACCTTTTCGGTGCATGGCGCGAAGAATTTCCCATTTCACAAAGAGCAGAGTGATCTCGACCTCGAACTGCTCGATGGCACAGGTGATGCCGCCTATCTCGATGCTGTCGAGGAAGGCGCACGCCGCGCTATTGCCGTCGCCAACGCCGACCTAGCGATCTACTTGGCGGGAGCCGATCCCTTCAGCGGCGACCGTTTAGGACGGATGGCGGTCAGCAAAGAGGGTCTAGCGCAGCGCGACCGTATCATCTTCAGCCTATGCCGCGAGACCGGCTTGCCCGTCGCCGTAGCGATGGCGGGCGGCTATGCCCCTAACGTCACCGACATCATCGACATCCACACCCAAACCGTCCGCCTCGCCGCCAGTGCCCGCCCCTAAAACCGCCCCGTCATCGCGTCGGCATAGCCCGTCAATTCCGCGTAGCCGTAGCCCGTCGCGTCTCCCGTGATGCTGACCGTCCCTTCCCAGTAAGCGATCCCGCTGCCGTTCAGTTCTTGATCGGCGATCTGCGGCGTGAGCGCCAAATGGAGTGGATCGCCGTTCGTGGGTGTGATGGTGATGCTCCAGCCCGCCGGATAGGTCGCGCCGGTATGCGGACTCGTCCACGTCGCCGTCGAGTCGATCTGAATCGATTCCGGCGCTAGATACTCAGTTGTGCCGTCCGGCTGAACCAGCAGCCCGCCGAAATACGGATCGATTCCGCCTGCCGTCAGCCGAATCTGCCCGACCATCAGTTCGCGGTCATCGTCCAGCTGCAAGCCGAACCAGTCCCAGCCGCGCGCATCCGTGCCGAGCGCGCTGGTGCTGAATTCGTGATCCATCCACGTCGCGCCGCTCACACTGAAGCGCTGGTCGCCTATCGTGATCGTCCCACTCGTTGCCAGTCGCGTCAGCGAGTAGTAGTAGCTGGCATTGCCCGCTTCTGCGCCCTTCGCGCTCAAGCCCTGATCGCCTTGAAGCGACGGCAGCTTAGTCTGGTCGAGTGTTAAATCGACGCCCACCTGATCGGTCGCCGCTGTGATTTGAGTCTGCGTGTCATCAGCGTTCATGCCGGTCACCTGCCAGTCGGTCAGCCAGACGCGGTAATCCGGTTCGACCTCAGCGCCCGCGAGTCCTGCGCCAGCGCTGCTGAAGCGTTCGTCGTGATAGAAGGCGTCGCCTGTCACGTCGGTGACGGCAAAATGAGCCATGTACAGTTGATTCGAACGCCACTCCGAATCGCTCTCAACTGACTGCGGCGTCAGCGCCCGCCGGAAGATCGTGAACTGGTAGCCGAAGCGCCGGCCATCGTCAGCAGCGACGTTGCCCGTGTAGTACCACCACTCCGTTTGAAAATCAGGGTGTGCCCCGAAATCCTGCGGGAACCGCCATTCGCGTGGGTCGATAGCGCGGCTGAAGCCGCTGCTGTCATTCCCCACCTCAGACAGAATCGTGCTGGCGTTCACGTCGCTGCTGCCGCCAACATTGATCAAGCTGAAGCCAAAAACCACGATGACGATCACGATCAGGAGCAGGACGATCAGCCGTCGCATAAAAATCCTTGCCGTTATTTGTGTCGATTTTCACGATGATACCCGCATTGGTTTAATGGTAGGTTAGTTTAGGCGGCGCAGAAGGGCTGCTGTTTGGCAAACCAGCCACTTTGTGATAAGCCGACCGTCGAATGCTAAAAAACCGTTAACAGTTTGTTACGTAATCCATTTCAGAAAAGTGGGTGTGATATGATAGACTAGGGAGGAAACTGAAATGTTAGAATTAATTGAGACTGTGAACGCCGCAAGTGAGCGTGAGCCGTTAATCATGATCGCGTCGAATCGCGGTCCGTATTCATTCCGCAAAAAGAAAGATGGCACGTTCCTGACGCGGCGTGGCGAGGGGGGACTCGTCACGGCATTGGCGGCGCTGGCGCAAACCAACGAAGTGTTGTGGATTGCGACCGCGCTCAGCAAAGATGATCAGGAATGGGCGCGCCAGCAAGGCGAGTCCATCACCAAAATCGACGACATCAGCCTGCGCCTACTCATCTCTAGCGCGCAGCGCTACCGCATGTACTACAATGTGATCTCGAACCCGCTGCTCTGGTTCATCCAGCATGAACTCTGGGATTCGCCGCGCAAGCCCGTCATCACCAAAGAGACGTGGGAAGCATGGCGACACGGCTACGTCGCCGTCAACCGCCAGTTTGCGAAGACGATTGCCGCCTCGATCCCGAACACCGACCAGCCCGTGATCGTCTTTCCGCAGGATTATCACCTCTATCTCGTGCCCCATTTCCTGCGCGAACTTTTAGGCGAACGTGTCCAGATTCAGCCCTTTATCCACATCCCGTGGCCCGGGCCGGACTCGTGGCGCGTGCTGCCTGCTGAAATGCGTACAATGCTGCTAAGCAGCCTGCTCGAAAGCGACCGCGTCGGCTTTCAGACTCAAATCGACGCCTTTAACTTCGTCCAGACCTGCCGCCTCTACCTCGATGAAGCGCACTCCTACGGCAGCCGCAACTCGATTGAGGCGAACGGGCGCAAGACCTACGCCAAAGCCTACCCGATTTCGATTGACGTCGAAAAAGTCGAGGCGCTCAAGGTTGATCCACAAACGCGCCTGCTCAAACAGCAGTTATTGAACACCATCGGCGACAACCGCCTAATCCTGCGCACCGACCGCATCGAACCGAGCAAGAACATCCTGCGCGGCTTCATGGCGTTCCGCGCCCTGCTTGAAGCGCACCCAGAGCATCGCGGCAAGGTGCAGATGATGGCACTGCTCGTGCCTTCGCGCATGGAAGTCACTGAGTACCAGACCTATCTACAGGAGATCATGGCGGTCGCGGGCTTGATCAATGCCGACTTTAGCGACGAGTTCTGGGAGCCGACCCGCATCATCATCGGCAACAATTACCGCCGCGCCATCGCCGCGATGCAGCTTTACGATGTTCTGCTCGTCAACCCGATAGCCGACGGCATGAATCTGGTCGCCAAAGAGGGCGCGCTCGTCAACGAGCGTGACGGCGTACTCGTGCTTTCGGAACTGGCGGGCGCGTTCTACGAACTGGGCGACCATGCCCTGACGATTTCGCCCTACGACGTCTACAGCACCGCAGAGGCGCTGCATCAAGCGCTGACGATGCCCGCCGCTGAACGCGACCAGCGCGCCGAAGCACTGCGAGCGCAAGTGCGCGGCGCAGGCGTCAAAGAGTGGTTTTACAATCAGGTGCGCGACGCGCTCAAAGCGTTCGAAACCCAATCCAAGAAGGACTCGACGCCCGAAACGCCCGAGATCAGCAAGTCAGCGCTTTCCTGAACAATCAGCGGCGTGTCGTCTGATTCAACGCCGATGCCGACCGCGAAGCACGAGCCGGCAGCGCGCAGATCGCGCGCTTTTCGCATGGCGTCGGCGTCAGTCACGTCGTCGCCAATATAAACAGCAGCGTCCAGTTGATAATCTGCGATCAACTGGGCGAACGCCGTCCCCTTATCGACGTCGAGCGCCGGACGCACCTCGAACAGCATCTTACCCTGAAAGAAATTGAGTCCATTTTCACGGCACGCCGCCGCCACGAACGGCGCGAGTTCGGCTTGCGCCCCTGCCGGATCTGCCGCTTGGCGATAGTGAATCGAGAGCGTCACCCGCTTGTCTTCGAGGATCATCCCCGGCAGCAACCGTTCCCCAACTGCGTCGATCACATTTTGCAGCGCGGGGCGTGCCTCGCGAGCGGCGGGGAGTTCCTGAACCTGTCCATCGTGCCAGCGTTCCATGCCGTGATTGCCGACGTAGATCAGTTCGGGCAAGCCGACGCGGTCGTGTAAGTCGTCCGCCGCCCGCCCGCTGATAGCCGCGACCAGCGCGACCTGTGTCGCCAACTGCCGCAGCAGATCGCGACTGCGCGGCGTCACCTGCGCTTCGGCGGGTGTCGGCGCAATTGGCGCGACAGTACCGTCCACGTCCGTGATCAGTCCAAAGCGTTCGCCCGCGCGGATACGCTCGATCAGTTCATGCAGCAAATCATTCTGCGAAAAATCCATCAGACATTCTCCTTTTCGCCCTATTTTACAAACCCATCTTTAAAAGACCTAAATCAGCGACGCGCTGTTGGTAGACACCGATGGCTGCTTCGTCCTCAGTTTTTCCTCTGTGTTCTTTGTGTCCTTTGTGGTTCAATCATCTTTTTTCAAGTTTTTGTAGGGAATTTCATGATCGAAACCACCGCGCTCTCCGGCGTCCGCATCCTTGACTTCACCCGCGTCTTAGCGGGACCCTTCTGCACGATGCTGCTAGCAGACATGGGCGCGGACGTGATCAAGGTTGAAAGCCGCGCCGGAGATGACACCCGCCAATGGGGACCGCCCTTCGACGCGCGCGGACGCAGCGCCTACTACTTGTGCGTCAACCGCAATAAGCGCAGCCTCGTGCTTGACCTTAAAAGCGCGGCGGGACAAGACATCGCGCGCCGCTTGGCGGCAAACAGTCACATCGTCGTCGAAAACTTCAAGCCTGACGGCATGGCTGCCTTCGGCTTGGGCTACAACGATCTGCGCGCGCTCAATCCGGCACTAGTCTACGCCAGCATCACCGGCTTCGGGCAAACCGGACCTTACCGCGACCGTCCCGGCTACGATTTCGTCACTCAGGCAATCAGCGGGCTGATGTCGATCACGGGCGACGTGGACGGCGAACCCACTAAAGTGGGCGTAGCTATCAGCGACGTGATCGCCGGATTGTTCGCCTCGTCGTCGATTCTGGCAGCGCTCCGTCACGCTGAAGCGACAGGCGAGGGTCAGCACCTCGACGTTGCGCTGCTCGACACAACCTTAGCCGCGCTCGTCAACGTCGCCAGTGCCGCCCTCGTTTCGGGGGAAACCCCTGCCCGCTACGGCAACGCCCACGCCAGCATTGTCCCCTATCAATCTTTTAGAGCCGCTGACGGCGAGTTCGCCTTAGCGGTTGGCAATGATCGCCAATTCGCAGCGTTGTGCAGCTTGATTAATCAGCCAAAACTCGCCAGCGACGACCGCTTTGCGACTAATCCAGCGCGCGTTGCCCATCGTCAAGAACTCGTCATACGGTTGAACGCTGCTTTCACCACTCGCCCCACCAACTTCTGGATCGCCGGAGCACTCGAACGGGGCATTCCGGCAGGCGCGGTGAATACGGTCACACAGGCGCTCGATGATCCACAGGTGCGGGCGCGCGGACTAATCCAAGAGATCGACGGCGTGCCGATGGTCGGATCGCCCATTGGCTTCTCCGCAACCCCGCCGCAGATACGCCTGCCCCCGCCCGATCTCGGCGAACACACCGACGCCATCCTGCGCGAACGCCTAGAGATGACCGACGCCGAAATCGCCGCCTTGCGTGCATCCAGCATCATCAAATAGTTGAACGGGATAATAAGGGCAGCAGGGAAATTTAAATCCCCCTCTCCATGCAATGGAGAGGGGATGGCTTCCGCAGGAAGCACGGGGTGAGGTT
>JBBSNT010000123.1:0-10681 GCA_038260485.1 Aggregatilineales bacterium | reverse complement strand
TGTAGATGCGCGAGTCGGTATGCTGAATCGAGGGATCGTTCGTGCCGTAATCGTCGTTGTCGGCAACGTAATTGTCGTTCAGGTAAACCACCACACGCGGATCGAAGCCGCTCGATTTTGACTGGACGGTGATCGTGTAAACGTCGCCCGGCTCGGCGGTGAACTGCGTTGTATACGTCCCGTTCGGGTCGATACTGCCGTTGATCACCTGCGCGTCACCAGACGGGGATACCGACGTTGCGACCGGGGTCGCTTGGTTGGACGGCACGACCGACGCGCTATCGTCGAGTTTAATCGTCAGTTGGAACGTGCCGCCGATCCCCGCAAAGCCAGAGACTTGGATCGTGTAGGTATCGTTCTTTGGCAGTGGGAAACTGAGGATTTGAGAGTCAAGCGTGCCGAGCGCGTCGTCAGGCGCGTCGTGATCGTCGTTGCTCGCCACTTCTGCGCCGCTGCTATCCAGCAGCGTGACCTTCGGATCGAGTTGGCTATCCGTCGCGCGCACCGTGATCGAGATCGCTGTACCCTGCTGCCCCTCAATCGTCGTCGTGTAGACGTCGTTATCGGGAACTTCCCCATTGATCGTCTGTTCAGGTTGCGTCGCGGGAACGGTTTGCGTCGTGGATTGCGTACCCGTCGTCAGCGTAACCTCGACCTGACCCGCTGTATTCTCATCGTAGGCTTCCACCTGAATGGTGTAAGTTCCGGCAGCGGGCAGGGCAAGCTGGTTGACCAGCGAATCGCGAATCGTCAGATCAGTCCGGCTCGTGCCGTGATCATCATTAGTGGCAAGCTGAGTGCCTTGCGCATTAAACACCGTCAAAATCGGGTCGAGCGCGCCTTCGGGTTCGAGGCTGCGCGCCGAGATCGTGACCGTATCAGCCGCCGCCGCTTGGTAGCTCAGGTCAACCGGCGTCGTGCCTGTCAGCGTCACCGTGACTGGGCTGTCTACGCTGATCGGCAGCGCGTTTCCCAGTGAACTGGAGGTTTCCTGCCCGCCGGTTTGCGCCAGCGCCGTCGGTACGACTATCAGCAGGAATAATATGATTCCTAAAAATCGAGCAGTCTTCATCTTTTATCACCTTTGGATACAAAAGGGCTGGCGCGAAGCCAGCCCTCATTGACAAGGAATACCGAGTTATTTTCGGTTTAGCTAGCCGCGCTGTCGTCCATCATGGTGGCATCTGCCGGAGCTTCAACCGAAACCGGCTCGTTAACGCCGCTCAAGCTGAGGTCGAAATTGACCGACATGCCTGCGCCAGCCCCCATCATATCGAGCGGAATATTGACATCAAACATCGCACGGTTGACCGTGCTGCCATCGACGTATTCCGCGAACGAAATCGTCGACGTGCTGAACATACCCGCCATCATCGCGCCCATCTGCTGCGCCTGCTCAGGGGTCATGTCGCCGCTGGTGCCGCCCATTGCGCTACCAAGCATCGGCGCAACCGACGGGGATGCCAGCAGTTTGCCGAGGTCGAAGTTCAGCGTAAACACGGCGTCATTGCCCATGTCCGAACGCACCAAGCTGATAAAGTCCGACGGCTGAAGGTCGCCCAACGCCGACATCGCATCGCTGACGCCAGACATGCCCGCCAAGCCGGAGAGGTCGCCGCTTTCGATCTGCGACGGATCAATGTTAGCACCCGATGCCTCCATACCGGTCCCCAGCATCGAAGACACGGTACCCATTGCGGATTCGAGCGTCCGTCCCTGCCAGCCCGAACCGTCGTTGACGTAGAGATAGCCATCAACGACGCGCAGACCGAAGGTCACGTCAGACATCTGATTGGTGTCCCCGACGGTGCCGGTAACGTCAAGCTGAAACTGCGGGTTGTCACTGTTGGTGTCGAGCATACCAGTGCCTTGAAGCTTTGCTGAAACGTCGGTATCAGTGAGTCCATTGGCGGCAAATGCGGCAGTGAAGTCAAACGACAAGGTATCGACACCTGCAGTAGCTGCGTTTGCCGACGTCCAGAGGTCATAATCCGCTTGGCTCAATCCAAACGTCTCATCTTGAGCAAGAGCGGCGGGTACAACTGCGAGTACCAGCGCCAACAGGAGAAAAGCAAAACTCAAACGAAACTTCTTCATATCGAAATACGCTCCTAGATTCTTCGGTGAATAACACGACAATTAGCACCCTGTCGTGACCTTCAGTTTACGTGTAATACAGACTGATGTCAAACAGGGAAGCTGCAAAAAACTTGTAAAAATCAGAGCTTAATTCGCCCTTAATTTCGCGCTTTTCGCAGCCTAGAACCTATACGCGAATCATGATGATAAAGTTTCGCTTCCCCGGCTGACAATCGGTAAACGCGCATCGAGTTCGCCCCACTGCGTCTTGACCCACGCATAGTCTGGATCATCACTATTGGCGAGCGACTGTGCCGACCCCGCGAGGAAGTTGAGATAGTAGGTCGTATAGCCCGGTGCGCTGACGACCGGATGATAGCCTTCCGGCACGATCACAGCGTCGTGATTCTGCGCCATCATCAGCCCGTCGATACTACGGTCGTCGGTATACACGCGCTGATAAGCATAGCCTTCGGGGCGGTCGATCTTATAGAAGTAGATTTCTTCGAGGTCGGCTTCGATCAAAGTGCCGTCGGCATCAACGCGGTGAATGTCGTGCTTGTGCGGCGGGTAGCTCGACCAATTGCCGCTCGGCGTGTAGACCTCGACTGCGATAATCCGCTGACAGTCGAATCCCGGCGGCAGAATGCCGTTGATCTGGCGCGAGGCATTCCCCCCGCCGCGCAGTTCGATAGCGCTGTCCTGCGGCGTGACCAGCCGCGCCGCGTGATCCTCGCTCGTCGGAACCCAGCAGGTCGCCACTTCGAAGCCATCGCTCAGCGCCTCGATCTCGAAATCGACACCGCGCGACAGATAAAGCGCGTAAGGCATCCCGCTGAATACGTTCCGCCGTCGTCCAATCCGCTCGAAATCGCCCTGACTGGTGCGGATCGTGCAGGTGCCGCCCAGAATGACGTGCGCGTATTCGTACTCGCCCGTGTTGGCATTCCACGTGTCGCCCATGTTCATCCGCCGCGCCGCCATGTTCAAATAATCCCAGCCCGCCGCCGCAGCAGACACCTGCGCGAAAACCCCCGTGTCACCGCTATCCAGCGAACGAATGAGCATGGTTTTTGCTGTGTAATCCATAAGTTTATCCTTTTGCATAATATCTCTAGTGTCCCAATACAAACGCGCGATTCATCGCGCACTGCACAAAGCAGCAGTTGGCAAAATTAGGCGAAGCCCAGCGCGTGCAGCATAGCGAGGCTCTCCGGCAGGTCAGCGTCATACTCAGCCGGATTATTGGCGCTTGGGCTGCCACATTCGTAAGCCGCCCAACCCGTGTAGCCGATCTCGTTCAGCGCGGCAGCGGCGGCGGCGAAATCAGTCATCCCCTGACCGGGCAGGCGTCGGTTGTTGTCGGCAAGGTGAACGTAGCGGATACAGTCAGCGTGGTCGCGGAGTGCCGTCGGAATGTCGGCTTCTTCGAGCGCCATGTGAAACAGATCAGCGACGATCTTGACGCGCGGATGATCCAGCCGTCGCACCACCCGCGCCGCCTGTTCGAGCCGGTTGAGCAGATGCGTTTCGTAGCGGTTGATCGGCTCGACGTAGAGGTCGGCACCAAGCGCTTCGGCGTAATCCGAAAGCGTGCGCAGGTGCGTGTGAAGCATTTCAGCTTCGAGTTCCGCCGCCGACATATAGGGCATCAGGTCGGGCAGCACGGCAGCGCCAAAGTGCGGCACGACGATCACGCCCGCTGCGTCAATGTCAACCGCGTTGACAATCGACTGGCGCAGCAGCGCTAACGCGCGTTCACGTTCAGCGGGATCAGGATCAAGCAGATTGCCTTGTGAGCCATGATTGACTGCCGCCGCGCGCACGCCCGTGCGTTCCGCCGCCGCGACGATCTCCGGCACTTTCTCGGTCAGCCCGCGCCCCCAAAACTCAATTCCATCCACACCCAATTCCGCCGCGCGTTCGAATTTTTCCAGCAGGCTGTCGCCCATCAGCATGTCTTCTTGAACTGCGATTGGCATACGCGCTATCCCTTCGGCAAACAGCGAACATGCGAAGGATAGCCTGTCATCGCGCAGGCGACAAGCGCGCTCATCCAATCTTTCAGTTTGGCGAAACCGCGTTACGGCTTCGTGATAATCGTATTCTTTTCGCGGAACGCGCGAAATTCTTTTTCGAGCTTCGCTAATTCTTCGTCGGACAAGTCCTCAAGATCGACGAGGTTATCACGCGCCTGATCAACACTTTTCAGCAGTTCGTCCAGTTTGAGGTGAATTGCTTTCGCGTCGCGGTTCTGCGTATTCTGGATCAAAAAGACCATCAAGAAGGTGATGATGGTCGTCCCGGTATTGATCACCAACTGCCACGTGTCGGAGAAATGAAAAATAGGTCCCGTGATCGCCCAAACGATGATGATGCCGAGCGCGGTAATGAAGCTCCACGGTGAGCCAACAAGCAGCGATGCATGATGGGCAAATTTGCGAAAGAACTCGTTCATTTTCAGCCTTTTAGGAGAATACTTGCGCGATCACGATGAGGGCGCGACCTTATCTAACAATTAATATTATAGGCTTGAAAATGCGCGTGTCCAGCAGCGTTAATCGCCCTTAATCCAACTGTACTCACGCTTGAGCCGACCCCAGTAATTCGCGCGGCTCAGGACACTGATCAGACGGAAATCCGGCAGCACCAAGCCGGTCAGCGAGCCGCCGTAAACGCAGCCTGTGTCCAACCCATAAACGCGCGGCACCGCGCCGGGGGGATACAACAACGGGCGTGCGCCTTCCAGATACGCGCGATGCCCGACGAGCAGCGGTTTCACGCCGTCGTAAACCTCATACCAAGGCTGCTCGAACAATTTCTGGCGCAGATAATCATCCCCGCTGTCCACGCCGATCAGCACGTCCTCGCGCTGCTCCGCCAGTGGCACGCCCGGCTCAAAGAAGGCGTGCGCGACGTCTACCTGCGCCAGTTCGAGATAAGCGGGCAGCGTCTCCATATAATCGAGCGCGGCGTCGTAATCCTCACCGAACTGGTGCTGCGTAATTCGTTCCGGCTTCGATTCGCCTTTTTCGCCGCTTGCCGCTTGCAGGTGCTTCATTTCATGGTTGCCCATGATCGCTTGAGCGTTGGGCGTGTCGCGGAAGAATGTCAGCACGCGCGGCGAATCAGGACCCCGGTTCACCATGTCACCGACGCTGACGATCTGGTCGTCTGCGCCCAATCCCGCCCGTTCCAGCAGCGTTTGAAACTCGTCCCAACAGCCGTGAATGTCGCCAACGATCAGGGTTTTCATAGCGGATTTATCATCCTAGCGGTGATCGTCAGCATCAGTCGAAATCCGTCGGCAGGTCAGGGTCAGCGTGATGCTCGAAAAAGCGCGCGATCTGCTTGGTAGTCACGCGACCGACCGACAGTTCGGGGATTTCGTCCGCGCCGAAGAAGCCGACCTCACCAATCTCGTTGTAGCTGGCGCTGTTCAACGCTGGATCAAGATGGCGTTCGCAGTCGATCAATTCGCACAGGAAATAGGCTTTATAAGCGTGAAACGGAAACGGCGGATGATCATGCTTGTTTCGGTCGTAGAGCGCCAGCAGCTTAAGCGCTCGCGTCCGGTAGCCGCTTTCCTCGTAGACTTCGCGGATGACGCCCTCGCCCGCCGATTCGCCAATATCCGCCCAACCACCGGGCAGTGTCCAGCGATACTGGTCGAGTTTCTCCTGCACCAGCAGGATTTTGTCGTCGCGAAAGACGACGCCGCGCACGTCGGTTTTCGGCGTGGCGTGCCCGCTCTGCGCGTTGAAGAACGTCTTAATGGTTTCTTCGTCGGCGCTGCCGTCCGCCGCTAGCATCTCGACGGCAATCGCCAGCACTTCCTCGTAACGCTCGTGGTCGAACGGCGAGGCGTCGTAATGTAAGCCGGTTTGGGCAATCGCTTGCAGTTTCTGCGCCCATTCCAGCCGTTTGGAGATCGCCATAGCTTTGCTCCTATCCAGCGGTGTGACCACCAGCCGAATAGGATAATCCTCGCGCGCGGGCACGACAAGCCCCCTTATGCCACTACCGTCTCAATCTGAGGCATAATTAAGAGACAAAACGGCACTTCGGAAAGGCAGCTATCGTGTCACTAGAAACAGACATAGGGCAAATGCTGGTCGTCGGCTTCGAGGGCTTAACGCCGCCCGACTACATCCTTGACAGGATCGCCAGCGGGCAAATCGGCGGCGTGATCCTGTTCGGTCGCAACGTCGAAACGCCAGAGCAGCTTGCCCGCCTCACGCAAACCTGTCATGATGCCGCCCGTCAAGCCGGACGCCCACCGCTGCTGATCGGCATCGATCAGGAAGGCGGGACGGTCGCTCGCCTGCGCGCTCATTTCACCGAAAGTCCCGGCGCGATGGCGCTCGGCGCGGCGGACGATCTCGAACTCGCGGCGGACGTTTCCGCCATGCTCGCCCGCGAACTCCGCGCGCTCGGCATCAACTGGGATTACGCGCCCGTCGTCGATCTCACCCATAACATCAGCAACCTATCGGTCGGCACGCGCTCACCCGGCAGCGACCGCGAACGAGTCAGCCAGATCATCAGCGCCGAAATACAGGGTTTTCAGCGCGAAGGCGTCGCCGCCTCTGCCAAGCATTTCCCCGGCTTGGGCAACACCCCCGTCGATACCCATCTCGCCCTCGCCGTAATTGAGGGATCGCTCGACTATCTGTGGGATCAAGACCTCGTGCCCTTTTGCGCGGCGGTCGCGGCTGGCGTCGCTTCGGTCATGGTCAGCCACGTCAAATTCACGGCGCTCGATAGCGAACATCCGGCGACCCTCTCGCCCGTGATTGTCAAGCGCTTGCTGCGCGAAGAAATCGGCTACGACGGCATCGCCTGCTCCGATTCAATGGAGATGAAGGCGATCAGTGATCACTACGGCGCTGGCGAGTCAGCGGTGTTGGCAGCGTTGGCGGGCTTGGATGTGCTGCACTACTCGCACTACATCGAGGATCAGGAAGGCGCGTACAACGCTCTGCTTGCTGCCGCTCAAAGCGGACGCCTGCCGCTGAGCATCATTGAAGCCGCCAACGCCCGCATCGCCACCTTCAAGGCGCAGTACGCCATCACCGAGCCGCTGACTCCATCGCTTATCCGTAACGCCGATCATCTGGCTTTGGCGCAGCGTGCTGCCCGCGCCGGAACGGTGCTGTTCAAAAATGATGGGACTTTCCCGCTAGCAGCGCATCGAGCGAATATCGCGGCGCAACAAGTCGGGCTGGTCGAATTCGGCTCGTACCTCGACTCCGAAGCGCTGGATCGCGGTGATCCGGCGAGCTTCGCCAAGTTGATCGCGCAGCGCGCCCCTGACCTCACCAGCGTCTCGCTGCGCGGCAGCGAACCCAAGCCCGATCTGCTGAGTCGCGCCCAAGCCCTCGCCGACAGCGCCGACGTCTTGGTCGTGGCGACGCGCAGCGCGCACGTCAATCCGGAGCAATTGGCGATCACGCGCGACCTGCTTGATCGCACCAAACGCGCCGCGCACCGCAGCATCTTGATCTGCCTGCGCAATCCTTACGACGCGGGCGTGCTGGATGCCGACGCCATCCTCTGCACCTGCGGCGACAGCACGCCATCCTTAGCAGCAGCAGCGGACGCGCTCTTGGGCGATTTCGTGCCAACAGGACGTTTACCGGTTGAGGTTGCGCCATGACCGTCAAGACCGGGCTGGATGTGCTCGCCGCCAGCAGCTTCGCCGCCCTCGCCGGACGGCGCATCGGCTTGTTCACCAACTTGAGCGCCGTCGATTCAGCCCTGACCAGCGCTGTCAGCCTATTCAAGCGTGCGGCAGCGGACGGCACATTTACGCTGGCGGCGTTGTTCGCGCCTGAACACGGCATCGACGCCAGCGCGCCCGAAGGCGTGAAAATCGCGTCGCAGCCCGGTAATCTACCTGTTCACAGCCTCTACGGGGCGACGCAGCGCCCGACGCCAGACATGCTCGACGGCATCGATTTGATGGTCTGCGACATTCAGGACATCGGCGTGCGCTACTACACCTTCTCGTGGACGGTGACGCACATCCTCGAAGCGGCGGGCGAATACGGCATCGACGTCCTGATCCTCGACCGTCCCAACCCCCTCAGCGGCATGATCGTCAGCGGCGCACCGCTCGATCCAGCACTGACGTCGCTGGTCGGGCGCTGCTCAATCCCCATCCGGCACGGCTTGACGCTGGGCGAACTGGCACAGTGGTTCAATACCCGCTGGAATCCGCACCCCGCACCCCTCGACGTGATCGTCTGTGAGGGCTGGTCACGCGCGATGTTCTGGGATGCGACCGGACTGACCTTCGTGCCGCCGTCGCCCAACATGCCGCGCCTCGATACGGTCGTCCAGTATCCCGGCGCGTGCTTGATCGAAGGCACGACTCTCTCCGAAGGACGTGGCACGGCGCTGCCCTTCGAGGTCGTCGGCGCACCCTTTATCGACGGCACGGCACTCGCGGATCACCTCAACGCGCTCGATCTCTCCGGCGTGCGCTTTCGCCCGCACAGCTTTCAGCCAACCGCCAGCAAATGGCAGGGCGAAGTCTGCGGCGGCGTACAAGTACACGTCACGGATCGCGCTCGATGGGATGCGCTGCACGTCTGGTTGGCGCTGATCGTGGCAGTGCGCACGCGCTACCCCGACGATTTCGCGTGGCTGCCTGCGGGTGAGAAGGGGATTCAGCATTTCGACCGCTTGATCGGCACATCAGACGTTCGCGCCCGCATTGACGCGGGCGAACCACTCGACGACCTGTTCGCGGCGTGGAGAGCGTTCTGCCACGACTTCGAGGTCGAACGCTGGTCAGCGCTGCTCTACCTTTAAGCGAACTCCGCCCTACAGTGCTGACTGAGTCGGCTTGCCACCGACGTGAGACGACCGCGCCCGCCTCAGCATCATCGACCACGCGGAACGGATCACAATTGACAGCCTGACCGCTCAAAAGCGCTTGATCGAAGCAGATTTTCGGATTGGCTTGCTGCCGCTCAGCAGTATTCAAGAGGAACTCCGCAGCGAAACACTGCGCATTCTCGACGTCGCTGCGTTGGAGACAACCGTTCCTGTTTGCGTCCTCTATAGACGTGCGGGCTACCTCAGCCGCGCAGCTCGCGCCCTCCACGATAGGCTTCTTCTTGAGAAGTCGTGGCACAGGCTTGACTGAAACTCCATTCCCACACCTAAAATCAGCCTATAGCGCGCACCGTTTGCAGGGCAATCACGGCGCTGTCAAGTCAGGAGTTCATAAAACTGTGGTATGATTGGTCAAGGTTGTTATTCAGCATTCGAATACTGAACCAGCCGCAATAGTTTTCACTTCCCAAATCGCTCGTTGGAACCCTCGCGATCCATTCGGGGGTTTTGTTTTACGATTTTACCAGCAGGTATCCGCGACGTAACTTACCCAACAGCATCCTACGGTAGGTTCAAGAAAAGGGGTTGAGCATGAATCTCGAATCAGTTTCTTCTAAACATCTGAATGAACTCGAAGGCTTGGTGAGAGAACTCCAGCTCGTCATGCGTAAGGCAAGTTTGCATAACGAACCACTCGCAAAGTCCCTCCATGATTTCGAACTCGAAGTCGGTCAGGTGCGTCGCACACGCTTTGACGCCGCGAATCCAGAATACATCGGTTACTAGGCGCTAAGCTCGGCTTCTTTCGCTGGACTAAATAAGGAATGGCATGAATAATCCATTTGACACGGTTGAAATGCAGCGACGTCAAGTCATGAAAATCGCTATCATCGACGGGATTTTCACCGATCACCAGAGCGACGGAATCTGTCAAACATTATTGAGCGAAGGTTGGCTCGAACGTGCTGAAACGCTCGCGCCGCGCCCGCACGTCAGCCGCGCAAACGCCTATCTCCCTACCGAAAAAGCCATTGAAGAATGGGATGCGACCCTTTCGCCGTGAGCCTCGCCCGAATTCAGTCCTAGCACGCGAACGAAACGGCTTAATGAGAGGCGCACACCGATGACAGAAGTAAATCATCTCGATTATCTCGAATGGCAAGCACTGGTCATTCTCTATCGAAACAAGGAGCGCGCATCGAGTCCCGTGCGTTACGTTGGCTTGAAAACCACTATCACTAAGCTGATCAAGCATCAACCCCCGTTGGTCGAATGGGTGGGCAAGCAGTCTGAAAATCAGATTCACATCACAACCGACGGAATTACGCTCTACGAATTGGGCGCGTAGCAGCCCATCGTCTTAGAGCGCTGCGACCCATTCTACAGGTTCGGGATCCAACGCAGCAGCGTCGTCAGCGCGATTTCCCCTTCTAGGCGTGCTAAAGGTGCGCCGAGGCAGTGGTGAATGCCTTGACTGAAGGCAATGTGCTTATTCGGCTGGCGCAGAATGTCGAACTTGTTGGGCTGGTCGAACACAGCAGGGTCGCGGTTTGCCGCGTGAAGCACCGCATGAACCGCATCCCCCTTTCCGATGACCCTGCCGCCAATTTCGACATCCTCGAATGCCCAACTCCGCAGCGTCATATCAGACGGGCCGTTATAGCGCAGCATTTCTTCTATCGCCGAACTCACGACAACCGGATTATCGAGATTGTCGCGTAACATCTGCTGCTGCGCCGGATTTTCAACCAGCGCC
>JBBSNT010000122.1:0-10751 GCA_038260485.1 Aggregatilineales bacterium | reverse complement strand
GGCTTTACCCGTGATGAGCAGGACGACGGTAGCAACCCGGACGCCGAAGCGACCCGCGCCAGCACGATTAAACTGCTTGATCTGGTCGAACGGGAGCATATCGGGCTGGTGATTTTCGGTCATGACACGGCGCAGTGGGAAACACTCAAAAAAGCGCCAGAGTTTTACGAGTAAAGCAGCGTTTAAAGTGAAAAAGTTAAAGAGAAAGCGGGCACGAAAATATCGTGTCCCTACAGTCCCCGATTTATATGGTGATGTATTCGGACTAGAATAAACGTTATATTCCCCCGCAAATCAATTCGACAACACAGGAGCGACACCATGCAAACCTTAGAGGCAGGTCAAGCCTATCTCGCCCTTCCCGAAAGCGGACAGGGGATTGGCATACTCCTGATTCACGCTTGGTGGGGCTTGAACGATTTCTTTAAAGCCACTGCCGACCGCCTCGCAGCAGAGGGCTTTGTCGTCCTCGCGCCTGATCTCTACGATGGCGAGATCGCCACGACGATTGAAGAAGCGCAAGCCTACACCAATGCGCTCGATGCTGATCACGCCGAACGGATAGTCGATCAATCGCTCGACTTTCTCAGCGCACACGAAGGGGTCGTCGGGGACTCGATTGGCGTGATCGGCTTCTCGATGGGCGTTTGGTTCGGGATGGGGCTGGCGCAGCAGCGCCCGAACGTAGTCGGGGCGGTCGTCGCCTTTTACGGCACTTACAGCGACGATCTCTCTAATATGCGGGCGGCGTTTCAGGGGCACTACGCCGAAAGTGACGATTTTGAGCCGCGCGAAGAAGTCGAGAAGCTCGATCAGACACTCAGCGGGGCAGGGCTGGAAGCGACCTTCTTCATCTATGCAGGGACTGGACATTGGTTTTTCGAAGCGGATCAGCCTGCCTATCACGCTGAAAGCGCGCGCCTTTCGTGGGATTGGACGGTCAAGTTTTTGCGCGAGAAATTAGGGAAGTAGCGAATCGATCTTGTCCATAACCGTAAAAATTTCGCACCAGAGACAACCTTTGTGTTTCGGCTGGTTCATCACCTCTATACTCTAAACAAATCAGTGACAGGCACTCAGCCACGCGCGCAAACAAAGATTGATTCTGCGACCAACGATGCTGCGCGCTAGAGGCGAAGTGCGCTATTGCGGGAGTATTTTTCAACATGCGACTTCAAGACCTGAATTGGATGGATGTCGAACGCTATCTTCAGCGTGATGATCGCATTATCTTGATCACGGGAGCGACTGAGCAGCATGGCTATCTCAGCCTCCTAACCGACATTCTCATCCCGTCGCGTATCGCGCTGGCGGTTGCCGAACGTAGTGGCGTGCTGGTCGCACCGCCGCTCAACTTTGGTGTTAGCGAGCAGTTTGCTGAATATCCGGGCACGATCACAGTCAGCCGCCAGATTTTCGATGGGATGCTCAGCGAAATCGTCGAAGGCTTGATGCATCAGGGCTTCGAACGCTTCTTCATCCTCAATGGTCACGGCGGCAATCGGCTACCCGCGCGCCTCAAAGACCTTCACATGGAGGGCATTCTGCGCATCGATTGGTACGATTGGTGGCGTGACAGCGCCGTTCGCCAGTTTGAGGAACAGCATAACTTGCGCCTCGACCACGCCAACTGGGGCGAAAACTTCAGCTTCACCCGCGTCAGCGAAATGCCAACCGGCAGCAAAGAGCCGATTAATCTGGAACTGCTCGACGAAGGGCGTACCGTCCGCGAGGTGTTGGGCGACGGCAGCTATGGCGGCGCGTATCAAATTGACGATGCGCTGATGCAAGCGTTATTCATGCAGGTTGTTGACGACGTGACTCGGCGCGTGGATGCACTCGCTGAAAGTGAACAACGCTGATCTTAGTACGTTACGCCCGCATGTTGGAAATAGACACGCAGGACTAAGCGACCAAGCCGAAGTTCGTCGCCATCGCGCAGAACACGCACTTCCTGCGGGTAGAGTTTTTGTCCGTTGATGAAGGTGCCGTTGGCGCTTTTCATGTCCGAAACGCTCAGCAGATTGTTCTTTACGTTGTATTGCAGCGCGACGTGTAGGCGCGAAACGCCCATTTCTCCGGCATTATGCGCGCTTAGGTCAATATCCGGGCGCATGGTGCTGCCTTCGCTCCGCCCGATGACCATCTCATGTTTATAGTTCTGCGGCTGAATCGTGTAGGTTTCGCCCTTTGGCAGCACCATCAACACCAATTCCGACTCGACGCCAAAGAAATCAGCGCTATGAGCGACCGCATCCGGGTCTTGCAGGCGTACTGTCTCGTGCGAGCTGGTAGCGCCCCCTAAAAAGTTGCCGCAGTTGGTACAGAACAGCTCACCGGGTGGATTCGATTGACCACAGCGCGGGCAGGTCGTCCGGGCTTGCGGCTTGGCAGCGATACGTGCTGGATGTGCGTCCTGATTGGCTGGTTTGGTCGCGACGCCGTTGATCGATGTTGACCGCTGTCCTTCCCAAATCTTCACCTGCCGCACCATTTCGTTCCGTTCGGTAGGACTCAAGACCTCGATGCGCGCGCGTAGTGCTTCGAGCGAGGCTTTTGCATCCTTACCACCGTTGCGCATTTGAACGTAGACTTCAAAGGTTTCATCACTTAACGACGACATACTTATTCCGCGTTCCCCCCGGTGAATTTGTTCCGTGTGGGTCTTCTGTTATATTTTACACACGATCTGGATTACTAGGAGTGGAGAAAATGCAGCAGTCGTTATTAAACATAAAGCTCACGTACTGTGCACCGTGTGGATACCAACAGCGCGTCCTTGATCTGACGCAGGAAATCATTGGCGAACGCGAAATTGAACATTACATCGCATCGTGGACGCTGATCCCCGGTTCTGGCGGTGTCTTTGAAGTCGAGATTAATGGCGAACTGGTCTTCTCGAAGAAGGCGCTCGGTCGCCATGCCGAACCGGGAGAAGTACGTGCTGCGATTGCAGCGAAGGTCGATGAAGTACGCATTATTCAGCAATAAGCGACAAGAACGCTTAGTACATTTTGTGACAACGGTGGTTTGACAATATACTATCCGTTACGTTAAACTCCTGTATCTATTTATTCGTGTTTGCGCGAGTACCATTGCAGACCGGACAACCCTCATACTTAAAGCCAGCGTATTCAAGGAGTAGAACTATGTTAAAACGTAGTCTTTTGTTGATGATTCTGTTGTTCGCTATTTCAGGCACTGCAGTTATGGCACAGGACACCACTACCACCGTCGGACCGATCACGCAGGCGGTCATGGATCGCGGTACGTTGGTTTGCGGCGTCAACAACGCCCTGCCCGGTTTCGGTTTCGCAGATGACAGTGGTCAAATTCAGGGTTTCGACGCTGACGTCTGCCGCGCCGTTGCCGCAGCCATCCTCGGTGATGCCAGTGCGGTCAACTTCCGCCCAGTCGTCGCTGCGGATCGTCAGACGGTGCTGCAATCCGGCGAAGTCGATATGCTTTCCCGTAACACCACGTGGACACTCAGCCGCGATGCGATCTGGGGTGTGACTTTCGGTCCTACCACCTTCTATGACGGGCAAGGCGTGATGGTCATGGCAGATAGCGGTGTCGAAGCACTCGAAGACCTCTCTGGCGGCATTATCTGCACCAACGCCGGTACGACCACTGAACTCAACATCACCGACGCGATGCAGAGTCGTGGCATTGACTTCCAGCTCCAGACCTTCCAAGACTTTAACGCGGTCATGGCGACCTTCCTGCAGGGCGGCTGCGATGCGGTCACGACCGACCGTAGTGGTTTGGTTTCGCAGAAGGCTTCTGCGGCAGACCCCGGCGCGCTGAAGATTCTCGACATCACCCTCAGCAAGGAACCGCTCGGGCCTCGGTCACCCCAGAGCGACCCGCAGTTCGCTGACATCATCCGTTGGACGGTCTACGGGCTGATTCAGGCGGAAGAATTCGGCATCACCAGCACCAATATCGACGACTTCCTCGATAGTGACAGCCCTGACATTCAGCGCTTCCTCGGTATCGGCGATAATCAGGCAGGGTCTTACCTCGGCATCCCCAACGACTTCATGGTCACGGTGATCCGTCAGGTGGGTAACTACGGCGAAATCTTCGACCGTAACCTCGGTCCTGAGACGATCTTCGGTTTGGGTCGCGGCATCAACAACTTGTGGACAGACGGTGGTCTGCTCTACTCGCCGCCGTTCCGTTAATCAACTGATATTTTGAGAATTTTGAGGGCGGCAGAAGCTAACCTGCGAACCGCTGCGTTAGCCCGCTGCCCTCATCTGATTCATCAGGGGTGGGGATGACAGGCACTCGGATAGGCAATCGACCACAAAAAAGCTTCTTTCAAAATATCTTCGCGCTCGTCAGCGATCTTCGTTTCATTCAAATCTTGGGACAAATTATCTTTTTGATCCTCGTCGTCATCGCGGTGACGAGTCTGGTCAGTTCGATTACCGGCGCGCTGGCGAGCCGCAATCTAACGCCGAGTTTCACCTTCTTGGAGAACCGGGCTGGCTTCGCTATCGCTGGGGCGGACGGCTATTCACCGAACGACAGCTATTGGGCAGCTTTTAACGTTGGCTTGCGGAATACGCTGATCGTCGTTGTCGGCGGGTTGATCGGCGCGACCGTACTCGGCATTATCGCTGGCGTGTTCCTGCTCAGCGGCAACTGGCTCATCCGCACCATCACCCGCTTCTTCGTCGAAATTCTGCGTAACACCCCATTACTGCTGCAAATCTTCGCGTGGTACTTCATCGCTATTTTGGCGCTGCCACAGTTGAATGACGCGCTCACCCTGCCCAATCCCGGTTTGGTGGCGCTGCCGCTGCGCTGGTTCGTCTACTTAATTGTAGGGGTTTTTGTCTGGCGTTCGCTGCGCAATTTGCGCATTGAGCAACGCGAACGACGCGCCTATCTTGCGCCGCTGCTGGTTGGTATCGCCGCCGCTATCGAGATCGGCTTTGCCTTCTTCTATAAGACGTCGGGGCGAAACCTGTTCGGCGTCGGTTTGAGCGGCGGCGGTCTACAATTGCTCTACGTCACCGCGAGTATCCTCGTCTTGATCGCCCTGTTCCTGACCACGTCGCGCCAACTGCGCGCGATTGTCGGCGGGCTGATCTTAGGCTTGTTGATCGGTGCGCTGCTGTTCTTCTTCGCGCTCGCGCCGGACGCCGCGCTGACGGTCGAACTTCACAGCTTCATCTATTTGAGCAATCGCGGGCTGGTCTACCCGGAAATTCACACGACCGCACGCTTCGCGGAGTGGTTCTTGTTCGTCGTGATCGGTGTGACCGTTGCGGTCGCGCTCTATTTTTATCTCGGTCGTTTGACCGAGCAAACGGGCAATCCGCATCCTCGCGGGCGCTACGCGCTGGCGAGTATCGTCCTCTTCGCGTTGATCGGCTGGTTCGTGGTTGCTGCCGAACCGCTGCCAAGCGCCGTCCCGGTCGAACAGGATGGCGCGATCACCTACGTGCCGCTTGAGGATGCGCGCAATCAAGGACTGCTGACGCCCTCGGACGAACTCCAATACAGCGAACAGCCCGTGATCGTTGCACTGCCAGAACGTGCCGGACTGCGTTTTAGAACGGGCACGCTGCTCGACCAGCGCTACATCGCGCTTTTGCTCGCGCTGGTGATTTACACGGCTGCTTTCATTGCTGAAATTGTGCGGGCGGGCATTCTCGCTGTCCCGCGCGGGCAGCTTGAGGCGTCCCGTGCACTCGGCTTGAAAAACGGACAGACGCTCTACATGGTTATTCTGCCGCAAGCGCTGCGTGTGATCATCCCGCCGTTAGGCAATCAGTATCTCAATTTGGCAAAGAACTCTAGCCTCGCCTTAGCTATCGCCTATTCCGACATCTACGCGGTCATGTACACGGTGATCAACCAGTCCGGGCAGGCGGTGACGGGTATCCTGATCATCATGATCTCGTACCTGATCATCAGCCTGATTATCGCGGGCGGGATGAACTGGATTAACGGGCGCTTCCAATTGGTCACAAGGTAATTCTGCATGGCAACCACACTCGACCCGAACGACAGAGCCATCGTCAATTACGACGAACCCCCAGTTAAACCGCCGCCGATGCTCGCGGTAGGTCCGCTGGCGTGGGTGCGCGAAAATCTGTTCAAGTCTACTTTTGACACGGTTTTAACCATCGTCAGCGCGGTTGTGCTGGTCAGCGCTGTAATTGGCTTGCTCCAGTGGTCGATAGGCTCGGCAAACTGGTTTGTCGTGACTGGCAATCTTCGGCTCTTTTTGGCGGGCACGTTCCCGGCTGATGCGCTGTGGCGGCTCGAATGGGCGCTGCGAATCGCCGTATTTTTGGGGGGCTTCACGCTGCTGGCGTATGTCCGCGTCGGTCCGGCATTGGTTGTTCTCATTGGCGTCATGCTGCTGCTGTTGTTTGCTGTTCCGGTGGTCACTGACGCCACTATCCCGCCTGTGACAACCTATCTGGCAGTCGGCAGTACGCCGATTGTCTCCGGCACAGTTACGGAGATTCCGCAAGACGAACTCGCTTTCGTCGCCAAAGCGGGTGAAACCGTTAGGGTGCAAATCGCCAATCTGGGCGGCAGCGACGATGCTTTGTCACACGCCGCTGGTTTCACCGACCGCGCCAGCGCCGCTTTGATCAACGCGGTGAACAATCGCCTTCAGACGCAGCAGGAAATGCTCAACCTTCAGGAGCAGCTTGATCACGGGCTACTGACTGACGCACAGCGCGCTGACTTCAGAGGCGAAGTCTCGACGACCGACGTGCCACCGGCTCTGACGGAAACCTACAGTGTCAACACGACCTCGGTGCAGGTCACGCTGATCAACGGCACAACGGGTGAAACGCTCGACAGCGCTACGCTAACCGCAGACTCAGCACCGCTGACGGTCACACTCCCCGACGATGGTTGGTACGTGCTGCAAAAGACGATTGACGGTGATGGAACGGCGCTGCTGGAGACGACAGGGATTTATCCCCTGCACGTCCGCAACCTGACCCGCGATGGCGTTCAAATCGAGCAGTACGAGCGCATGATCGACGGCTTCAACACTGAAGCGCCGCGCGCTGCCATCGACGGCAGTACAGTGCCGATCATTCAGGTCACCGATAACCAGTATCAGGGCTTGCGTTCCTTTGGTGATTATCTGCGTATGTTCGTCGCACCCTTCTTCCGTGACCTCGGTATGCCCTTCTTACAGTTGGTGATCGCAGGCGTGCTCGGCTACTACGCGGCGTTCGGGTTGGCGCGGGTGCTTCCTGCGGTTCCCGGCGCACCGCGCAATTTAGGGCTGCGTGTGCGCGGCGCGGTGACGTGGTTATGGCTTTTGTATTTGATCGCGCTGTTCTTGCTCGCCTATGGCGTACAGGGATTAAGCGCGCTCGGGGTGGGCTTGCTGCTCTCGCGCTTCGTCTGGGTTGGCTGGATGTACTTCACGGGTATGAACCTCGACCGCGTCTGGGGGCGACCGCTGCTTGGCTTGGTAACTATTCTCGGCGTCGCCCAGTCGGTGATTGCCGAAGGCTTGCTCGACAAACTTAGCCGTGACCCCGCCAGCGCCATCGGCGCGATCTTGGGCGTCGTCATCTGGTTGGCGATTGGATTGTACGCCGCACGGATGGGACGCGGCGCGCGCGGGGGTTGGACGGATAGCTTACGCCTGCGCGCGGTGATCGGCTCGGCAGTCGTCTGGCTTATCCTGTTTATTGTGCCGCCGCTGCTGATTCAATCGACCACTCAGAATGTCCTACCGTTGACCGATACACGGCGTTGGGGTGGCTTTCTGCTCACGGCGCTGCTGACCATCGTGGCAATTCTAGCGTCATTCCCGCTCGGCGTGCTGCTGGCGCTCGGTCGGCGCAGCAGCCTTCCGGTCGTCAAGTGGACGTGTATCGTCTACATCGAACTCGTGCGCGGCGTCCCGCTGATCACGGTGCTGTTCATGGCGCAACTGCTCGTGCCGCTGGTCAATCCCTCGCTGGCAGAGGTCGATAACGTCATCCGTGCCATGATCGGCTTGACGCTGTTCAGCGCGGCGTACCTCGCTGAGAATGTGCGCGGCGGCTTGCAGTCGATTCCCGGCGGGCAGGAAGAAGCGGGCAAGGCGCTCGGCTTGAGCAGTTGGCAGGTGACGCTGCACATCACGCTGCCGCAGGCGCTGCGCGCCGTCATTCCGGCGCTGGTCGGGCAGGCGATTGCGCTGTTTAAGGATACGTCGCTCGTCTCGCTGGTCGGCTTGATCGACCTGCTTGGCGAGTCCAACACTGTGATCGCGCAGCCGGAATACATCGGCTTACGCAGCGAAACCTATGTGTTCATCGGCGTCATCTATTTCGTCGTCAGCTACCTGATGGCGTGGATTAGCCGCCGCATCGAAGCCAGTGGCTCCGGCGCAGCGCGGCGTGTCTAGCAAAAACGCTCTCTGAAGCATCAGCCGCAGGGGCGTTATATATAATGCCCCACACGGTAACCGTGCGCATCATAGGTTTCGAGGATTGCATTATGGCGACAGCAGAAGCACCTATCAGCGAAGAACAAAACTCAGCAATTCTAGAGCCGATTATCGTCTGCCGGAACGTCAACAAATGGTTCGGTGAATTCCACGTGCTGCGCGACATCAGCGTTGATATTATGCCGCGCGAGGTCGTCGTCATCATTGGACCGTCCGGCTCAGGCAAATCGACCTTCATTCGCTGCATCAACCGGCTTGAGGAGCATCAGGAAGGCGACATCATCGTCGATGACATGGTGCTTTCGCACGACATCCGCAATATTGCCGCCATTCGCCGCGAAATCGGCATGGTTTTTCAGCAGTTCAACCTGTTCCCGCATTTGACGGTGCTGCAAAACATCAGCCTCGCGCCGATCAACGTGCGTCACCAGCCGAAAGACCAAGCCGAGGCGAAAGCGCGCGAACTGCTCAACCGTGTCGGCATTCCAGAACAGGCGGATAAGTATCCCGGTCAGCTTTCCGGGGGGCAGCAGCAGCGTGTCGCTATCGCCCGTGCGCTGGCGATGGAGCCGAAGATCATGCTCTTTGACGAGCCGACTTCCGCGCTCGACCCCGAAATGATCAAGGAAGTCCTCGACGTGATGCAGGAACTCGCGCAGAGTGGTATGACGATGATCTGCGTCACGCACGAGATGGGCTTCGCCCGCGAAGTTGCTGACCGTGTGCTGTTCTTCGATCAGGGGCGCATCGTCGAGCAGGGAACGCCGGAACACTTCTTCGAGAACCCGGAGCACCCGCGCACCCAGTTGTTCCTCTCGCAAATTTTGTAACAATTTCGCCATGCAGCGCCAGAGGCTCAAAGCCTCTGGCTAAACCTTCAAGCCCGCTGAAGTCGGCTGTATCTGAGCCGACTTCAGTCAGGTTGATTTTGGTAGCCGGATGGCTTTCAGTCTCCGGCAGCGTTGCAAAATTGACTCCGCTTTCTCGCTGCTTTCAGGCTTCATCCTGCGGTAAAATACAGCGCATGAACACGATCAACACACACGGCTGGAACGTCTACGGACACAATTGGGCGGTCGATCATCTGCGCAAGAGCATGGCGCATGATCGCATACGTCAGGCGTATCTGATCGTCGGCGCGGAGTCGGTTGGCAAAGAGACGTTGGCGCGCGCTTTCGCCATGACGCTCAACTGCACCGATCCTGATCCCGATCAGCGCCCGTGCGGGCAGTGTTCGTCCTGCCGCCGGATCGTCAGTGGTAATCACCCGGACATGCTCTTTTCGGAGCGCGATTCAGACACCAGCCCGCTGAAGATTGAGGAGATTCGCACGGTCATACAGCGGCTCGCCCTCAAGCCGTTCGAGGCGCGCTATCGCATCGCCATCTTTCGCGATTTCGACAGCGCTCAGCCGCGCGCGCAGGATGCGCTGCTCAAGACGCTCGAAGAACCCGCGCCTCACGCCATCCTGATCTTGCTGGCGCGTTCGCTCGACTCCGTCCTCTCGACGATCACCAGCCGCAGCCAAATCCTTCACCTGCGCCCGACGGCAAATGCCGTTATCTCGGAAGTTTTACGCGAAAAGTACGGTGTGGATGACGAAAATGCGAAGCTGCTGGCGCACGTCAGCGGGGGGCGCATCGGCTGGGCGCTCCGCGCGCTCCACGATCCTGATTTGTTGGCGCAGCGCGATCAAGCGCTGAACCTGCTCGAAGAAATTTTGACCATGAATCGGGCGAAACGCTTCAGCCTCGCCTCTGACCTGTCTAAAGACAAAGCCGCGCTGATTGCGCTGCTCGAATTGTGGCAAACGTATTGGCGCGACGCCCTCTTGGTAGCGTCTCACAGCCGCTTAGAGCCGACGAATGTCGATCACGCGCTGACGCTTGAGCGGCTGGCAGATTATTATCCCGCCGAGGTCATGTTAGCGGCGCTCAACGCGACACGGGGCACACTCCAGACGCTCACCACCAACGCCAATGCGCGCTTGACGCTGGAAGTCATGTTGCTCGATTATCCGGCAGCGTAGCAAAAAGCACCCGTCGGAGTCTGACGGGTAATGCCCCAATAGTCTGGCAAAATTGCTTAACTCGAATCCTTCAGGTGAAACAGAGGTTGGTTCTCGCCCCTCCTTGAATTCGGGGAGGGGGAAGGCAAACCGCAGGTTTGCAGCGGGGGTGGGGTCAAAGCCGTCGCGGTGTAGGACAAAAACACAAAGAGCAGACCCATAGGTCTGCCCCTACAAAATATCCGTTCCAAAAAAATTAGGCGTAGCGCTCGGCTGCCAGCTTAAGCGCATCAACCGTGCCCT
>JBBSNT010000121.1:0-10752 GCA_038260485.1 Aggregatilineales bacterium | reverse complement strand
TTCTTTCAAGAACTCGACGACTTCCGCCAATTCTTGCTTGGCTTCATCTGAACCGGCAACGTCGGCAAACGTCACCTGTGGTCGCTCCATATCACGGACGACGCGCGCGCGGCTGCGCCCGAAACTCATCGCTTGATCCTGCCCGGTGCGGACGGAACGCATCATGCGCCACAGCAGCCAAACGATGATCAATGTCGGGACGACGGCAACTAGCAATTGGAACAAAATACCAGTCGTGTTATCGCCCTGCCGCTCGGTGAAGTTGACGCGGCTAAATTCGGCAGAGGTCACGCCGAAGGTTTGCAGTGCCGCGAACAGATCGGTTTCGCGTTCTTTATAATAGTAGGCAGTGCTGCCGTTCTTCAATTCAATCAGAACGTCATTACCACCGCGTACTTCAATCGACGTGACGTTACCCTGATGAATTTGATCAGCAAGGCGGTCAAGTGAAATCGGATTGGTTCTGGGCACACTGCTTGGCTGCCCGAAAATTACCACGAACAGGAGCAGTACCACAACGCCAACCACGAGCCAAATACGCTGGGCATTCCGGTTCGCAAAAGGCGAGTTGCTGTTGTTATTATTGTTGTTTTGAGGGTCTGAAGGTTTATTACTCACACTAAAATCACTCCAACCAGCCAAACGATGTGGGGTTCGTAAACGTGGTCAAAATCAAGACACGGGTGCACATCTTCGAGCGAATTATACTACACTTGATCGATGACTGCGATAAAACTCAGATGAGATTCGAGCGGGGCGAGAGATTTCTATGACAACTATAACATAGTTCTGCAACCGAGTCGGTTTATATTTTCAACTATTCCGAATTGTTGACATATGCTCATATGAGAAAATGCTACAATGTATTACAGTTTATTTACCGATGATCTGCTTTGAGGCATTATGATTAGTGATTGTCCATACTGTGGCTACAACAAGCTTGCTGAAAACGCCGACATTTGTCCTCGCTGTGGGCTGCCCCTGAGCGCCCAATTTCAGGTAGCGACCCGAATTCTCAATCAAAATGATGAGGAACGCGGTACGCCACGTTGGGGAACAGCAGGCTTTCACGCACATACCGACCTTGTGCTGAAAGTCCAGCACCGCGACAAATCATTTGTTTTCGATGCCAGCCAGATCACCGAGTTGATGCTCGGACGTATCGACCCGGATACGAGCGAAGCGCCAACGATTGACCTGCAAGATTGCGACGCCATCGACAAAGGCGTCTCACGTCGTCACGCTAAAATCGTCCGGCGCGACGGCGGCACGCTGAATCTGGTTGATCAGGAGAGCGACAACGGCACGTTCTTGAACGGGCAGCGGCTCGTAGCGCATCAACCGCGTATCCTGCGCGACGGTGATGAAATCCGTCTAGGCTATCTCGTCCTCACGGTACACTACGTCAAAGGGTGACGCTGAGCCGGGTTGTATGGACGCGAAAGCGGCGTTCGCTTTGCCCTGAATCCCCGTGCTATGATTATGCTGAGCGTGACTAACCCGGACCCAACCATGACGGAACGCACAAATGAGGCGTGGCTTGCTGATCTGCGAGCGCCAGAGTCGCAGCCGCTTGCCCTGTTAGACCTTCAATCGCGCCTTCAGCGCGGGATTTTTTATTACCTCAGCCGCGAACGCAGCGACTTGAGCCGGCTTTCGAATCACGAACTGACGCAAATGTCAGAAGATTTAGCGCAGGACGCCACGCTGCGGGTGATAGACAATCTCGACAGCTTTCGGGGCGACAGCCTGTTCACAACATGGGCAACACGGATCGCCGTGCGCGTGGCGATCAGCGAACTGCGGCGCGCCCGCTACAAAGATTTTAGCCTCGACACCATGACCGCTAACGGTGACCTGCTGCCGCTGACGAGCAATCCGGTCGGCAGTTCGAAGCCACCCGGTCCAGAACACGCCGCCGAACAAGCGGAAATCCTCGCCAAAATTCAAGGCGCGCTCGACGACGTCCTGACGGAGCGGCAGCAGCAGGCGTTGATCGCGGTGGCGGTGCAGGGTGTGCCGCTCGAAGTGGTCGCCGAGCAGATGAACACCAATCGCAACGCGCTCTACAAGCTGCTCCATGACGCCCGCCGCAAGCTCAAGACTTATCTGGAATCGCAGGGCTTGGGTATGGAATACATCATGAACCTGTTTCAGGACGAATAAAGCCTTCGTTAACTTCGTAGCGAACTAATCAGCTTAAATTCACCCATCGTTGAGAATCAAAATCCCCCGCAGGTGAGATCGCCTGCGGGGTGATTCCGCTGAAGTATGACGCCGCTAGATGTATGCGATGTGCAGCACCTGCCCAATATCGGTGAACCCAACGCGCTCGTAAATACGCGCTTCCGCTTCGCCCGCCGCCATCAAGAAAACGGTCGTCGTGCCTGCCGCCCGCGCTTGAGCCGCCAACCACGCCGTCATCGCCGCAGCGATCCCGCGACGGCGGTACGCTTCACGCACGCCAATTCCAGCGAGTTCCGTCGTCTGCCCGAAGGGCGCATCACAGACTCCGCCGCCAGCCGGTGCTCCCGTTGCGATGTCGCGGGCGAAGACCATAATGCCGCCCGCAGCGAGAAATTTCCGCCAGCGAGGGATGATTGCCTCCGTCGGTGCAGGTTCGCCATACGCCTCGTGCTGAGCGCGCAGTGTATCGAGAATTTCGCTATCGCTCTGCGGCGCGATCAATTCGATTCCTTTGACCTGACGCACGGTCGGCGCGTCATCCGGCGTATAAATCATGAGCGGCAGCCGCCCTTCGACGGTGAATCCCTGCGCCAGCAGGGCGGGTTCGACCTGCGGCGCAAGTTCAGCGATGTATTCGAGCCGCGTTTTGCGCTCATGACGGCGATATGCTGCAATCAGCGCCTCGACCTCATCAGGCATCGGCACAGCACCATCGTTCGGGATCGCATAATTAAGGTAAGGATTCGCATTGTCATGGGTGAAGGTCGCCAGAAACGTGCCGACCTGTTCTGTATCGCGGTCACGGCTGGCAGACTTACGAAGATACGATTGAATCTGAGGAAACATGCGTCGAGAACCTCTCGTTTACAAGCAGCATGAATACAGCCAATAGCTGGATGCGCTCTTGAGAGACTCGATTGCACTTATAGAAGCGGTGTTAGCGACGCATCCAGCCGAACAATGTGGAAGCGTTTAGGGCAGTCATAGTCAACTTCTTTTCAAGTGGTAGACGTGACGCAGTATAGCAATATGCTAAAGATTTGCCCATCGCTCACAATCAGTGATGGGCAAATTTTTAGCTTTTCACAGATGTGTTCGTTAGTTTTGCGAGGCGCTCGCTGTCACATCATGACCATAGGGGCGCGTGATGATCTCCAGCCCGTGCCCCGAAGGATCGAGGAAATACAGACCACGCCCGCCGTGATTCGTATTGATTTCGCCGGGGAACTGCTTGCGCGGGTCAGCCCAGAAGGTCATGCCGCGCTCACGAATGCGCGCGAAAATAGCGTCGAAGTCATCGTCGCTTACGAGGAAAGCGTAGTGCTGGCTGAGGAAATCGACTCCCGGTTCGCCATAGTGCAGCGTCACGTCGTTAGCGACGTCCACCGCGAGGAAATAGCCTGCGGGTGTTGGGTCGGGTAAACCGAATAAACTGGTGAGAAACTGAGCCGATTCGTGTTTGTCTTGCGCAAAAATGAGGAGATGGTTGAACTGAATAGACATTCTTACATGCCTTTCGACATTTGCGCCTCCATGCCGCCGGCTGGATCGCTAGGCTGCACGCGACGTCAGGAGAGTATATAAATTGAGCCGCGATGATTCAAGCGAGGGCGATCAAATTATTCTCGACGGCATGAAGCGAGCGCCTCTAAAATCCTTTTTGGGGTAAAATAATTAAGCTTTATAACACCTCGATTATGCGCACAGCGTAACCGTCGAGATCGATAGGGCTGCGTGTCACGCTGGTGGACGTAAGATCGAGCCTGATCTACTCGTCCAGATCATAGTTACACAATGGGTGAGACCTTGGACGAACATCTACAAAAACTCATTAACTGCATTTTTGACACCCATTCCGACGGCGACATCGGCTGTGAGGAGTGCAGCAAGCAGTTCAACTGTCTTGTTGAACTCGTCGCTACGGGCGTTGAACTGCGCCAACTGCTGCCCGCCGTCGAACAGCACATCTCGTGTTGTCCTGACTGCCAAGAGGAATTTCAGGCGCTGTTGTCGATAGTGGTTGCGGAAAATCAGGGTTTAATCATAAAAACACAATCCCTACAGGATAAGGCAAGGAAGTCAGATCAATGAAGAAAGTACGGGTAGTCGTCGTTGGATCAGGTCCTGCAGGACTCACGGCAGCACTCTACAGCGCACGCGCGCAGTTGAGCACAGTCGTGGTTACCGGCAGCCAACTCGGTGGGCAAATCGCTACGACGCACGACGTCGATAACTTCCCCGGCTTCCCGGAAGGGATCACGGGACCTGAACTCGCGGGACGGATGCAGCAGCAGGCGGAACGCTTCGGCGCGGAATTCGACTATGATCTGGTGACGAGTGTCGATTTCACGCAGGGCGCGCCTTTCATCGTCAAGACACAGAACAATGTCTACAGCGCCGATTCGGTGATCGTCACCATCGGTGCGAGTCCGCGCCGCTTGAACGTCCCCGGCGAAACAGAATTCACCGGACGCGGCGTGAGTTGGTGCGCGACCTGCGATGGCTGGTTCTTCAAGAACAAGCACATCTTCGTCGTCGGTGGCGGTGATTCGGCACTCCAAGAAGCGATCTTCCTGACCAAGTTCGCTGAGTCGGTCACCGTTGTCCACCGCCGCGAGGAACTGCGCGCCAGCATCGCACTGCAAACGCGCGCGTTCAGCAACCCGCGCATTCACTTCATCTACGACACTGTCATCGACGAGATCAAGGGCAGCAACGGATCGGTCAATGGCGCGGTACTGCATAACCTCAAGACAGGCGCAGTCGAGGAGAAGCAGATTGACGGTGTGTTCATCTTCATCGGCTACGACCCGAACAGCGAGGTCTTTGGTGACCAACTGAACACCGACGAGCACGGCTATGCCATCGTCGATAACCGGATGCGTACCAATGTCGAGGGTGTGTTCGCGGGCGGCGAGATTCACGACGACGTCTTCCGTCAGGCGATAACAGCGGCGGGACAGGGTTGCGCGGCAGCACTGATGGCGATCAACTGGTTGGGCGAGCGTGAGCATCTTTTGCAGCCGCTCGACGACGAAGAAGTCGAAGCGCAAGCCGAAGCGTCAGCCGTTTCCGCTAGCGGCGACTAACCTACACGCTCAATTTTCACAGAATATCAACCAACGGAGCACAAACTGCTCCGTTGGTTTTTTGTAGATTCACAACGTCGTTTCGGCATGAATTTCGACAATTCTGCACAGATGGATTTCATAATTGTAATTTAACCTTAATAAACCGTGAGTAAAGCGGGAACGGTGGCGAAAAAACCGTTATGATGCGAATTTGTTCAGGTAGATGGAGAATCATTTCCTATGTCCCGAACTACCCGTATCGTCGTTGGTATTATCATCGCGGTAATTGTGGTCGGCGTCCTTGCGTTTGCCTATCTATGGGTGAGCGGTGGATCCGGTGAGCCGAGCGAACCTATCAGCGCGCCGACACTGGCGATCTCGACACGAGAAGCAACTGCTGCACCGATCATCGAACCCACCGACGAAGTCAGTGCTGCTGTTACCGCTGAAGCGACCGACACAGCCGAAGCCGCCACAATCGCAGGCGACCTCGTCGTTTTCAACATTGACGTGGAACAATCGGAAGTCAGTTTCACGCTCACAGAAGAATTACGCGGTCAGCCAAAGACGGTTGTTGGGACGACCCGCGAAGTTGCCGGGCAGATTGCCGTCGATTTTGGAGATCCGCAAGCGTCGCAAGTGGGCGAAATTCGCATCAACGCGCGCACGCTGACCACGCCGGAAGAAATGCGTAACCGCACTATTCGCGGGCAGATTTTGCAATCGGCGCAGGATCGCTACGAGTTCATCAGCTTTCAGCCGACCGAGATCAGCGGGCTGCCGAGCACGATCACGATGGGTGAACCTATCGAATTTCAGCTCACGGGCGATCTGACGATCCGCGAGATTACACAGTCGGTCACGTTCGACGTAACCGCCACGCCTGTCTCCGAAACGCAGCTTGAGGGTTCGGCTGAAGTCACTATCCAGCGGGCAGATTTCGAGTTGACCATTCCGAGCGTGCCGCAGGTTGCCAACGTTTCTGAGGACGTGCAGTTGAAGATCGATTTCGTGGCGACAGCGGCGGAATAACGCAGCGTCATCTCAATTCCCTCTATCCTGAACCATGAACCAAGTTGTCGGGGCACAGTCTACTGTGCCCCGACTTAATCATCCTAATGCGTGATAGCGTCTGCGACTTGTACCGAAGGTTCGGGCGGCGCGGCGGGCTTATGCCGCAGCCCGTAAGCGAGGCGTCGCGCGATCAAGCTTGGGTGGAACAGCGCCGTCGATGGCTGCATCATGTGCATCACGCCCAGAAACGTGCTGGCGACCTGCGGGACGCTGGGCGCGGCAACGAATAACCAATCTATGTAGCGATGCAGGCGCTTCGTCGTCGCCGAGGCGGGTTTCCCCTCGACCGGATAGCGGTAATCCGAGTTAACCGCCATCTGCCACGCCGCTTGGTTGCTGCGGGCAAGCCGCTGCTGAAAGGTCAGGCTGTCTACGCCCGCGCGCAAGCATTGATCGAGGACTTCCGCGCCAAGCGCGGCGGTCGTCATCCCCTGACCATACTGTGGATTAAAAACACAAGCCGCATCTCCCATCACCGCGAAACCCTCAGGAAATTGAGAGAGCGCTTCATAGTGATGCAAACGGTTCGCCGTGCTGCGGTAGCCGTAGATCGGCGTAACTGGCGTGGCGAGCGCCAGCGCCTGATGCAGCGGCGGCACGGGGATGCTGTGCGCAAACGCCAGCATCTCGGCTTCGTCCGTAGGCGGATAATCACCGGCAGTACCCGCTAAGGTCATCACCCACAGCCCATCCTCGATCAGTTGAAAAACGCCCCCGCGTGGTCGCTCCGGCGTCGGCATGATCAGCAGCGCTTTCCAACCGGGATCGAAATCAGCCGGCAGGCGATAGAAGCGCGACGCATAGCCCAGATGGGCGTCGATGACCGTCTCGTCAGGCGCGGGATAACCGATCCGCAGCAGCCAGTCTTGTGTATGCGATCCACGTCCGGTCGCATCAACGACGAAGTCCGCGCGCAGCACGTCGTTCGGTTGACCGCCGCGCGTTTGTAGGCGCACGCCGATCACACGACTGCGGTCAGGATTGGTTACTAATCCGGCGACAGTGCTGCCATCCTGAAAGCTGATGTTCGGCAGCGCCGCGATACGGCGGCGAATCAGGCTTTCGAGCAGCGTTCGGCTGCATGCCCGTGTTACGATGCCGGAATGATAGCGCGGCGTCCAGCCCGTCGGGATCAATTGGATGGTGTCGATCATCCACTCCACACGCGGCGCTCCAGCAGCAGCAAGATCAGCATCGAAACCGGGGAAGAAGCGTTCAAGCACATTCAAGCCACGCATCAGCAGCCCGTGAACGTGATGCGACTGCGGCACACCGCTGCGAAATTCAGGGTCAGTGGGGAGGGTGTCACGCTCGATGACGGTTACGCTCTGAAAATGGTCACTGAGGACGCAAGCGGCAAGCAGCCCCGCGATACCTGCACCGAGTACGACGGCGTGGCGGGACAGGGAATTTGTGGGCATAAAAATTGTTTTCCTGAAATAGCTGACTTTATAGCCTAATTATTGCATATCTACTTAAAACGTGGATTAAGCTGTCTAGAGCAAGAGCTATTTATCGGGGGTTGCAACAAAAAAGGGCGACTCAAGAGTCGCCCGCCACCGCTAAAGGACACGGCGTTCGCGCGTTTAGTGTTTACCGTTACCATTCCCATTGAGGCGCGGAATCTTTTGTGCAACACTCGCCACAGTCACGCCATCGACCAAGCCGTACTCGACTGCCTCTTTCGCGTCGAAATACTTGTCGCGATCCATATCGCGGTCGAGCGTCTCGCGGGGTTGTCCGGTGCGCTCGACGAAGATGTCGAGCAAGCGCTCCTTGAGCCGCTGAATCTCTTTGGCGCGGATGACAATATCGGACGCTTGTCCCTGCATCGCGCCCATCATCAACGGCTGGTGGATGTGAATCGTCGCGTTCGGGAGCGCGTAACGCATTCCGGGCGCGCCACTGATCAGCACGGTCGTGCCGAAGCTTGCCGTCAAGCCGACTGCTGTAGTGCTAACGGGCGCGCTGGTCGACTGCATCGTGTCGTAGATCGCCATCCCCGCGTAGATTTCGCCGCTGCACCACGTCTTGCGCGGCGTGAACGTCACCAAGCAGGTTATATGCCCACCCCTGCGCAATCGAGTCGAACTGCACGATCAAGTCACCAAAGGCGTCATCGCGGGCTTTACCGTCAGCTTCCTGCACTTTTCTGACCAGAGATTCGTATGCTTGCATGACGCTGTATCCCTAGAGATAGACGTTCTCTGCACTATAGAGCCACAGTGTAAGAAAAAGGGGATAATTTGCGGAGTACGGCATGCCGCACTCCGCCATTGAGGACTGATCGCCGTGTGTTTTAGGGCAGCGCAAACGCCAGTTTGAGTGTAGTCCCGTCGCCCGACGGCGGATTGATGCCGATCAGCACGCTGCCGTCAGCAGCGCGTGGCAACCAGTCCAAAGTCACTCCCTGCCCGCTCCAGAGCGACCCAATGATGAGGCCCTGCGCCGTATCTGGCGAAGCGGCGTTTGACCACCACGTCATCAGCAACCCTTGTCGATCTGATTCGGATAGGTTTTGCAGCGACCAATCGAGATTGATGCCCTGCGAGTCGCCATCGGCGGGAATGTGCCAGATCAGCATCAAGGGCGTATCGCTATCAGGCGGCTGAAGGAAGGCAATGATCACGGTCTCGCCGGGGAAATCGCTCTTGTCCGAGCCGACTCCGGCGTACCACTGGATCGAACCACCCGGCTTATCAGGTTCGGGCGGATCACTGAGCGACCCGTTGATGATGAAGCCCTTCCCACTCGCCTCCGGCTCGACACACCACTGCGTCGGCGCAGGCACAACGCTGCCATCACAGGCGGTCGGATGGACACTGCCGTCGCACGAAGCCGGATGGACGCTGCCGTCGCACGCCGTTGGGCGCACGCTGCCGTCACAGAAGCCGATGTGGATCGACTGCCCGCCGCGCAGCGCCCAATCTGCAGCCCAACCCGCGCATTCACCGGGCTTGTCCGGTTCGGGCGGGTCGCTCAGCGAAAAGCTAGAGCCGTCGAAGATCAGCAGGTCATCCGGCGCGCTAGAATTGCTGCTGAAACTGATATGCTGTACCGCCGGAAGCGCGTTACATGATCCGCCTTCGCGCACGACCCAGCGCGCGACCCAGCCCAGCGCGATGCGCGCCCAGTCGCCTTCGGCACTGTTTAAGATCGCCAGAACCGGGTATACCGTTTGCGGGTCTAAACTGGCGACGATGGCTGACTCAAGTGAAGCATCGGCGCGCACGTTGACGCCCTCGGCGCTGCGCGTCGCTAACACACAGTCGCCCGCTGCTGGTAGCGTCGGCAGCGCTAAGGTCGGCACGAGCGTGGGCGCAGCGGTTGCCTGCGCGGTAGGCTGCGCAGTCGGGCGATCCTGAGTGGGTGGTGTGGTCGAAGGCAGCGGACAGCCGTTATTCGAGGCAGGACCCGGCACTGTCGGACAGCGGTCGGAGCTGTTGAGGACGCCATCGCCATCACTGTCGCGCGGGGGAACAGGGGTCGCCGTTGGGCAAATCGGCGCGCCACACCCCCGCTGAAGATTTTGAGCGCTGCTAGGATCAATTGAACGTGCGCTGGCGGCGAAGGTTGCAACGCCCAAAACCAGAAACAAAGTGAAGCCCGTTACAAGGACACGTTTCATGGTTTGAACCTTAGCTATACAGATATACGAATTTTATATCTATAACTTAAGTCGCGCTAAGCGGTGTGAAAAGTTCGATCAGAGCAGCACACCTGCGCCGCTGCGCCCCGAACTCCATACGCCGGTCTGCCGCCGCCATGTGCAAAGGCTTTTTAACAACCCCATTCGCAAATCGGCGTATACTGATATCAGCCGGAACGATTGAGAAGTTACCCTAGTGCACCCTATCACTGTGTCAAGAGGTTCATCGACATGCCGCTCTGAGTGCTGCCTCGCGCCCACTCGCAGCGCCCATCCTCACCCCTTCGTTCCTTGCGTCGTCATGCGTTGAGGTCAATGCTATGAACAGCCACACCATGTCCAACGTCAACCTTAAAGTTCTGGTGATGGACATTGATTACTACGCGCTGCAAGCGATCAACAGCTATCTCGCATGGGATCGTCGCACGCGCGTGACCTGCCTTGCCGAAAGCATCGAGGAGATGTGGACGTACATCAATCGCACACCGCTGGCAGAACTGCCGGACGTAGTTGTGCTCGACGCCGAGCAAATCGGCGGGGCGGACGGCGTGCGCATTCATGTCGAGCGGCTGCGCCAGAAGATCAAGAACGTGATGGTTGTCTGCCTTGCCCGTGAACCGGATATCGAGATGGTCGAGGCGGCGGCGGACGCGGGCGCGCGCGGCTTTTTGCTCAAAGGCGAAGTGCGGCTGCAAATCGCATGGGCGATTGTCTTCGCACTCGACCACGATTTCATTATCAGCCCCGGCAGCGAGCGCGCCGGTGAGCAGG
>JBBSNT010000120.1:0-10766 GCA_038260485.1 Aggregatilineales bacterium | reverse complement strand
TCGTCGCTGGCGGTCGTGCCAGAAACGTAGACCAGATTGCCCACCCGTACTGCCCGCGAATAACCGTAGGCGCGCTCCCAAATCGTCCCGGTCGAGACGTTTTGCCGCTCACTCATGACTCCTCCACGATGTGAATGCGAACCAGCCCCGTCTTTGACTCACCCGGTTCAAGCACAAAAACCCCGTTGCCTTCCATCCCCTTGTCGTACAAATTGAAACCGTCGTTGGCATTACTCTGCGGTTCGACCGCGAAAAAGGGCTTGCCTTCCGGCGCGTAGAGCAGCACCTGCTCGAACATCGGATCAGCCAGCAGTTCAAGCGCCACGTTCGGATAAACGATCCGTGCCGCCAGCGCATTGCTGGAACGCTGCGAGTAGAGGTCATCGTAAGGGTCTGTGCCTAACGCGCGCAGTTCTCGAAAGTCATAGTATTCCGTCAGCGGAATCGCAGGCGCGAGCACCAGATCTTTGACCAATTCGAAGCGAGCTTCGCACAAGATTTGCACTTGCACGGCGTTGTCAGCGTCACGGACGAAGTAGGGATGATACCCAAACCCCGCCGGAAAAGCGCGCTTGTCCTCGTTCGTCAGCGTCAGTTCCATCTGAAAATCGCGCCCGTCGAGGCGATACTCCGACCGAGCCGAAAACTTGAACGGAAAGTTGACGTCAGGATGATCGATTGAATCAAACCGCGTGACGATGTGATCCGACGAGCTGCGTTCAACCGTCCATGCCTGACGCCGCGTCGCACCGTGCCCCGCTGATCCATCGGCGTTGTCCACCCGAAGTTGATAATCGTGACCGCGAAAGCGGAATTTCGCATCACCGACTCGATTCGCCCACGGCAGCATGATGAAACTGGAACAGAGGCTGACGTTTCCAGTGTCACTTTCGGGGGTAGGACGCATCACGTCTATCCATGTATCATCCAGCTTGACTCTCCCATAAGCGACCGATGATCCTGTCTCCGGTAAGATTCCGACCTGCCAAAACTGATTTTCTAATCCATGTGCAGTCATAAAAAGCTCCATTCGCTGCGATAGCGCTACCAATCATAACGCGGACTACCCCTTCAAGGTCAGACCAGACGGACCAGACAGTACCGCTTGACAGCCGCCAAAAGTTCTTGTACGCTGATTTACAGTTTGGCGACCCGTACTCCAACGAGCAGCCGTCCCCAAATTTTTATCGACTTGAGCAAGGGGTAATTCAGTGGCTACAGACAGCAGCATTTCTTCCCGGTAAACGGACTCCTCGCGCCCGCTGCATTTGCTTGTCACCTACTACCTGACAACTGCATCCTTTGCGTCGCTCTGGCTGTCCGCAGCTTTGCTTAGGGCGACGTTTTTGATTCACCAACCGTTGCCCTGTTTTGTACGGACTCGTTGGAGCACAAACAGGAGCTTGCAGTTGACTGCTTACTTAACCATCAATCACATTTCCAAAAGCTACAGCTTTCATCATATTCTCAACGATTTGTCTTTCGTCGTCAACGCGGGTGAACGGATAGGCTTAGTCGGCGCGAACGGTGTCGGCAAATCGACGCTGCTCAAAATCGTCACAGGCGAAATCAAAGCCGATTCCGACGAAACACTGATCGCGCCCGATCGTAAACTCGGCTATCTGGTACAAATCATCGAAGGCTTCGACGAGCGCACGCTCGACGACCTGATCAGCGCCTCGACCGCCTATCTGCACGACCTCGAAGACCTGATGCGCGAGCTTGAACGTCAAATGACGAATGCCAGCGGTGACGAACTCGACGCCGTGATGAGCGAATACGGCGAAACCGCCGACCAATTCGAGCGCTACGGCGGCTACGAGATCGGCTACCGGATTGACATCGTACTCAGCGGCTTGGACGTGGCATCGATTGCCCGCGACCGCACCTTCGGTACGCTCAGCGGCGGCGAAAAAGCCCGTGTCGGTTTGGCGATGCTGCTCTTACAGTCGCCCGACGTGCTGCTGCTCGACGAACCGACCAACCACCTCGATTTCGCCACCATGCACTGGCTGGAGAACTATCTACAAGGCTATCGAGGCGCGATTCTAGTCGTCTCGCACGACCGCCAGTTCCTCAACCGCATCGCGACCGCGATGGTCGAAATCGACGAGCATTCGCGCTCAGCCAAGCGCTACAGCGGCGACTACGACACCTATCAGCGCGCCAAAGCACAGGAGCGCCAGCAGTGGGTGCGCGATTACGCTCAACAGCAGGAGGAGATCAAAGCGCTTCGCATTGCCCTCAAGGAGACGGCGCACAGCAACGCAAATTATCGTGCGCACACTGATAACGACAAGTTCACCGTCGGGCAAAAGAGCCGAATCGTCTTGGTCGGCGTCAACGGCGCGGGCAAATCAACCCTGCTCCGCATTCTGACGGGCTTCGAAACACACGACGCGGGCGAAGTCTACGTCAACCCCGGCGTCAAGATCGGCTATCTCGATCAAGAAGGGAACTCGCTTGACCCAGACCTGACCGTCTTTGAGGCATATCAAAGGGGTTTGGAAGGCAGCGAACAAGCGCTAAAATCAATCCTGCTTCAAAGCGGCTTGTTCCGTTACGACGACCTCGACAAACGGGTCGGCGTCTTGAGCGCGGGGCAGGAGCGCAAACTGCAAATCGCACGGCTGATCGCGGATCAGTCGAACCTGCTGATGCTCGACGAGCCGACCAACTACGTCAGCTTTGACGTGCTCGAAGAATTGGAAGCGGCACTCAAACTGTTTCCCGGTCCGGTGATCGCCGCATCGCACGACCGTCGTTTCATCCAGCAGTTCGGCGGCGAAGTCTGGGCGCTCGAAGACGGACATCTGCTCGTCGATGGCTACGCCAAATACGTCGAAGCACAGGTACAGCAAGCATAAACAACCTCACAGCGCAGAACGTAGGGGCAGGTTTGAAACCTGCCCTACAACCACCCTATAGGAGCGAAAGCGATGGATTTCACCGATAAAGTCGTGCTCGTCACCGGCGCATCGCGCGGAATCGGGCGCGAGATCGCCCGCCAGTTCGCGCGGCAAGGCGCGCGGGTCGCCGTGCATTATAAGAGCAGTCGCGCCAGCGCCGATCAAACCCTCGCCTCACTGTACGGCACGGGTCACCACCTCTATCAAGCGGACATTGCCGATCCCTACGCGGTGCAGCGTCTGCTCAGCGGCGTCGCCGATGAGATGGGCGGCATCGACATACTGATCAACAATGCGGGCATCTACACCGAACACCCGATAACCGAAGTCGGCTACGACGAATGGCGTGACCAGTGGAGCGCCATCCTCAACGCCAACTTGATCGGCGCGGCAAATGTGATCTTCTGCGCCCTGCCGCACATGATCAAGCGCGGTGGCGGTCACATCGTCAATGTCTCGTCGCGCGGCGCGTTTCGCGGCGAACCTTCCGCGCCCGCCTACGGCGCGAGCAAAGCGGGCATGAACGCGATGAGTCAATCGCTGGCGGTCGCGCTCGCACCGCATCACATTTCGGTCGTGACCGTCGCTCCCGGTTGGGTCGATACCGACATGGCAACCGAGACGCTCGCCAGCCCACAGGGAGAAGCCGTTCGCAATCAAAGCCCGCTCAAGCGCGTCGCCACGCCCGCCGACGTTGCAGCAGTGGTCGTGTTTTATGCCTCAGACGAAGCGTTCTTCTCAACCGGCGCAATCGTAGACGTCAACGGCGCATCCTATCTGCGAACCTAATCGGCTGTCATGATCATCTGCCCCAACTGCGGACATCGCAACGCGGATAACGCCCGCTACTGCGCATCCTGCCGCGTCAATCTAGGCGATGCTGCGCCCAAAGATGAACAGGGTCGTCCGCAATATGACGCTATCAGCAGGCGCAGGCGCACAATCTGGGGGCGGATCAAGCGGCTGCTGAGTCGCTAATGCTTCGCCAACTCAGCCAACAGCACGGGCAGATCAGGAATCGTGCTGCCGACGCTCGCTGCGCTGAATCCCGCAGCAATACAGGCGAACAGCGCACAGCGCGGCAGTCCCCAGCCTTGCAGCAAACCGTAGAGAAAGCCTGCGTCATAAACGTCGCCTGCGCCGACCGTATCGGTGAGCGCGTCCGGCAAAAACGCCTCCTGAGCAAACTGCTGGCTTCCGGCATAAATCGCCGCACCTGCCGCGCCACACTTGACGACGACGTGCCGCGCTCCGGCATCAAGCAGCACGTCTGCTGCTCGCGCAACATCTGATTCGCCCGTCAGACACAGCGGCTCATCCGCGTCGCAAAATAGAAAGTCGACAAGTGGCAGTAAATCGTCGAGCGCTGGAAGCCAAATCCCCTGCATCGCTGCCAGCGGAAATTGCGGATCGAGCGACGTGATCACGCCGCGCACCCGCGCCTCACGGAACAAATCGACCGCCGTGCCATGCCGCTTCAAAATGCAGATAGCCACCCAAATGCTAAGCACGTGCATCGAGTAGGCTTTCTGCCGCCTCAGGTGTAAATGCCGTCTGCCACAACGGATGGGTCGGCAAGCGATAAACCAGCGGGCGCTTGCGGCTGCCAAAAAGGAGTAGATAGAGCGCTAAGCCGCTCACACAGTCCGCTATCCGCTCCACCAGCGCCAGATCAACGCCGAGTTCGCGCAGCGCGCCTTCGACCAGCGCGCCAAACGGATCGCCCGCTTAACATGAACTCACGCGCACGTCTAAGCCCATCCGCGCCAGCACCTGAACGGTGTACCCAACCGATCCACCCGCTCGTAAGTCGATCTGTGCGGCGCTGCTCCAGTGTTGCAGCGCCTCCAAATCCAGCAGCGCATCACCACGAACGATCATGTCGGCATTGAGCGCGCCAATCACGCTGATGTCAGCAGCCATCTATCAAATCTCCACCATGCCCCATGCTGGACTTTTAGCAACCCTCTTTACAAGCCGTAAGAACTTATGCTATACTGCAAAATGTTGATCCGAGCTAGTCCAGCAGGAGGCGTATATGTCCAATTTAACCCTTGTTAGCTACGATACGTCTGCTGGTGCTTAAGTCTACGCAAGTTTTCTGACTCTCAAGTACAACCCAACAGGCGTATCTCCCAATTCACCTTTGATTCTAGGTGATGGCGTTGCCTGTTGACTCCCCCAGTGCTGAACGCGCGTCCGGTTAAGTCAACCAACCCATCGTTGCCCATTCTATTTCGCTTCTGATCCTGTTGATCAGAGAAGTTGATTGACTCTAACCAAAAGAGGAATGTTCAACCTTGAACGACTTCGAAATGTACGAAGAATACGAAATACAGTTCGACCCCATGAATATCGATCGCCAAGCACGGCGGCAACGTAAACCGGAAGCGCATCACCAACCGAAGAAACAGCAGCACGCCGTCATTGAAGAAATCGCCGACGACACGGTCAACGAAGTGAGCTTCAAAACCACCTATGTACCCGGTCGCTTTGAGGAGGGCTGGCTGCTCGAATCACTGCGCCCCTTCTATGATCGCGGTTTGATCACCGATGTGCTCGCGCGCGTCAAAGGCGGCAAAGAAGCCAACGTCTACCGCTGCGCAGCGCACCCCGGCACGGGGCTGGAACTGGTCGCCGCGAAGGTTTACCGCCCCCGCATGTTCCGCAACCTGCGCAACGACAAAATGTACCGCGAAGGGCGCAATGTGCTCACGGCGGACGGCAAAATCGTCAAGACGACCGATCACCGTGTCATGCGCGCCATCGACAAGAAATCGTTATTCGGCGCGCAGGTCGCGCACACCTCGTGGCTGATGTACGAATACAAGACGCTCCAGCAGCTTCACCATGCAGGTGCAGACGTGCCGCAGCCAATATCGAGCGCCGAAAACGCGCTGCTGATGAGCTACTGCGGCGACGCGAACCTCGCCGCGCCCACGCTCAGCGAAATCAAACCAGATCGTGACGAAGCGCAGCCTCTATTCGTCACAGTCATGCGAAACATCGAGATCATGCTGGCTAACGGCGTGATTCACGGCGACCTATCCGCCTATAACATTCTCTACTGGGACGGCGATATTACACTGATCGACTTCCCACAGGTGACGGACAGTCACAGCAACACACAGGCGTACAAGATTCTAGATCGCGACATCAGCCGCGTCTGCGACTACTTCGCCGCGCAGGGCGTCCAAACTGACCCCGCCGCCATCATGTATCGTCTCTGGAAGCGCTACGTCGAACTCGACGCCAAGCTGCAAGCCGCCGACCTGTCTGTCATGTTCCCTGAAGATGAATAAGGCACGCCGGGGCGGTGAATATTGCCATGCAATACTCACCGCCCCGACCAGTTCATAAATCGCTTTGAGTCAATTCATCGTCGGGTTCGGCATCCGCGTCTGCGCTAATGGCTTCGTCCTCTGCCGCCGCCCGCGCGAGAATGTACTCAACAGGCGTATTTCCTATGTTTTCGGTGCTGTGGATCATGCCCGCCGGAATGTAGAGGAAATCTCCGGCAGCCACCTCAACGCCATGCTCTTCGTTCGGACCAAAATAAGCCCGCACCGAGCCGGAGAGCACATAAAGCGCCGTCTCGAACGGGTGATAGTGCCGCGTCGATTTCGTCCCCAGCGGAATGATTCCGAACACTATGCTCAGGTGTTGGCTGCGGCTGGTCGTGCCCGAAACGCCGAATTCGCGCACCAGCCCATGATCCGATTTATCCACTGCATCATTGCGATGAATAATGACGAAATCGTTTTCCGGGTGTCCGTTTTCCATTTCCCACCAACTGCCTACTTTACAAGATTTCAACGATCCATTATCTTTATCATCATACATAATAATTTTAAAAATTAACGGGAACAGAATGGCAAATCGCAGTCAAGACGAAAACATTAAGCTCCTACTCGACGCTTTCCGCATGGCGGGTACGCGCGGCTTGTCGATTGATCAGGCTAAAGAACTCCTCTTTGGCAAAGACCTTCAAGCCGGTTCACGCACTAAAAAGCTGCTAGAGCGGATGAAGTCCAGAGGCGTGATCCGCACGCAGATGGGCTTGGTCGGCATCGTCTACGTCATTAACGCCGGGCAGTAATGGGCGCTTTGTACGTCGTCCCCACCCCAATCGGCAATCTAGAAGACATCACCCTGCGCGCACTGCGTGTTCTGCACAGTGTCAGTTTAATTGCTGCCGAAGATACGCGCCATTCACGCAAGTTACTCAATCATTATGCCATTAAAACGCGGCTGACCAGCTATCACGAACATAATAAGCAGACGAAAACCAGCGCTCTGCTCGACGCGCTCGACGCGGGCGACGTGGCGATCATCACCGACGCCGGAACACCCGGCATCTCTGACCCCGGCTACGAGTTGATCGCCGGGGCTATCGACGCAGGAATCCGCGTGATCGCGCTACCCGGTGCGACCGCGATCACGACCGCGATCACGGCGTCAGGTTTGCCCAGCGCAGCCTTTCGCTTTTACAGTTTCCCGCCGCGCAAAGCAGGCGAACTGCGCGCTTATCTGGCGGATCGCGCCAACTTCCTCGAAACATTGATCTTCTACGAAAGCCCCAACCGCCTAGTCAAGACGCTAACCGCCATACGCGAAGTTTACGGCGACCGCCAAGCTGTCGTCGGGCTGGAATTGACCAAGCTGTTCGAGGAGTTCGCGCGTGGCACATTGGGCGAGCTAATCAATCACTTCGCCACCGAACCGATTCGCGGCGAGGTCACGCTGCTAGTACACGGCAAACAATAAGAGCTTCAACGCAAAGAAACTTCCCCTAAAAACTTTGCGCCTTTGCATTTAATCTTTTGTCACCAAGAACGCCAACTCACTCGAAAAATCATACCGCCGGATTGTCCACCCTTGCCCCGCGACCAATTCGTTGAACTGCGCCTCGTAAGTCGCGCGCATTCCCTTCGTTGTGCCGCCGAGACTCCGTGACGGATAGGATACAAGGACGTGATCCGCTTGAACACGTTTGAGCAGCGAGGAACCGATCCCCTTCTCGACTTGCTCCAAACACGGGATCGCCTTGATGATCAGCGCCAGATCGACCTGCTGCTGCGGGATCGTCTGCGTCACGTCCACCGCCAGCGCCGATCCAGCCACGCCGAGCAGCGGCAGCGCTTGATTGAAGAAATCCGCCAGATCGGTGTAAATGTCGCAGGCGATGTAAGTTGCCCCGTCTGCCAGCAGCATAAACGGGATCGCCAGCGGATTCAGCCCACAGGCGATGTCCAGCACGGAATGGACAGGCGCGATATCAGCGAGGATTCGGTGATAAAAATCGTCGAGGATTGGCAGGCGTTCGCGTGACGAGGCGTGCATTTGCATCAGCGCGCGGCATACAACACGCCGTTCGTCGGCGTCGTTCGCCGACTCCAGCCGAGCCAGCCATGCAGCGTAATCCGGAGGTGCGCTCAGGTATGCGCCCGCCACTTGATGCAGGCGATTCTTGGTCGCCTTGATCGCCTCTTTGAGCTTCGGGCGCTTAGAGAGTTCTTCCGCCGCGACTTTGCCAACGAATTCCGGTGCGACGCTGTGATACTTGCTGCTCGCCTGCACCGCCTCAATCACAGCATCCAGATTAGCCACCGACGCTTCCCAGCGCACGAAGTCGAGCGATCAACTGATTCATGAAGTACAGATTGTGGATCGTCGCCAAGCGCATATAAAGTGAATCACCGACGTGATAGAGGTGCTGCAAGTATGCTAGCGAATAACCCGAACACGCTGCACAGTCGCAGAACGGCGAGATCGGGCGCGTATCGCGGATGTGTTTCTTGTCCTCGATATAGATGTAGTCGAACCACTTGCCGCTAAAATCCATCACAGTCGGCTCGCTCTTGAAGCGGTAAATCCGCCCCTTACGAGCATCGCGGGTCGGCAGTGCGCTGTCAAAAATATCGTAACCGAGCCGCGTACAGTCCACCACGCTTTGCGGATGCCCGACGCCGAGCGCGTGAATCGGGTACTGCGCGGGGATCAATTCGCGCAAATAGGCGAACACTTCGGTCAGCAGATGCCCTTCGCCGTCAAGCGGATAACCGCCGTAGCCGTAGCCATCGAAGCCAATTTCGAGCAGCGCTTCGGCGCACTGACGGCGCAAATCGAGGTCACCGCCGCCCTGCACTACGCCGAACAGCAGCGGACGGTCGCCCGCCTCAACTTTCTTCTGCTGCATGAGGTGATCGAACTCAGCACGGCAGCGTTTCGCCCACTTGATCGTCCGGCGCACCGAATCGATCTGCGCTTCGGGCGTGTCGTCAACATGCGTGCAGTCGTCGAAGCAGAACACGATGTCACCGCCATAGCTCACCTGTAGCTGAATGCTCTTCTCGGGCGTCAGGTTGTATTTCGAGCCATCTTCAGCGCGGTAGACCATCCCCTTTTCGCTCAAGCTACCCGATTTCGGGTTCTGGCGCACCAGCGAATAAACCTGAAAGCCGCCCGAATCCGTCACAATCGGGTGATCCCAATTTGTGAAGGCATGCAGCCCGCCGTGCTGCTGAATCACGGTCGATCCGGGGTGCTGCATCAGGTGAAACGTGCTCATGACCAGTCCAGTCACGCCGCAGCCTTCGAGGTCAGCACTGTCGGTCGCGCGCACGACGCCGCGCGTCGCATCGGGGAGAAAAATCGGGAAGTCGAGCGTGCCGTGCGCGAGAGTCAGCGAACGGTTAGTTTCCGTTACAGCCATAGATTTTGCTTGACCATTAGATAAAAAGAGCGTGATTGTTCACGCTCATTGTAGCGATCATAATGGTTAAACTGTAGGGGCAGCCCCTTTCACTAACGCTACCCGTGGGGCAGGTTTGAAACCTGCCCTGTGATTGACCCGCTGCTACGCCCGTGCGATACTAATCGTGTGTGTCGCGTGATCCAGTGAATGGGTATAGGTCAGGAGCTGCGCCTCGTGGTCGTAATGGTAACGACCGTCCGAGACTTCAACCTGAATCTCGCCATCATATTGATAGAGCGGAACGAAAATCTCAGTCTGTCCGCTAACCGCCGGATCGTGACGGAATTCCAGTTCGAATACCTGCGTCTCTAACTCGAAAGCCATCCGCAGCGGCTCGCCCGCGATACGCTGCGCATAGGGGCGCACAATCGCTTCGAGCGCCCGCCCACCGGAATTAATATCATTCGGGTTCGAGCGCTGATCACGGCTGTAAATCGACAAATCCTCGTCGTTCCATTGGTCGCCGCGTTCGTTGCTGTTGTCCGCCGTGTAATTCCAAATCGTGCAGTTGAGCAAGTTGGCGTCCATCGCGTCGAAATACAGATCGAGCGCGCGAACGTGCATCGAGAAATCGCCATCGACATAGGCGCGTTTCTCGTCGAGATCGAACGGCAACCCGAACTCGCCGATCAGCGTCGGCACACCCTCGATCTCGTCTTTGACGTGTCCCACCTGCCGCACAAGCGCCGCCGCGACTTCGGCTTCGCCCATAATGAACTGTCCCGACGCAAAATCAATCGCCCGATCCGCCTCAAAATGCTTGCTCATCAGCGTGAGCGCATCGTACCAGTGTCCGGCGTTGACAATCTGGGGCGGATCGTCGGCTGCCCACGTCAAACTTTCGCCGCCACCGGGCGCAGCTTCAATGAAAACCAACGCATCGGCATCAATAGTACGAATTTCGTGCGCGAATCGAACAATGAACGGCTTCAGGTAGTCGCGGTCGAATTCCACCTTGCGCCCGTTCACGTCGCTGAAATGCTGTGGGCGCAGCAGACGCGCTTCGCCACCATCGTTCGTCCAGACGCCGTTTTGCTGCCACACATCGGCATAACCGTCGTGCCAGATGCTCTGATGATCAGACTTGACGGTCGCGTGCT
>JBBSNT010000119.1:0-10802 GCA_038260485.1 Aggregatilineales bacterium | reverse complement strand
TATTGTCCATCGGAAGCATTGGTATGCAGATGAAGGTCAACACGCATCATAGATTAGGGGCGGGGTTCCACCGTGAAACGAACGGCGGTGCGCTCTTGACCTTCAATGTCAACTTCAGTGAAATAGGGTATACACACAATATCGATTTGATCGCCTTCAAGGTATCCGCGTGCAATCGCCAGCGCCTTGACGGCTTGGTTGACTGCCCCCGCGCCGATAGCTTGCACTTCAGCATAGTGATGCTCCCGCATGACCGCCGCAATAGCACCTGCGACGGCAGTCGAGCGCGATTTCGCCGAAACCTTGATGACGTCGGCTTTTCCGGAATGTTCCGAATGAATCGGTACGTTCACTTTTTCAGGTTCATTGGTGTAGTACGTGGTGGGGTCATCACGATAGTCTGACATCGCTCTACCTCTGGCATCATCGAAAGGTGAAGTTTAACTAATTTAAATTCTACACAGTAAATCTCTTAAAGTCCACAAAATTTAATAAAATTTGTCATATTCGCCTGTTTTAAGCTTAAAGACTCATTCGTCACTCATTTTGTAATTATTTGAATTACCCGCTCTGGTAGAAATTATCCCAATGTTAAAAGATTCACATTTTCACAATCGCTTAATATTTCAATCTGGGTTATTAGGGATATATTTCGCGCCTTCTCTGACAAAAGCACGATATATCCCACAAAGCGGCTTAGCACTTCGGTGACTCAACCCCACGACAATTACATTCTTGGACTTCAGCGCGCAGCCCTTTGTAGGGTTATATCCCAACCTTAAAATTTTCGGGTTTTTAAGGTTGATCTGTTGTGACTCCCTCTGAATTCCGCTATACTGAGGACAGGTTGAGTTCACTCAACAAGACACGTTTAACCCGCTGCTTCAAGTCTACACGGCGGGCAAAAACCAACCGAAAACAACCGTATATGAACGCTAAAAACCGGCTGACGTGACCGAGTTAGGTTTGTTTTCCCTCTTTTTATGTCGGATTAGGCAGCGCTGTCTCTCAGAAAGACCCCAAAAGACAGTGCCTAATAGAGCGAATAGGATTATGATTTGAACCCGCAAGACGCATGGAATGCCGCTTTTCATCAACTAGAGATGCAGCTCGACCGCGCCAGCTTTGATACATGGCTGCGTGGGGCGGTGCTGCTCGGCGTCGAAGACGGGGTGTTCGTGGTGGGCGTTCGCAACAACTTCGCCCGTGATATGCTTCAGCATCGCCTGTACCGTAACGTCCGCCGGGTGCTCGGTGACGTCTATGGAACGAGTGTCGAACTTCGTTTCGAGATCAACAAGCCTACTGCATCCCCTATGACTGTGGACAACGAGCCAGAAATGCCGTTGTTCCGTCTGCTTGCCCAACAAGACCCCGCCGCACCTGTGACGCCGCTGCACGAGCAGATCGCGCGCCCACAGCGCCCTGATCTGCCAGAGAGCGAACTAAACGCTCGCTTCACCTTTGACCGTTTCATCGACGGCAGCGAGAACGCGACGATCTACGCCGCCGCGCAAGCGGTTGCTGAATGCCCCGCCAGCGTCTACAACCCATTTTTTATTTACGGGGGCGTCGGTTTAGGCAAAACCCACTTGTTGCAAGCGATAGCCCACGCTTGTCAGGCGCGCAACCTGCGCGTGATCTACATCCCGTCAGAGGTCTTTACCAACGATCTGGTGGATGCTATTCGCCAGCGCACAACCGCCATGTTCCGCGAGAAATATCGCTCGGTAGATGTGCTGCTCGTCGATGATATCCAGTTCATTTCGGGCAAAGAAAGCACGCAGGAAGAATTCTTCCACACTTTTACCGCGCTCTACACCTTTAACAAGCAAATCGTCCTCGCGTCGGATCGTCACCCGCGCGAGTTGAACACGCTCGAAGACCGTCTGCGTTCGCGCTTCGGAGGTGGGCTGGTCATGGACATGCAGCCGCCGAGCTACGAGACGCGGATCGCTATCCTCAACAACTGGGCGAAGGAACGCCAGATCATCCTGCCGCGCCACGTCTGCGAGATGATCGCCGGACGCGCCAAGCTCAACGTGCGCGAACTTGAAGGCATCTTCAATCAAGTGATCGCCACGACTCAGATCACGCGCCAGCCGCTCGATACCGAAACGACCTCGGACATTCTCGACGGTTACCGCCGCCCGCGTAATCACATCACGCTCAATCAGGTACTGGTGCTGACCGCCCGTCATCACGGGCTGAGCGTCGCCGACCTGACGGGCAAGCGCCGCACCGGCGCGATCAATCAGGCGCGCCAGATCGCCATGTTCCTCGCTCGCGAAATTACGTCGGCATCGCTCCCGCAAATCGGTGACGCCTTCGGCGGTCGCAAGCACAGCACCGTGCTGCACAGTTGCAACAAGATCAGCGGAGACATCGAGCGCGACCCGCAGGTGCGCACCATCGTCAAGGACATCCGCGAACGCCTGCTCAAGACCGACGAGTAGCGCGTAGGGGCGTTATCTATAACGCCCAATTCAGCATTGATAGCGTAGCCTGTATTGATCGCCCCTACAATCTGCGCCATTTCCCGCACAAAGCGCTTGAGCGACTCCTTCAGTAGCAGTTGTGCTAGTTGAGATCATGGCGAGTAAGCCAAATGTTTGATATGCAGGGTTTCGTCGAGCGAGATGCCGAGCAACCAGTTGTAGTAGACACAGCAGAGGTGGGCAGTCCATTTGGCACACAAACGGGTCGTCATTCCCCAAAACGAATGCGCTGTTGTACGGCACAATAAGTCTTCGGCGGCATTGAACGCAATCGTTTAAAACGAGGAACCTAAATGGCGAAGCTCAAGCTCGACTTACACGACATCTACAACAAGGGCGGCAAAATCGACGCTGAACTCAACCGCATCATGCAGGAAGCGGTCGATAAGAAGATCGAACTGGTCGAAATCATCCCCGGCAAGGGCAGCGGCGCGCTCAAGAAGAAGGTTTTACGCTACCTCGACCAGAAACACATCCGCGCTATGTATCACCGCGTCGAGAAGGACGATAAGAACTTCGGGCGCATCTTCGTCCACTTCAAGCACTGATGCGAGTTTCAAACCGCCGCGCCGCTGGTCTGTTCTTTCTTCTTTCGCCGCGCCGATACGGGTCCTAGCCGGCGATTCAGCACCACGCCGGGCAGCAGCATGATGAACATGATCACGCCGCCGATCAGAAACGGCAGCGTCGGCGCGATGCCGTAGAAATTACCGCCCAGTGACGTCCCCGCAATAATCCCCAAACTGATCGCCGACTGGTAGATGCCCATCACCACGCCGTTTTGGCTCTCGTCTTCGACCGAAACGGTCGCCATCGCTTGCAGGGACGGCATCATCAAGCCGGACGCGCCCGCGAACAGCAGCAGTGCGAAGCCCGACATAAACGGCGTCGCCAACACGACGAAGATCAACATGCTCACACCGCGCAGCGTCAGCCCGACGATCACCAACCGCCGCTCACCGAAGCGCTCCACAGCAGGCTTGATCAGCACCAACTGCGTCAAAAACTGCCCGACGCCGATACAGGTCAGCAAAATGCCAACGCCCACGTTGACTGCACTCGCCGATTGGCTGGCGAAGATCACATCCTCACCGAACAGCGTGATCATCGAGGTCAGCAGCGACAAGCCGAACTGTGTCCCAAACGCGATCAGCAGGATCAGCGAGAGCGGCACGTTGGCGAGAATGTCGCGCGCCTTCAGTGATGCCCGTTTGACCGTCTTGATGATCGCGCGGCGCTCCGCCGTCAGCGTTTCGTCGAGCAGCAGCCACGTCATCACCAGCGAGAGCAGCGAAATCGCCGCGCCGAGCATGAACGATGCCTGCTCGCTGAACGCCGCCGCGACGAACCCGCCAATCGCCGGCCCGAGGATATAGCCCAAGCCAAACGCCATCCACACCAGCGAGAGCGACTGCGTCCGCTTTTCGCGCGGGCTGACGTCGGTGATGTACGCCTGCACGACGATCACATTACCGCCGGTGATACCGTCGAGGATGCGCGCCGCGAACAGCATCGGCACACTTGCCGCGAAGCCGAGCATGATGAAACTGAGCACCGTCCCTAGTTGGCTGATGATCAGCACGGGGATGCGCCCAAAGCGATCCGACAGTTTGCCGATGAAGGGTGCAGCGATAAATTGGGCGATGAAATACGACGCCAGCAGCGCCGAGATCACTTCCGGAGACATCGCAAAGTGGCGCTGCGCGTAGAGGGGCAGAGTCGGCAGCACAATCGTGCCGCCGAGGAAGTTCGAGAATACGATGATAAAGAGGGTAATCGTTCGCCGCCGGGTCACATCAAGCCTTTAACCATTTCATCCAAAAGCAACGGCTATTGTAGTCCTGTCCATCTAGTGCCAAGTAGTACCGTCTCGGTATTGGCGTGATACGCCGTTTTTTCGCGGTCACAGCGTGCTTTACGTCTGCAAATAGGCGGAAAAGTGCGCTATACTAGGCGTACTCTGATAGACAAATAACCCAAGTGAGTTATGGCTGTACGCGAAATAATTCAGCCGGACAACCCGGTACTCCGTAAGAAAGCGCTGCGTGTCACCGACTTTGGCGACAAATTCCAAAAGCTGGTCGATGACATGGTCGATACGATGATGGATGCCCCCGGTGTCGGGCTTGCCGCCCCGCAGGTCGCCGTGAGTCAGCGCGTGCTGGTGGCGCGTCTGCCCGACGACGAGGAGAGCAAAGCGGAATACGGCGAACAGGCGGGCGTGCTCTACGTCCTCGTCAACCCGGAAATCGTCAAGCACAGCAAGACAACCGTTGAAGGCGTTGAAGCCTGCCTTTCGATCCCCGGCTTCTTCGGCAGAGTCGACCGTTACGAGACTGTGCTGGTCAAAGGGCTGGATCGTCATGGCAAGCCGATCCGCGTTAAGTCAAAGGACTGGCTTGCGCGCGTGTTCCAGCACGAGATCGACCACCTCGACGGGCAGCTTTACATCGACATCGCTGACGATGTTTGGAAAGCCGAGCCGGAAGATGACGCCGAAACGCAAGCGCAGGACAGCGTCGCGCAGGACTAGCAGAATCAAAAAGAGTGTCGCGTTTGCGGCGCTCTTTTTATTTAGCCCACACCCCATAAATAAACGGGTCCGGCAGAGTCGAAGAACAGCAGCAGACGACCATCATCCGTCCATTCCACCGTAAGAATACGGTCTGTCCCAACGTCAATGCGCGACTGTCCGACCGTTTCGTTCGTCAACTGCACCAAGTTCCACAGCGTCACCTGCCCGCCGAGCACCGTCGTCAAGAGCAAACTACCATCCGGCGAAAACGAGGACGATACGCTCATCCCCTGCGTATTCGGCAGCCGGGCGGCAAGCGCGCTCGTCGCCAAATTCCACAGGCTCAAGCCTGTATCGCGATTGCCCGCCAGCAGAAACCGCCCATCCGTCGCAAATTTCAGGATTTCGCTCGCGCCGCCCTGTCCGGTATCGAGAACAGAGCGCTGCGTCGTGTCCGTCAGCGACCAGAGCTGCGCGTTTAAGTTCGTGCCAATCGCGAGCGTATTCGCATCGGGCGAGAATGTCAGCAGCCCCACGCGCATCGCCGTGTCGAGCGTCGTCTCCGCGACCTGCTGACGATCACGCCAATGCCAGACCCGCACCACGCCATCGACGCCCGCTGAGGAGAGCCGTTCCCCATCCGGCGAGAACGCCAGCGCCGTGATCTCGCTGCTGTTCGTCTCCGGCGTGATCGTCACGAGCGACTGCCGCGCGTAAGTATCCCAGACCTTGATCGTGCCATCGACGCCGCTGACCGCCAACCAACCCTCGTCCGGCGAAAAAGCAGCGCCGCTGCTGTGGCTGTCATTACCGGGAAAGGTTGTTTTAATCGCGCCGGTATTCGCGTCAAAGACGCCGACCGTACCGTCGCCATCGATGCCGTAGATTTCGGTTTTGTCAGGCGCATAGAACACGTGCGTGACCTCGCTGCGCGCGGTTTGGAACAACTGGCTGCCCGTCACCAGATCCCACGCCAGCATTTCGTCGTTGTTCAAGCCGACGAGGCGCGTCGAGTCCGGCGAGATCGCGTAAGCGAAAATCGTGCTCAGCGTACCGGGCTGGTCGAGCCTGCCCAAGTAGCGCAGGTTAGCCACGTTATTGATTGAGACCGGCGTTTGCGCTTCGACAAACTGCGTCGGTGCAGGGAGCGTCGGCGGGTTGCGCGGTGCGTCGGTTGGCGGCGGCGGCGATGAACATGCCGCAAGCACGGCGAGCAGCATCAACACGCCGAAAAGAGGAAAACAGGGGCGATGATCGGGTTTCAAAGTAGGGGCGGATTCTAAACCCGCCCCTGCAATCTTTTTGCGTGATGAGATGATGAAGTGCGGCAAAAGCTATTCCACCTCTGGGAGCGACCCGGCGGTAATGTCCATGTTGCCCACAGCGACGCCAAAGGAATTGATCTGCTGCAAGCCGCATTCGCCTTCAAACGGGTCAACGCGCCCATTCTGGTTGAGATCGACACCGTTCAGCAGCGCGTCGGCGTAGTCGGTCGCCTCGTGCAGTTCAGTCTGGACGCTGGCGAGGTCTTCGACCGTGAAGAATTGGCTCTCGCGGTCGATAATCCCGTTCATCCAGCCGCGCGTATTGACGATACAAACGCGGATTAAGTCGATCTGGTTGTCCGTCAGCGACTCAGCCGTCGGCGCGGCGGCGATGCTGTCCAACTGCGCCTCGATGCGGTCGAGGAAGTAGGGGATGCCGTAGCCGCGTCCCGGATTTTCACCGCGCCCGTTGCCGTTATAATCCTCGTTCGTGCCTTGCAAAATGTTGATCGTGTGTTCGGCGTGCGTGTGCAAGCTGCCGGACGAGGTCGCGGCGGCGGCTAAACCCGCGTGCTGTTTGGCGATATTCGCCTCTTGGATCGCGCCATCGAGCAAACTGGTCATGGTGTCGCCCGCTGATGACGGAATGCCATCCGGTGATGTGACTAGAATTTGGCTGAGCGCGCTTATGACTTCAGCGGGCAGGCTGCCGTGATAGAGGACGCGCCCGCTCGGAGCGTCGCTGTCCGCATCTTGCTGCGTGATCAAGACGGCATTGTAATGAATCGGCAGCATCGACGCGCTGTCGCTGGTGTAGGTCAACTGTCCATCGCCCAACGGATCAAGCCGCACGTCGCCCAAATGCAGCGCATCGTCGTCCAGCGTGTTGAACAACCACACGGCATAATGCGTCCCATTGGGCGGCTGCGCCAATTCATTGACCTGAATGCTAATCGAGTCGCCCGGTGCGTTCTGACTGCTGTAACTGGCTTTGCCGAAGTTCACGGCGTTGTTTTCAGGGATAACCGCCAGCGCACGCGGAGTCGCCGTCGCTGCCACCGCAACGACCGAAGTCGGCGCGGCTTGCGTGGGTGTTTCTGGTGCTTGTCGGGTACCATTCTGCAAAATGAATACGACCGCCACAATCAGCAGCGCGATTACGGCGAAACCGCCCAACAGGATCAGCGGATTCGAGGCGGACTGCGTGATGATGGTCGGCTGCGACGGTGACGAGAAGGTCGGGTTCGGGGATGACGACTGCGTGCCAATCGGCGCGGCGGTCGGTGATACCGATGGGACAGCCTCAGGCGTCACGAAAGCCGCCAGATCAAGCGCAACCGCAGGGGCGGTCGCGGTATCCATGTCGGTCACGGCGGTAGATCGCGGCGGCTCGCCCTGCATGACGCGCCGGAAATCGTCGTAAAAATCGGTCGCGCTGGCATAGCGCTGGCTTGGGTCTTTATTCAAAGCGCGCTGGAGCACCGTATCAAGGGCGGGCGGCATGTTTGAGCGGCGGTTGAGCACGGGCGGTACCGGCGTCGTGATGTGTTTGATGGCAAGCTGCATCGGCGTTTCTGCCGAAAACGGCAGCGACCCGATCAGCATCTCGTAGACGACAATTCCAAGCGAATAAATGTCGGTCTGGTGCGTCAGTGGTAGTCCCTGCGCCTGTTCAGGCGACATATAGGCGGGCGTTCCCACAATGCCGCCCGCTTCTGTCAGGGTGATGTTCGTCCCGGCGTTGTTCTCCAGCAGCTTGACGATGCCGAAGTCTGAGAGCAGGGCGTGTCCCTCGTGATCAAGCAGAATGTTATCCGGCTTGATGTCGCGGTGAATAACGCTTTGACGGTGGGCGTAATCGAGCGCCCGCGCCGTTTCCTCGAAAACGTGCTGAATCTCTGCAAGGGGCATCCCGCCGCGCCGGATGCGGTCTGCCAGCGATCCCCCGTCGGCATACGCCATGACGAGAAAGAGCACGTTATTCTCGTCGCCATAGTCGTACAACGGCAGGATATGCGGGTGCTGCAACCGGGCAATAGTACGCGCTTCTAGACGAAAACGCTGGACAAATTGGTTGTCCTTCTCAGGGGTTGGCAGCACTTTGACGGCAACATAACGGTCAATATCCGACTGGTAGGCTTTGTAGACCGTCGCCATACCGCCTTGACCCAAGAGTTCAGTGAGTTCATATTTGCCGAGTTTCTGCCCGACGAGTGAGGCTTTCACAGCGTGTTCCTCTACTTGCGGTCGTTCATCGCTTGCATTTTGACATAGTTTTGGCTATTTTGCTTGCGCTTCTCCGCGAGACAAATCGCGCGCGGCGCAAATCCCTTGACCTATAGAGCGTAAGCCTGTTGCAGTTCCTCACGCAGGCTCAGATAACTCTGATAGCGCGTCCGGTTGATCTCGCCCCGTTCGACGGCGGCGCGCACCGCGCAGCCCGGTTCGTTGCGATGGGTGCAATCTCGAAAACGACACTGTGCGATAAACGGCGTGATATCGCGGTAATAGCCGTCCAATTCTTCCGGTTCGACGTCCCAAATCGTCAAATTGCGGATACCCGGCGTGTCCGCCAGATAACCGCCTTCTTCCAGCTTGACTAACTCGCTGTCGCGGGTGGTGTGCATCCCTTCCTGCGTGTTTTGGCTGACCTGCTTAATCGCCCGCCCTAACCCCGGCTGAATATCATTGAGCAGGCTGGTCTTGCCCACACCGGAGGGTCCGGTAAAGACGGAAATCCGATCTTTGAGCAGTGACTTCAGTTCAACGATGCCGATCTCTAGGAGTGCGCTGGTCAGCAGAACGGTGTAGCCCATCGCGCGGTAGATCGCAAATTCGGCTTCCGCAGCAACACGATCGAGCAAGTCGATCTTATTTACGATAACGACGAGCTGGTCAATTCCGGATTTTTCGCCCATGACCAGAAAGCGGTCGAGCAAGCGAAAATTGGGCGTCGGCGCGGTTGCGGCAAAGACGAACAGCGCTTGCTCGGCGTTCGCCATGATCACCTGCTCGCGCTCGGATGCTCCCGCGCCGCGACTCCCCTCGGTACGCATCGCCCGCGAGATCACGCTTGTGCGCGGCGCGACCGCCTCAACCGTGCCGCTATTGTCCTCCATCGGCGTGATCGTCACGCGGTCGCCAATGGCGGCAATATCCGACGACTGTGCTTCTTCCAACAGTCGCCCGCGCAGCCGACACATATAGCGCTGACCGTCTTCAGCCTCAACCCAAAAGAAGCCGCTTTGCTCTTTAACAACGAGTCCTTCCAACATCCCTCCACAGGCAGTAATGACGTTCCTCTATTTTACACGGAAAGCAGCGCCGCAATGGCTTGGCGCAGGGGTGAACTGCAAAGAAAGCGATTGAGAAGGAGATAGTGCTGCTGTGCTCAATCTATTCCGCAGGCTCTGCGCCGGAATTGCGGATTGAGTCGGCAACTTCACTCGCTATCGTCGCCGTTGGCTTAAGCGACTCTGCCATTTGGCTAAGGCGGGCGACACTCTTGCCGACCAACTGCTGCTGGCGCTCGTAGTTGTGCCGCCCTTCGGCATCTGCCAGCGGACGCGCATCGACGAGGCTGGTCAGCCAATCGTTCATAATCGTGACGATCTCGACCTCGAACGTCCAAACCCCTTTGAATTGGCGCTGATCATCCGGGTCGCTGAACTGGCTGATCTCCTCGGTCGCCAGCGCGCTCGAAAAGTCGATGCTGTGCGCGATCAAGAACCATTCTTTAGCGAGTCGATCACTCGACGTCAAGTTGATGTAACGGACGTTAGGGATAGGCGGCGGCTGTATGTCAGGCACGCCGAACACGTAGACCGCTTCGGCAGTTGCAGCGAGCTGCTTATAGCGCTTCACCTGCGGCAAAAATTTGCTCAAGTATTGGAAGCCAGCGAAGATGCGAATGTGTACACCGTCGATCAACGCCGCGTTTTCGATTTCGTAGCTGATCAACGACATGGTGCGACGGTGGTTCAGCACTATCCGTTCTTGTTGGATACGCTCGATGAGGCTGTAAACAGAGAAAGTAGGATCGACAGTATACATCTTCACTCCAAGGATGACGGGGTCGAAACGACAAGATACGTTAAGGGAACTCCTTCATAGTACCTAACATTTGCGGGCGTGTCTAAAATCATGGGCAAACGGATTGGAGGAGCTGAGCCGATTAAGTTGGGTAGCGCTGACGATGTAATTGACGGCAATTCCAGAGGTAGACAAAGCACCTTCCCGCGTTTCACGCATCCAGTTACGATAGATGAAATCGCGTACATAGCCCGTATGGATCGCTCGGTATTTTATAGCTAGCGGTTTAAACCGTCAGCGAATGCTTGCCCCCCAACATCTAGAGTCGCTATACTGACCTTTCGTTCGCTGCTTGAGGAATTTTCATGGCTGGCACGCTGCTCCACATTTGACCTGCCGGGGTTGTCCCTTTTCAACTGCGACTCTATTCGCGCATCTTTGATCCAATTTGTGAATAGTCGGAATGCCGTCGGGACTCCTGCGGCGTTTTTG
>JBBSNT010000118.1:0-10874 GCA_038260485.1 Aggregatilineales bacterium | reverse complement strand
GCGCAGACGCATCGCCTTCGGTCGTCGTCAGGGTCGCTGGATCGCTGATTTCCTGCTGCTTCAGGTCGCTGATCTTCAGCCGCAGCGTGTTTTGCCAGCTTGCGCCCGGCGCGAGGTCAAGCGTGTACAGATTGAGCAACACCGTCCCCTGATGGATGCGCTCGTAGCCGCCTTCGCTCATGGTCACGGGTTCGAGCGGGAAGCGCCACAGCGATCCGGGTTGCGTCGGCGTCACGTTGACCTCGAAGCCGCGAATCTGCGTCCCTAAGCGGTAACCGCGAACGTCGTCGCTCGCGCCGACTTGCCCTAAGCCGACCGTCGCGCCGTCGAAGATCGCCAAGTAGCACAGTTCGGTATTGCCGCCGTCGAAGCCGTAACTCGTTTCGATGCCGAAGCGCAGATGCAGCGGCACGTCCGCGAGGTTGGTGACGCTGTACTCGACTTCAAGGCTGCGCACGCCCGCCGTGATCGTCAGGCGCTTGCTGACGCGCACGGGCTGCTGTACCCCGCCGACCCAGACGTGACCCTCTCGCGTCAGCGTGATCGTGCAGGTGCTTGATCCGCTGCCGCCCACGTCCGCCTGATACGCCCCTAGCACGAAATCGCCCGCTTCGCTGTAGGATGCGCGCCGGAATTGATCGAGCGTGGTGTCGTCGCTCAGGAAGTGATCGATCAGCGACCCGCGCCGATGCCAATCGACCACCAGATCGCGCTCTAAGCCCAACTGCTTGGCACGTACCCACGTCGTGTGGATGTTCTCCGGCGCATTCCACTGCGGCATCTCCGGCGTGATCACGTCGCTGCGCCCCGCCGCTTGTTCGAGGTCGAGGTGATAGCCTTCGCGCCGCCGTGTCATGATGTTGAGCAGGTTATAGCGGCTGGGGATGTCGTCCCATTCCAGCAGCGCGCCGCCAAACGCCGACGAGATCACGAAGGCGAACGGGTTGCTGCTGATCACGATCTCGGCGTGGCTGTCGAGGTCGAAATCGATCAATTCAGCCGACACCTGATCGTCGAGGATCAGCGCTTCGGCGTCGAGCAGGTTAGCGTAGTTCGCCGCGCGGATGTGAAACAGGTAGATGCCGCCAAAGACTCCGTGCCAGTAGGCGCAGTTACACTGTGACGCCCACAGGTGCTTGAGCGCATCGGCTTTGGCAGCGCCATCGGGCAGCGCGTGAATCCGGCGGCTGGTGTACATGCCGCGTTTCTGCATCTGGTTGACTTCGGGATACTTCGCCAAAAAGTTGCGCCAGAAGCCGCCGCGTATGTTGCGCAGAACGTGGCGCAGATAATCGGCGCGACCGGGTTCGTTCCACTGCTTCTGGTCGATCTCGCGCTCGATGCCGATCCGCAGCGCCTTGATCTCGTGCATCCGTTCGGCGGGCAGCGCCCACTCGGTCATCTCCATGTACGACCCGGTCGGCAAATAAGCGCGACCGCGCGCCGGAAATTGACGCAGGTACGCCCCCGGCGTGGTCGTCTCCAGCCAATCGGCGTTGGCTTCGATGGCGCTGAATAAGCGATCCATGTAGCCGTTGACCCAACAGTGCTGGAACGTGCCGGGCCACATGCCGAACTTCTCGCCGTCGTCGCCCATCAACGCCAGCAGCGGCGGCATCACCGGGTCGTTCAAGCGGTCGGCTTTGTCGCGCAGCCAGCCGATCACGTTCTCGACCGGACTCCAAGGCAGCATATAGCGCAGGTCTTTCGAGGATGGGAACATATTGAGCGTGTAGCCCTGTTCTTCAGTCACGTAGTAGCCGAACAGTTCCTCGTCCTTGAAGCCCGTGAAATTGAAATGCGTGTCATCGACGATGGCATAGCGCAGCCCCGCTTGCGCGATAGGACGTGCCAGCGATGGCTCCCAGACGCGCTCCGCCAGCCACATCCCCGTCGGGCGCGTACCGAAATCTTCCTCGACGGCATCGCTCAAGAGCTGCATTTGTCCGATTTTGTCCTCGTCGCTGAGCATGACGAGGATCGGCTCGTAGTACGCGCCGCCTAGAATCTCCAACTGACCGCGCTCGACCAGCGCCTTAGCTCGCTCGTACAAGTCGGGGTGTTCACGCAGAATCCAATCGCGCAGGCAGCCCGTGAAGTGCATCGCCACGCGAATATTGGGATGCCGTTCCAGCACCTCCACCAGCGGCTTATAGCTCCTGTCGTAGGCTTCGACGAAAACGCTTTCAAAATTGCCAACCGGCTGGTGATTGTGAAATACCAGCGATAGGTAGATTTTTGCCGTCAAATTGTTTCCCTTCGTGACTCGCCAAAACGCTTAAAAATTCACAAATTTTTACGGAATTACAACCATCTACTAACCTTGTAATCGCATTTAGATCCGCATAAAATGAATGTATACGTATTCATAAGAGCGCCGTCGTCGATGAGTTACGCAATCAATTGGTACGTCAATCGGCAAGTGATCAATCTGAAGCTCTCCGGAGTGGTGACCTCTGAAGACGTGGTTCAGCTTAACCGTAAGACGGTCGAGTACACGCAGTTGGGCACAACGCCCGTCCACATTATCATTGATACGCTTGACGTGGACGAGTATCCGACCAATCTACGTTGGGTCATGGAGATGATGCAGAGCAACCGCGTTTCGCCCACCGGCTGGAATATCATCGTCCACGCGAACCCCGGCATTCGGCTGCTGGGTTCGACCATCATGCTCGTTTTAGGCGTGCCCTGTCACACCTGCAGCACGCTTGCTGCTGCCTACGCTTTCCTCAACGATTTGCAGATCGCGCCTCTCGCCAAGATCGTCTAGCGGCGCATCGGCTAAAACATCGACATCTGTTTGGGTGGTGCGTCATCCCCCGCAGACGGCGGTGGCTTTTTGCCCGCCTCGCGCAATTTCCGCACTTGATCGAGCACTTCAGGAATCCGCTTGAAATCGCCCTCCATTTCTGGCTGCAAACCGGGATTACGCAGCACTGCCGCCGGGTGAAACAGCGGGTAATATGCCCTGCCGTTTTCGAGCTTTGCCTGCCCGTGAATCTTCGTGATCTTGGCGTTGGGGAAGTAGCGCGCCATGCTGAAGCGCCCCAGTGTGACGATCATCAAGGGGTCGATTAGGTTAATCTGCTGGTCGAGATAGGGCTTGCAGGTGGCGATTTCGGCGGGCGTTGGATCGCGGTTTTCCGGCGGGCGGCACTTGACCACGTTGGTGATGAACACGTCGTCGCGCGTGAGGTCGAGCAGCTTGAGCAGCGATTCGAGATACGTGCCAGAGCGCCCGACGAAGGGCAAGCCCTGCTTGTCTTCGTTGAAGCCGGGTCCCTCACCGATAAACATGATGTCCGCGTGAATGTTGCCCGCGCCGGGGACGGCTTTCGTCCTGTTTTTCCACAGGTCGCACCGTGTACAGCCCCGAATTTCGGCGGCGATTTCCCCTAGCGCTTCGGCGCGTTCGTCGCTCATCAATATTCCTCCACTTTACATAATGCTGATGGTAACGCTTCTATCCAGCCGCGACAAGCCTAGCGAGCAAAAGTAGAAAGCTCTTGTTGTTTTTCCGGAAACCTCTGTATAATTCGTTAAATTATTTAACGAATTAGAGGATGGCATGGCGCGCTTGGCGGATGAGCAGAAGCAAACCGTTCGTCTGGCGGCGCGGTTCTTGGCTGTTTTTCAACGACTGCTTGAACTCACGCAGGAAGAAACACCGAGCGAAGTCGTTGCGCAGTTGAGCGTCAACCAACTGCGAACCCTGCACTTGATCTACCGCGAGCCGGGAATTTCGCAGAAAGCGCTGGCAGAGCGCTTGGATGTGACACCCGCTTCGATCTCGATTTGGATTAGCCGGATGCTCGACGCGCAGCTTGTTGAGAGATTCCATCATGAGACGGACGCGCGGGTGATGTGCCTATATCTCGGTCCAGTGGGGCGAGAACTGGTGCATCAGGTCGAAAAAAATCAAATCGACGCCATCGCGGAACTGCTCGATGGGCTGCTGCTGGAGGAGCAGCAGTTAGTCGTCGAAGCGCTTGAACGGGCGCTCGTCATTCGCCGGGGCAGATTGCAGACGAGTCTTGTCGAACAAGCCTGACAACGTACTTGCCGGACAATCCTCAATACGTTTTATTGAGTGTAAATAATTATTTTCATAAACTGAACCTGTTTTTTTTGCGAGCAATTTAGCGACGCCAAGGCTGATAGTATGGATCGAAGAAAAGCGCACTTGCTCGTGATCACGGAAGATGGAAACGTAAAGAATCTGATTGAGAGGTTGATCGAGCATCAACGGATTCATGCGTTGGTCATCGACAGCGTTCAGGCAGGCGCGCAGTTCTTGCAGAGTAACCCGCTGCCTGACGTCGTCGTCCTCGACTTAACCTTGCCTGATAATCATGCGCTGCTCTTTCTCCAGCAGTTGCGCAGTCGTGTCGAATTCGCCAAACTTCCCGTGCTGGTGCTGACGGCTTTCCCCGATCCCGATGAAGTACGTGTGGCGTTAGAAGCGGGCGCAAACCGCTATTTGACCAAGCTGTTCATCAACAAGAACCTGCTTTCAACGCTCGATGAAATGGTCGTGCAATCCGCCTCATTGTGATCCTTACGACGCGCCCGTCGAAGCCACTCAACGCTTACCCTCCGCCCATAAATGGGCACGAGTACGTCAGTAGGCGGCTTGGCGTTGATGAAGATTTCGCCGTTCCCTCTATAGTCGTTTCTATGAAGAAGACGCCTATTTGAGTAGATCGGCTGCCCGATGATCCCGCGATCCCTGATCAAGCACGCCCTGTTCGTTATCCCGGCGATTCTGCTAGTGGGGATTGCGCTGCTGCTCTTCCTGCCGCATCCTACGGCTCAGCCCGAAGCGCTGGCGACGTGGCTGCCCGCCAATAGTGAAACCCGCGTTGATTTCAGCGGCAGCACGGCGAGCAGTGTCACCCGCCTCTACAACTTCACCGCACCAACCGCCACCCGCCTTAAACTGGACTCCACCTCGCCCGGTTTCGCCTTTGCCGCTGAAATCCGCGACGCCGCCGGGCAGACCATCGCCGCCTTTACCGACAAACTCCAGAGTGTGCAGGTCACGCTCGCGGGTGATCCCGGTCAATACCAGATCGCGCTGACCGCCGCCGATACGAAAGCCAACGGGACGATTGCGCTCGCGCTGGGCAGCGCCGTGATCGCCTCACAAGCGGTCGATGGGACGACCCTGCGCGCCGCCAACTGTCGCGCCGATAATGGCGGCGCAGCCAGCGTACTGATCCGCAGCGCCCCCGCCGATCAGTACGCCGTGATCGGTCTGCTGCCACTCAACGCTGCGCTGCCCGTGATCGGGCACACCGATAACGACTGGATCATGGTCGATTTCAACGAGCAGCAGGGCTGGATCACCGGCGCGTTGATCACGATGACGGGCGATTGCGCCGGTGTGCCGTCTGTGCATAACCCCGCCATCCCAAGCGCGCCGGCGGATGCCGATGCGCTGCTCGTGCAGGTTGACCGTGACGCCAGCGCGACCCTGCATCAGTCGATTTCGACGCCAAATGGGGACACCAGCGATTTGATCTGGGTGCGGGCGATCAACCTCGACAGCGCGCCGCCCAACAACTATCGCGAGTTCGTGCTCACGCTCGACTGTCACGGTGAAGGATCAGACAACCTGCGTTGGGGCAGCGCTTACCAGCCAACGCTGCGCTGCGGTGATTCGCTCGTGCTGCCGTTCATCGTCAGCGGTGCGCAGCATCCGATTACGGTGCTGTTTCCGGCGGGCAGCCGCCAGAGCTACGCCGACTATGATCTCAGCGTGCTGCCGACCGATGCCGTCGGTTGAGCCAGCCTTTGAGCCAGCCCCTGCTAGACGGTATCTGATTCAGCAGCTTGCCATAACTGAATCGGGTTGCCTTCAGGGTCGGCAAGCTGGGCGAAACGACCATTCGGGTAGACTTCGTCGTCAACAGTGACCTCGATGCTCCGGCTGCGAAGCTGAGCGACCATCGCGTCGAGATCACGCACGCGAAAGTTGATCATCCACTGCTGCTTTGCGCTGCCGAAATAATCGGTCGTTTCTGGAAACGGCGCAAAGACGGTCTCGCCTGCTTGCTGCGTCCACGACGGGGCATCGTATTCTGTCGGCACGGGGTCAATACCCAAATTTTCTGCATACCAGCGTGCCAGCGCGTCCGGGTCTGCTGCGCGAAAAAAGAACCCGCCGATTCCCAAAACCTTTTCCATACGGTTATCCTTATGGCTCAACGTTTCACTAATATATTCGCAAATCCGTGTTCACTGTGAAAACTCGCGCTGACCCGCGTAAACCCCCACTTGACCGTGTAGATGGCTTTCGCTATACTACCGAAACGTGCCGAGGTAGCTCAGCTGGTAGAGCAACGCACTGAAAATGCGTGGGTCCCCGGTTCGAGTCCGGGCTTCGGCACCACAAACCCCGACCTGTATTGGTCGGGGTTTTGCGTTTTAAATTGCCGGTTCATGCAAAGCTGCATGACGATAGCCGAATTTTCCCACGTTTATGCGCGAAGATGGGCATTTGGCTATAATAAAGGGACTATCTTTCGGTGAAGGAGCACATGTGTCACAGTTTAAGCATGGTTTCTCCCTCTTGATCGTATGGATGGCGGTTTTGGGCGCGGCGGCTTGCGCGCCGGGTGCTGCTTCGATACCAGATGTGAACACGGTACAAGCGCCAGAGAATGTCGCCATCAACCCGACTTCGATCATCATTAGCGGCACTACGCTGCCGAAAGACGATGCCGGAAACGAAATTGTGGCGCGCGTCAATGACGATGCAATTACCTTGACGGCTTATCAACGCATGATCGCGCGCTATCAGCAGCAGCCGATAGCCGATCCCGGCGGGATTCCCAAGATGGTGCTCGACACGATGGTTCAGCAGCTGCTGATCGATCAGGCGGCGACATCAAACCAGATCGAGGTCACGCCTGAAGAAGTCGAGCAGGAATTGCAGGGCTTGATCCAGAGCGCGGGCGGGGACAGCCAATGGCAGCAGTGGCTGCAAGACAATCTCTACACCGAAGACGAACTGCGCCACAGCCTGCGCAGTACGCTGCTCACCAACCGGATGCGCGACCATCTCACCAGCGACCTTGATGCCAGTGTCGCACAGGTTCATGCCCGCCATATTCTGGTCAGTACACAGGAACAGGCAAGCCAGTTACTCGCGCGGCTGCGCGATGGCGAAGATTTTGGCTCGTTGGCGGCGACTTACTCGCTCGACACCAGCACGAATACCAGCGGTGGCGACTTAGGCTGGTTTACGCAGGAAGAACTGCTCGAACCTGCCTTGGCAAAGGTTGCGTTTGAACTGGAACCGGGGCAAATCGCCGGACCCGTCCAGACGTCATTGGGCTGGCACGTCATCCAGACTCTAGAGCGTGGGGTTCGCCCGATTAACGCGGGTACTCGCGCTGAACTGGCGCGCGCACGCTTCGAGAGTTGGTTGCAAATGCTGACATTGGGCGCGCAAATTGAAACTTATCTCTAACAGTTGGGGGACTTCATGGGGCAAGGAAGAGCGCAAATCTACAATCTCATCAGCATCTTCTTTCTGGTGCTCACGCTTATCGCAATTTTGCTAGTGACGACGCGCATGGCTGCGCCCGCGCCCGTGCCAACGCCTGTAGTTATGGCGCTGCCGACTGCTGCCGTTTTGCCCTCACCAACCCCGACGTTTACGTCTACCTATACGCCTATCCCGACGTTCACCGAGACGTTGACGCCGACGATCACACCGAGCATTACGCCGTCGCTGACGTGGACGCTGATCCCTTCGCTGACGCCCTCGCTGACCTTTACGGTCGCGCCAACCGAGATCATTCCGCCGACCGATACGCCGCGCCCTGAAGATACGCTCGCGCCCAGCGCAACCATCACCGCATCGCTGACGATTACGAGTACCCTCGCGGTCACGGCGACGCAGACGCCGAGCGTCACACCGACGCTCAACAGCTTCACGCCCCAGCCGACCGAACCGCCGCCGTCGCCCTATCCCTTCGTGCTGCGAGACGGACAGGTGATCTACACGCTCAACTTTGCCAATACGGCGGGCTGTTCGTGGCAGGGCATTGGCGGGCAGATTTTTGACTTGAACGGGCAGCCGCTTCTGCAGATGCGTGTTCATGTCTTTGGCGCGGGCGGTGTTGATTTCTATGTGGCAAGCGGGTCGAACACGCTCTACGGCTTTTCGGGCTGGGAAGTGCCGCTCAATTCCAGCTTGACGGGCAACAGCTACATTGTCGAATTGCAATCGCCGCAGGGGACGATCATCTCGCCGCAGGTCACTGTGACGTTCGAGGCGGATAACTGCACTCGGAACCTCGCGCTGGTCAACTTTGAGCAGACGCGCCCGTTCTAGGGAGCGTAAGCTATGAGCGACGATCCGAAAAACCCGCGCGATTCTGAGGAGTCGCTGCCGCCGGACGAGACATCACGGTGGCAGCGCCCCTCTGAACCCCCTGTGCCTGACACGCTGCCAGAAGACGACTTCGCGGACGAGCCGTCACCTGCGCCCGAACCGCGCCAGCGGCGTAAGCGTGCGCGTGACCGTTTTCCCATGCTGCCGGACGAAGAACCGCAAACCGCGCCGCTCAAAGACCCGCCGCGCCGACCTGCCGCCGCATCGCCTATCGATCATTCAGGGCGGAATCGTGGTCGCAATCTGATCACGGGGGTCTTTCTGCTGGCGTCGTGCGGGTTGATCGCCTACTTCGCGTTGATCTGGCAGAACCCGTATTCCGCGCTCAATCTGCTTGCGCCACCCACGCCGCTGCCCATCGTCATCACGGCGACCTACACGCCCACCTTCACCCCGGTGCCGTCGCTGACGCTGACGCCGAGCCAGACCTACACGCCATCGCCGCTGCCAACCCTCGCACCGTCGCTGACCTTTACGCCGATCTTCTTGGAAGGCTTCAGCACGCCGCAGGGCACGCCCGTCCCGCCGGACGAGCAGGGCGACTTTCCCTTCACACTCCAGCACGACCGCGTGATCTACATCACCAACCCCGACGCGCGGGGCGCTTGCAACTGGTCGAGCATCGCCGGATCAGTCATGAATTATGATGGGTCGGCGCTCAACGGCTATGGCATTCACATCGTCGGTGAAGGCGTTGATCAGACGACGACGACCGGTAGCGCGCCCGGTTTTGGTCCCGGCGGCTTCGAAATTGCGCTCGGCAACGTCGCACGCGATGCTGATTTCGTGACGCAACTGCTCGATCCGTCCGGTAATCCAGCATCGCCTGTCTACACCGTCGCCACGCACTCGGAGTGTAATCTCAACATCGCCGCGCTGCGCTTCGTCGAACTCTTGCCCGACAGTTAGCCGCTACATTATTCCGTTATCAGCAAACAGAGCGCGATCTAGTTAGATCGCGCTGTTGATTCACCGCTGTGTCACTCGCGTGGGTATTTAAAAGCTCTCGCCCCTTCTCTGAAGTCGGGGATGCGGGCAGTCTTTCCAGAACGTCTCAAACAAATGGCGGCTTAGGCGCTAAACGCCGCCAGCGGCATCCCGAATGTCTCGGCGACCGCCGGATGCACGACCTGCCCCTGATAGACGTTCAGTCCCTTTGCCAGCGCCGGATCGCTCTCAAGGACGGCGTGCAAACTGCTGTTCGCGTCTACCCGCGCCAGCTTGAGCGCATAACGCAGCGTCGCGTTCGAAAGCGCGTAGCTCGACGTGCGCGGCACGGCACCCGGCATATTGGCGACCCCATAATGCAGCACATCATCGACAAAATAAGTGGGATCGCTGTGCGTGGTCGCGTGGGTCGTCTCGACACAGCCGCCTTGATCGACCGCCACGTCCACGATCACACTGTTGCGCGGCATCAGCGAGAGCATGTCACGGGTGATCAGTTGCGGCGCGCGTGCGCCCGTCACCAGCACCGCACCGATCACGGCGTCGGCGCTGCGGATCGAGTCGATCACGTTCGCCTCGCTGGAGTACATCGTCACCAGCCGACCATGCAGCACTTCGTCGAGGTAGCGCAGCCGTTCGGTGTTGACGTCGAGCAGCGTGACCTGCGCGCCCATGCCGAGCGCTATCTGCGCGGCGTTGGTGCCGACGGTGCCGCCGCCGAGGATCACGACGTGCGCCGGACGCACGCCGGGGACGCCGCCCATCAGGATGCCGCGTCCGCCTTCCGGCTTTTCGAGGTACTGCGCCGCGATCTGGGTAGACATCCGTCCGGCGACCTCACTCATCGGCTGGAGCAGGGGCAGATGCCCGTTGGCGAGTTCGACCGTCTCGTAAGCGATACCCGTCACGCCGCTGGCGACCAGCGCGCGCGTCAGTTCTTCGTTGGCGGCAAGGTGCAGGTAGGTGAACAGGATTAGGTCGTCGCGCAGGTAGGGATACTCGCTCGCCAGCGGCTCTTTCACCTTGATCACCATGTTGGCACCCTGCCAGACTTCAGCGGCGCTCGCGGCGATGCTCGCGCCCGCGTTCGCGTATTCGTCGTCGCTGAAACCGCTGCCCGAACCGGCGTTGGTTTCGACCACGACTTGGTTGCCGTGCCGCACCAGTTCGCGCACGCCGCCCGGTGGCAGTGCCACGCGGTATTCGTTGTTCTTGATTTCTTTAGGGATGCCGATGATCATGGGATTTTCTCTTAGCGTTAGTTAATTGAATGTGCTTTTATTCTACACTATGTCTGAAAAAGTCAATCGATTTTCGTACAGTTTGTCTGTCTGGCAGGCGATTGGCTTCATCTGTACACTTGTACTCATAATTTGAAACCGGAAGCGATGAATAAACCAACTGAGGCTATGACTGAACCCACCCCCCCGACGGAAGAAATCGAACTGAGTCGCATGTCGTCGTCGATCACGACGGCGCGCATCGAAACGCTGACCGACGGCGTGTTCGCCATTGT
>JBBSNT010000117.1:0-10900 GCA_038260485.1 Aggregatilineales bacterium | reverse complement strand
GGGGCAAGACGCTTATTGCGCCGCGACCACGCGGCGCACGCCCGACTGGAAGACGCTCAGCAGATTCGAACTCTTCAGAGCGCTCGTCAGAAACGTCATCTTCGGACAGCCGCTCTTACAGTGGCAAGAAACGCATTTCGCCGCGTCCAAGCGGCGCGCGCCCCACCGGAAGTCGATCAGCAGATTCGAACTCTTCAGAGCGCTCGTCAGAAACGTCATCTTCGGACAGCCGCTCTTACAGCAGCAAGAAACGTATTTCGCCACGTCCAAGCGGCGCACGTCCCACCGGAAGACGCTCAGCGGATACGGACTCATCGGGGCGGTCGTCGGAAACGTCATCAACGGACCATCGAAATCGACCGTCTAGCAGCAAGAAACGTATTTCGCCACGTCCAAGCGGCGCACGTCCGACTGGAAGACGCTCAGCGGATACGGACTCATCAGAGCGTTCATCGGAAACGCCATCAACAGACAACCGAAATCGACCGCCTAGCAGCAAGAAACGCATTTCACCGCGTCCCAAATCAGGCACAGGCGGTAAGCCTTCGAGCCGCAGCAATAATCGCAGCAGCAGTAAAAGCAGCAACCGCAGCCGAAAGGACAGTCCGCGATGAGCAGTATGACTGCGTCGGTCCAAGAATTTGTCGCCATGCAGCCCAAATTCGCGTGGCGACGACGCCTCATGCGCAGCTTCATCGACTTCGTGTTCAACATCGTTTTCAAGGTCGAAATTACCGGGCTAGAGAACGTTCCGCTCAATGGATCGTCGCTGCTGATGATGAACCACATCACCCTGCTCGATCCAGTGCTGTGCATGGGCTTCGTTAAGCAGCGTTTCGTGATTCCGATGACGAAGGTCGAAAATCTGGAAAATCCGATCCTTGCGCCATTCGTCAAGTGGTGGGGATCGTATTCGATCAATCGGGGCGAGATTGACCGCAAGGCGCTGATGAACTCGATTGAACTGCTCAAGAGCGGGCAGTTGATCCTGATCGCACCCGAAGGGCATCGCCATCCCGAAGGCTTGTCGCAGCCGAAAGACGGTTTCGCTTACATCGCCACCAAAGCCGACGCGGTGATCATCCCGGCGGCGATCTCCGGTGCGGTCGGCTGGATCGATAACCTGAAACACCTTAAGCGCACCTCCATCACGGTCAACTTTGGCAAGCCATTCAAGTTTAAGACAGGCGCAAACGGACGCGCCGCCCGCGAAGCGCTCACCCCGATGATGGACGAAGCGATGTACCAGCTTTCGGCGGCTGTCACTGACGAGACGAAACGTGGCGTCTACAGCGATTTGAGCAAGACGACGACCGAGTATTTGGAGTTCGTGTAGTTTTCATCTGAAAGCTACACGCACGTCGCTTGCCGCTCCAACTTGTGCAATTTCTCCAGATAACCCCCGCGAAATTTTTCACGAAAACAGAATTTCCAAATCGATAGAAATGCCGTTATGATACTGATCGATTGTGAAAATTCGAGGAGGTGCGACGCGAACAACTTCGGCTGACAGATAGCGCATGGGCTTGGTCACTCGCTTGGGCGAGTGAGTCAAGTTGACGAGGTGGCGGTTTCTCACCTCATCGTGAGACTAAGTGCTAGGCTTGCTCAAACAGGCTAGGCACGAAAATCGAAAGTTCAGCGGATGCCGCCGGGGCGTACCACCGTCCCCAGTCTGTCTACCTTCGTACAACGAAAACAAACCACGAAAGCACCGGGCGACCGGCTGACAAGTGGTGCGGGTGTGGAACGCAAGACCGAGTCATCAATGATGAGTCCTTTTGAGGATTCGTCCGCGATGCCTGAGGTTTTAGCACAGTTGCGGCGCTTGCGCAGCACGGCGGATTTGTGCCTTTGCGTACTCACCTACTACGGAGGATTCCCCTATGTGCGGTATTGTTGGTTACGTTGGCACGCGCGACGCTACAGCTCTGATCATTGACGGTTTGCAGCGGCTCGAATATCGCGGCTACGACTCGGCAGGAGTCGCGATCATCCAGAATAATCATATCGTCGTGCGACGCGACGTTGGCAAGTTGATCAACCTGCGTACGAAACTCGCAGCCTTCCCCATCGACGGAAAAATCGGCATCGGGCACACCCGTTGGGCAACGCATGGCGTCCCTGCCGAACACAACGCGCATCCTCAGTCCAGCATGAATGGCGATTACGTCGTCGTCCACAACGGCATTGTTGAAAATTACCTTGAACTGCGCGCCGAACTCGCAGTGGACGGTGTCAAGTTCGCGTCCGAAACCGACACAGAAGTGATCGCGCATCTGGTGGCGCGTTTTGCCCAAGAAGATCCTCATCACGATCTCACAACAGCAGTACAGCAAGCCGTCCAGCAGCTTAAAGGCGCACACGCGATTGTCGTGCTCAGCAAAGCTCAGCCGGATCGACTGGTCGCGGTGCGGATCGGCAATGCGGGCGGAGTCGCTATCGGTTTGGGTGATGGCGAGAATTTCGTCGCGTCCGATATCCCCGCGATCCTCAAACTGACACGCAAAATGATTTTCCTCGAAAGCCGCGAAGTGGCAACGATCACGGCAGACGGCGTCAGCGTGCAAACGCTTGACGGCGTGCCAGTCGATTCCGAAATCCATGAAATCGCGTGGGATTCGATCAGCGCCGCAAAAGGCGAATACGATCATTTCATGCAGAAGGAAATCTTCGAGCAGGCGCGCAGCCTAACCGATACTATGCGCGGGCGCGTCGATTTCGAGCGCGGCGACATCGTACTGCCGGAACTCAACCTCACGCCTGAACGCGCGCGTTCGCTTCAGCGAATGGTGATTGTCGCCTGCGGCACAAGCTACTACAGCGGGCTGGTCGGCAAGTTCTATCTGGAGCAGTTGGCGCGACTGAACGTCGAAGTCGATTACGGCAGCGAGTACCGCTACCGCGATCCAATTATCGACGACAAAATGGCTGTTCTCGCCATCACGCAGAGCGGCGAAACCGTCGATACGCTGGCGGCACTCGAAGAAGCCCGTGAAAAAGGTGCAACACTATGGAGCATCGTCAACGCTGTCGGCAACCAAGCAATGCGCCTCAGCGATGGCACGATCCCTATGAACGCGGGTCCCGAAATCGGCGTAGCTTCGACCAAAGCCTTCACGACAAGTATCATGGATCAACTGCTGCTGGCGCTGGTTTTGGGGCAGATGCGCGCGACGCTTAGCACCGCTGACCTGCGCTGTTACGTTGAGGATATCGCCTGCCTGCCCGATCTGGTCGGGCGCGTGCTTGATCAGCATGAAGCCATTCGCACACTGGCAGAGCGCGTTTATCACTATGCGAACTTCCTGTATCTGGGGCGTGGGATCAACTACCCGATTGCCCTCGAAGGCGCGCTCAAGCTCAAGGAGATCAGTTACATCCACGCCGAAGGCTATCCGGCGGGCGAGATGAAGCATGGACCGATTGCGCTGATCGACAAGCAGATGCCCGTGTTGGCAATCGCGCTGCGCGACGCCGTCTACGACAAGATGATCAGCCAAATCGAGCAGGCGAAGGCACGTCACGGCAAGGTGATCGCTATCGCCACTGAGGGCGACCGTTTCATCGCCTCAAAGGCGGACGAGGTGATCTACATTCCTGACGCGCCGCCGCTGTTCGCGCCGATTCTGGCGGTCATTCCGCTGCAACTACTCGCTTACGAAGTCGCTGTGCTGCGCGGCGCAGATGTGGATCAGCCGCGCAACCTCGCTAAAAGTGTTACCGTCGAATAGCACAATTCGTAGGGGCGTAGTGCTGCTGCGCACCTCCATAGCGTCTTGACTTCATTCACTCACAGAATACCCGCTACGTCGATTGCCGTGTACACGAGGAAATTCCAACACTCCGTCAATCAAAGCGCAGTTGTGAGGATGATTTCGCAGAGGAGAAGGAGACATAACCCATTGCGGAAAAATGTCTCTCGCTCCGATAGGTCGAGTTAACGCCTAAACTGTGACCGGCATCGCTTTCATGCCGTGCAGCAGCAGAGTCGGATTCCACTGGAGTTCGTCTACTTCAGCCGCCAACGCTAAATTCGGCGCGCGATTGAGCAGCATATTTAGCGCGATAGCACCTTCCATGCGCGCGAGCGGCGCGCCGACACAGTAGTGAATGCCGTTGCCGAAAGCAATATGCTTGCTCGGCGGGCGCGTAATATCGAACTGATTCGGATTCTGGAACACTTCAGGATCACGATTCGCTCCAAGTAGTGACGCCAGCACCATCTCGCCCGGCTGAATCATCTGTCCGTACATTTCGATGGGTTCGAGCGCCCAGCGCATCGTCGAACTCCCAATCGGGCCATCGAAGCGCAGAATCTCCTCGACAGCATTCTTAATCAAATCTGGTTGATCGCGTAGTTTTGCCATCTGCTCCGGGTGTTGGAGCAGTGCCAGCATCCCGTTGGCGATCAAATTGACCGTTGTCTCGTGACCCGCCACCAGCAGCAGGAAAACCATGCTGATCAATTCCTGCTGATCGAGCTTCTCGCCTGCTTCTTCTGCCTGAACCAGCGCAGTGATCAAATCCTCACGCGGCTCGGCACGGCGCTGGTCGAACATTTCGTGGAAGTACATGATAAAGTCAATCGCGGCGGCGGCAACTTCGTCCGGCTTGCTGTTTTCCAACCCGCCGAGCACAATTGTCTGTGACCAATACCGGAACTTCTCCTGATCCTCTTGCGGGATGCCAAGCAGTTCCGCGATCACCGTGATAGGCAGCGGAACAGCGAAACTCGTGAGGAAATCGACCTGCCCTTTTGCCAACATCTCGTCGATCAATCCGTCGGTGATTTCCTGAATTCGCCCTTCCAACTCGCGGATTATGCGCGGGGTGAACGCTTTATGAATCAGCGCCCGCAACCGCGTGTGATCCGGCGGATCGACCGTGAGCATGTGACGGTTAATCGAGGCTGCTGCCTGCATCATCATATCGCCACTGCGGGATTTTTCCTTGCCCGGAATGTGAGTCATATCTTTTGTGAAGCGTTCGTCATTTAGGAGCACAATTGAATCATCGTAGCGGGTAAGCAGCCATGGCTTGCTACTCATTTCAATGTGCGGAACATAATACAGTGGCGCTTCGACACGCAGCTTTGCTAATGTTGGATGCGGATTACGCAGTACTTCCGGCGTATAGAGATCAATATCGAGCATTTCTAACATTCGCCAAGTCTCCCGTTGAAGATTTACGTCACATTGTGTATTATGCGTTAGAGTGTATCATAAAACGACGTCAATCAGAGTCAAGAAGCAAATCCGTTCGTTTACAGCTTAGTAGACAAGTGTCTAAAATGACCAAAATCGACCGGCGCATCCAACGCACGTATCGCGCTCTGATGGACGCACTCGTGATACTGGCACTCGAGAAGCGTTATGACTCGATCAGCATACGCGACATCACCGACCGCGCGAACGTCTCGTACTCGACTTTTTTCCGGCATTTCCGTGAAAAAGACGATCTACTGATTGAGCTGCTCAGAAGCGTGGTCATCGAGCTAGAGAGATTGATCGAGCACAATCCTGACAAATCAAGGGAAGCAGAAGGCTTATTGATCTTCCAGCACATCGCCGCGAATCAGGCATTTTTTCGCGTCTTATTCAGCAGTCAGGGCACGAGCCGCATTGTGCAGGACATCCAAGAAACGATTGCCGCCGATATGTTACGCACGATTCCATTTGCGCATCAGCAGATTGTCCCGCCTGAAATCATCGCCAATCACGCTGTCGCCACAATCATGGCGTTGGTTCGTTGGTGGCTTGACCATAATATGCCCTACAGCGTCGAGGAAATGAGCGTCATCTACAGCAAACTGATAGGGCAAGGCTTGCAAAACCTGATGATCAACCCCAGCCCAGCTTAAGACCGCTTTACCCGTAAGCACTACCCAAACAGCTAACGGACCTCAAACCCCGATTCTCATTGTTTTTTGAACATTTGTTCTATATAATAGTTTTATGTATATTCACACTGTTCCTGATACGATGCAAAAGCTGACTCAGATCGGCGACGCGACCCTGTTCGAACCCTCAGGCGATTCGCCCCAATCCGAGCGTCCGCGCTTTCAATCGCACAGCCTCGCCGACTGCATCTCGGACGTCAGCACGCCGACCGGCAAGAAGCCGATCCTCAAGACGATGATGACCACCGCCTGCGAGAAGAACTGTTTCTACTGCCCATTTCGCGCTGGAAGAGGCAAAATGCAGCGCGTTACCATTCGTCCTGATGAACTGGCTAGCGCGTTCGATCAGCTTCAGCGAGCACGGCAGGTCGAAGGATTGTTTCTCTCGTCGGGGATCATCAAGGGCGGCGTGACAGCACAGGATAAAATCCTCGATACCGTCGAGATCATCCGGCGCAAATATCGCTATCCCGGTTACGTCCATCTCAAGATTATGCCCGGTGCAGAATACGATCAGGTCAAGCGAGCGGTCGAACTGGCGGATCGTGTCTCGATCAACCTCGAAGGCGCAACGGCGGAGCGGCTGACCGCGCTTGCACCGAAGAAGGACTTTGCAGGCGACCTGCTAGAGCGGCTGCGCTGGGCACACGAAATAAGGCAAAACCTGCCAACAGGCAAGCGCACGAGCATCGTGACACAGTTCGTCGTTGGCGCGGTCGGCGATACCGACATCGAGTTACTCTCCCTGAGCGACAAACTGTATCGTCAACTTCGGCTCAGCCGTGTCTACTATTCGGCATTCAATCCCGTGATTCAGACGCCGTTCGAGAACTTGCCCGCCGTCGTCCCGCTGCGCGAACACCGCTTGTATCAAGCAAGTTTTCTGCTGCGTGATTATGGCTGGGACGTCGAAGAACTCAATTTCACCCAATCAGGCAACCTCGATCTCGATGTTGATCCGAAGCGCGCATGGGCGGACGTTCACCTGCGCCACACTCCCATCGAGATCATGACAGCGTCGCGCGAACAACTGTTACGAATCCCCGGCATCGGTCCCGTCGGCGCGGATGCTATTCTCAAAGCGCGGATCAAAGGACGGCTGAATGATCTAAGCCACCTGCGTAAAATCGGCATCCGCGCGCCGGAACAAGCCACGCCCTATCTCCTGCTTGACGGACACCAGCCCCCGCAGCAGCTCAGCCTATTTTGAACCCCTAGAAAAGATTCAAGGCAAAGCGACTCTCGATCAAAGTCTTTGCATCTCTGCACTCAGTTTTTAGCGCTTGGCGTCTCAGTGGTTAATCCATTATAATCCGCACGGATTTCCAGAGGCAAGGATAACCCCGTGCAGATTCTGATTACCGGCGCAGATGGATTTGCCGGTCGGCATTTGATCCGTGAACTGAGTGCCGCAGAGGTTGACGCCCAGATTCACGGCACGACCTTCCGCGCTCTCGCCGCGCCGCTGCCCAACATCACCTATCACACGCTTGATCTACGAGACGAACATGCCGTCGCTAAACTGATCGGCGACCTGCGACCACAGCAAATTTATCATCTGGCGGCACAGGCAAATGTCGGACAATCGTATGACGCCGTCTGGAGTACGCTCGAAAACAACATCCGCGCCCAATTGAATCTGATCCTCGCCTGCTTAACTCACAAAATCAAGCCGCGCCTGCTGGTCATCAGTTCTGGCGACATCTATGGCGACCACATGGGCGACACGCCCGCCACCGAAGATGCTCCCTTTTGCCCCTCAAACCCCTACAGCGTCAGCAAAGTGACGCAGGATATGCTTGCGCTGCAATACTATCTGAGCAACGACCTGCCGATCCTACGGGCGCGTCCGTTCAACCATCTGGGACCCGGTCAGAATCGAGGCTTCGTCGCGCCCGATTTTGCCTTCCAGATCGCGCAGATTGAAGCCGGATTACACGCGCCCGTCATGCACGTCGGCAGCCTGACCGCCGAACGCGACTTCACTGACGTGCGCGATGTCGTCCACGCTTATACCCTGATCATGGCACGCGGCACAGCGGGCGAAGCCTATAATATCGCCAGCAGCGTCACGCATCGCGTTCAAGACCTACTCGACCTCCTGCTTAGCTTCAGCAGCGCAGACATCCGCATCAGTGTCGATACCGCTCGCCTGCGCCCCAGCACAATCAGCAAATCCTGGGGCGATGCATCACGGCTGCGCGCTGAAACGGGCTGGCAACCCGCCATCCCCTTAGCCGAAACGCTGCGCAGCGTGCTCGACGATTATCGCCGACGGGTACACATGCACGTTCAGGAGTAATTTCATCGGATGAAGGCAATCCTCTACGATCAGCCTAAAGACCCGCTCTACGTTGGCGACGCCGACGAGCCACAGCCAAGCAGTGGTGAGCTGCTCGTCCGCGTCAAAGCAACAGCGCTCAACCGTGCCGACCTGCTCCAGCGACGAGGCGGCTACGCGCCGCCACCGGGAGCGTCACCGATTCTGGGACTCGAACTGGCAGGCGAAGTCGCAAAAGCAGCGGGCGATTGGCAGGTTGGTGACCGCGTGATGGCGTTGGTCACGGGCGGCAGTTACGCCGAATACGCAACTGTGCCGCTTGAAACAGCGATGCCTATTCCCGAAGTGCTCGATTTCGAACAGGCGGCGGCAATCCCCGAAGCATTTCTGACGGCATACCTCAACCTGTTCGTACTCAGCAGTTTGCGCTCCGGCGAGTCTGTGCTCGTCCATGCGGGTGGGAGCGGTGTCGGTTCGGCGGCGATCCAGCTTGCCAGATCAGCAGGCGCACGGGTGTTCACGACCGCCAGCAGCGGCGAAAAGTTGGCACACTGCCAAGAACTGGGCGCGAACGTGATGATCAATTACAAAGCCGAGTCGTTTTTAGAGCGCGTGCGCACGGAAACGGACAACGAAGGCGTTGACGTGATCCTTGACTTTGTCGGCGCACCCTACTGGAACGACAATCTCGCAGCGTTGGCACAGGGCGGGCGTTTGCTGCAAATCGGTTTAATGGGCGGCGTGTCGGGCAACCTGAGCATCGCGCCGATCATGGCGAAGAACCTGACGATCAGCGGCACGACATTGCGGCGCACACCGCTGACCCAAAAAGCGACACTCGTGCAAGCCTTCACAGAATTCGGGCTGCAGCGCCTCACCAGCGGCGAAATCAAACCCGTGATCGACCGCGTTTTTCCGTTCGAGGAAGCTGAAGCAGCCCATCAATACATGGAATCGAACAGCAATTTCGGCAAAATCGTGCTGAGCGCAGTCAGTTAGCAGCATCCAGTGCCGATGTCCATTAAGGCAGTTTGCACAAATTGTTGCAGCGGAGTTTCGATGTTGTTGCACATTGACGCCGGTTTGTTAAAATAGCACAATCGTTGCAATCATACACAGGCGAAATTATGCTGATTTGCCGCACGATTACCACCGACACTAATCATTTCCCACCAGCTTAGGCGGGGTTGATATGTGCTTGCATACCCACACCCCGCATAATACGGGGTGTTTTTGTTTTTAGCTTAAGGAGGCTTTGCTCTTGGTCGAAAAAGAAAACGTTACCGCTAGTTTAGATACCCCGCAGTTTGTCGTCCCAGCGGAATACCAGATTCCGGTGAATGGCTATCCCGGTCAGATGATGACGATCCCACCGTCGCGCATGTTCTTGATCCGCGACGCGCTCAAGGTCTTCCGCGCCAGCAACGGTGCAGATGCCGTCACGTTCGACGCCTCGCAGGGTGATGGCGGCGCAAGCCTGCCCGGTGTCCCTAGTGTAATCCTCGAAAGCGCGCTTCAACTTCAGTTAGAGCACGGCAGTGCCTACGATCAGCCGTTCGGAACGGCACAGTTTCGCGCCGCAGCAGCCGGTCCCTATTGGCAGCTTGACGCTGCGTCCGGTTGGGGTCCTGACAACATCGTCTTTACGCAGGGTGGACGCGACGGCTTGCAGAAAGCCTACGGCGCGATGATCGCACTTGGCACAGGCGAAGTTGGCAGCGTGCTGGTTGTCTCGCGCGTGCCATGGATCACCTACAATTGGGGTCCCTACGCAGCCGGCTTGAACGTGATGCTTGCGCCGGGACGCCCCGAAGAAGGCTGGCGCTATACGCCAGAAGCGATCCGCGCCTGCGCTGACCTCGCCGCGTACGAGGGACGCAAGGTCGCCGGAATCGTGATCACGTCGCCCGACAATCCGACCGGACGCACGATCCCGTTAAGCGAACAAATCGAACTAGCGCGTACAGCGCTCGATGCAGGCTATCCTTTCGTACTGTTCGACTGGATTTATCACTGGGTGACCGACGGCGGGCACAACGACATTAACGTCGTGCTGCAAGCCTTTGATCCGGAGCAGCGTGAAAAGTTGATCTTCCTCGATGGCTTGACCAAGAGCCTCGGCGCGTCGAACATCCGCAGCGCGCACTTGCTCGCAGGCAAAGCCGTCGTCAAGCACATCGTCAGCCAAGCCTCGCACGGCGTGATTCCGTCCTACTTCTCGCAAGCGGTCGCTATCGCCGCCTACGAGATGGGCTTCGAGCAAGCCGCCGCACCGATCATCGAGCCGACCAAGGAAAGCCGCCGCGTGCTGCGCCAAGCACTGACCGAACAAGGCGTGCGTTTCGTCATGGGCGACGGTTACTACGCTTTCATTGACTGCGCGCCTTACATCCAAGCGAGCAATCTCGGTGACAGCGAAGGCTTGATGACTTATCTCGCAGAGAAATATGGCGTCGCAGTCGTCGCGGGCAAATATTTCTCCGACGCGGGTTCCGATTGGGTACGCTTCTCATACGCGCAAACGCCAGAAAAGACCGCTGGCGCAATCAAGCGCATGTTCGAGGGGATGAACGCGCTCAAGTAGCTCTAAATTAATCATACCGTAGGGGTAGGTTTGAAGCCTGCCCCTGCAACCGCAATTCAGGTGAGCCAATTGTAAAATCCGCGTAAAACCGCCCGCGAAAACTTCTCCTGAAGCGCAAATTAGCGGTATCATT